>JBBQFJ010000033.1:0-26788 GCA_038321755.1 Acidimicrobiia bacterium | reverse complement strand
GTCGCGACGCCGGTCGTGCTGCGCCTGCTCGACGAGGCACCCCAGGTGCAGCGCTTGCTGGTCATGGTCCAACGGGAGGTCGGGGAGCGCCTTGCAGCCAGCCCCGGATCACGCGCCTACGGTTCGGTCTCAGTGCGCGTCACCTATCACGCCCAAGCCCGGATCGTTGGTGCCGTTCCCCCGACGGTGTTCCTGCCGCGCCCCAAGGTCGATTCGGCGCTCGTGCTCATCGACCGACGCGCGACGCCGGCGGTCGCGGTCGACGACCCGGAAGCGATGTTCCAGCTCGTGCGCACCGGGTTCGGGCAACGCCGCAAGATGCTGCGACGGTCATTGCGCGCGGCGCTCGGCGACCGTGCCGAGAAGGTGCTCGTCGCCGCGGGGATCGACCCCAGCCTGCGCGCCGAGGCGTTGGGGATCGACCAGTGGGCCGCGCTCGCGCGGGAGGCGGCGTCGTGAACGAGCTCACGCAGCCCGGACGTCTCGCCCGCGCTCGCGCCACTGCGTACGCGAAGCTGACGTTGTCGCTCCGCGTCCTCGGTCGGCGCGACGACGGTTTCCACGACATCGAGGCGCTCGTCGTCTCGATCGGTGATCCCCACGACGTCGTGGCGGTCGAAGCGGTGCCGCACCCGGGCGGGGTGAGCCTCCTGGTGGAGGGCGAGGTCGACGGCGTCCCGACCGGACCGGAGAACCTCGCGATGCGCGCCGGCGAGGAGATCATGCTGCGCGCCGGACGCTCCGGTCATGGGGTGCGCATGACGCTGCGCAAGAAGATCCCGGCGGGTGCGGGCCTCGGCGGCGGGTCGGCCGATGCGGCCGCGGCGATGCAGGCGGTGCGGCGGATGCTCGAGCTCGAGGTGACCGACGCCGACATGCTCGAGCTCGGCGCCGAGCTCGGTTCCGACATCCCGTTCTGCCTCAGCGGCGGCGCGGCGTGGATCCGTGGGCGTGGCGAGCTCCTCGAACCGGTGTCGCTCCCCACCGGCCTGCCGTACCTGGTCGCGATCCCACCGTTCCGGTTGGCCACTGCGACCGTGTACGCAGCCTGGGACGAGCTCGGCGGGCCGCGTGCGAAGCGCAGGGTCCCGGCGTTCGGTCCGGTGGCCGAGCTGCTCCCCGAGCTCTCGAACGATCTGGAGCCGGCGGCGGAGGCCGTGGAGCCGCGGCTGGTGGAGTTCCGCCAGGCGCTCGAGGACCTCGTGGGCGTTCCCGCGCTGCTCGCCGGCAGCGGCTCGTCGTACGTCGTGCCCGTCCCCGACGACAAGGTCGGTCGGATCGAGGCCGTCGCCAAGAAGGTGCGCCGGACGATGAAGGTCCCGGTCGCGCAGAGTCACACCATGAAGCACGGCGTGCGCGTGAGCTCAGGGTGATGGAGCTCAGGGTGATGGAGCTCAGGGTGATGTCGCTCGCGGCCTGACCGAGCGGAGCGTGCCGAGGAGCTCGGCTACTTGCCCTGCTGCCGACGCTGCCAGCGCGTCTTCTTCAGCAGCTTCTTGTGCTTCTTCTTGCGCATGCGCTTACGGCGCTTCTTGATCAGCGAACCCATGAGGGTCATGACGGTACTCCTTGCTCCGTTGCACAGTCGCATCGGGCGCGTGCTGCAGGCCCTCGAACGCTAGGGTCGAGAGCGAGGTCGGGGGTGGTGTAACGGCAGCACGGGGTCCTTTGAAGTCCCAAGTCGAGGTTCGAAACCTCGCCCCCGAGCCCACTCGAACCGGACAGCGATCAGGCGACAGCGATCAGGCGAAGCGATCAGGCCATGAGTCAGGTGACTGGAGGGAGCATGGTGTACCGACCGTTGTCGGCCGTCGTGCTCGCCGCGGGCGAGGGAACCCGCATGCGCTCGCCGGTGCCGAAGGTCCTGCACCCGATCTGCGGTCGACCGATGATCCTGCACGTGCTCGACTCGCTCGTCGCGCTGCCGTTGGATCGCATCGTCATCGTCGTCGGGCACGGCGCCGAGGGCGTCACGAAGACGGTGCAGGAGCAGCTCGCCACCGAGATCCCGATCGAGTTCGTCGAGCAGCGCGTCCAACGGGGGACCGGCGACGCCGCCAGCGTGGGCCTCACGGCGTTCGCCGACGCACCCGATGCCGACGACGACGTGCTGCTCCTCATGGGTGACGTGCCCCTCCTCCGGCCGGACACGCTCGCGGCCCTCGCCACCGAGCACCGGCTCACCGAAGCCGCGGCGACCATGCTCACGGTCGAGCTCGAGGACCCGACCGGCTACGGGCGCATCGTGCGCGACGAGCGCGGGGGCGTGCTCGCGATCGTCGAGCAGGCCGACGCCAATGACGAGCAGCTCGACCTCATCGAGGTGAACCCGTCGATCTACTGCTTCCGCCGCGCCTACCTCGCGCCCGCGCTGCGCCGGCTCAGCCCCGAGAACGCGCAGGGCGAGTACTACCTGACCGACGTCATCTCCGTGCTGCGCTCCACCGGACACCCGATCGTCGCGCTGCCCGGCGAGGATGCCACCGAGACGTGGCAGGTGAACGACCGCAACGAGCTCGCCGCAGCCGAATCGGTGCTCCGCTCGCGCATCAACGAGGCGTGGATGCGCGAGGGCGTCGGGATGACCGACCCGGCGCGCACGTACATCGACGTTGGCGTCGAGCTCGAGGCCGACATCCGGCTCCTGCCCGGCGTGATCCTCGAAGGCCGCACCGCGATCGGTGCCGGCTCGGTGATCGGTCCCGACTGCCGTCTCGTCGACACGATCGTCGGCGAGCGCGTCGTGATGCAGCAGACCGTGGCGCGCGAGACCGAGATCGGCGACGGCGCGACGATCGGACCGTGGGCGTCGTTGCGGCCGGGCACGCGCATCGCGGCCGATGCGCACATCGGCACGTTCGTGGAGACCAAGAACGCCGACATCGGCGAGGGCGCGAAGGTGCCGCACCTCGCGTACATCGGTGACGCCGAGATCGGGCCCCGCGCCAACGTCGGTGCCGGCACCATCACTGCGAACTACGACGGCACCAACAAGCACCGCACGAAGGTCGGCGCGGATGCACGCGTCGGCTCGAACACGGTGCTCGTCGCGCCGGTCGAGGTCGGCGAGGGCGCCTACACGGGCGCCGGCGCCGTCGTGTCACGAGACGTCCCACCCGGTGCACTGGCCAAGGGCGTGCCCGCACGAGTCGAAGAAGGCTGGGCCGCCGAGCGTGCTACAGCAGACGATGGGAGCCACGACCCGACGTGAGCCACACCGAGGCGGAACCGACCAGGCACATGGAGCTGGTGCCCACGAAGCGCCTGATGCTCTTCGCCGGGCGGGGGAACGAAGAGCTGTCGTCCGAGATCGCGAAGGAGCTCGACGTCCCGCTCGGCGAGGTCGTGCTCTCGGCGTTCGCCAACGGTGAGCTCTACTGCCGCTACGGCGAGAGCGTGCGCGGCGCCGACCTCTTCGTGCTCCAGAGCCACTCGCCGCCCATCAACGACCGGATCATGGAGCAGCTGATCCTCATCGACGCAGCCAAGCGCGCGTCGGCGCGGCGCATCACCGCCGTCTGCCCGTTCTACGCGTACGCACGGCAGGACAGGAAGGCCGAGGGACGCGAGCCCATCACCGCGCGTCTCGTCGCCGACCTCTTCACGGTCGCCGGCGCAGATCGTGTCATCACCGTCGATCTGCACACCGGCCAGATCCAGGGCTTCTTCGACATGCCGGTCGACCACCTCACTGCGGTGCCGCTCCTCGCGGGACACCTCGCCGAGACAGTGCTCGGTGACGTGACGGTCGTCGCACCCGACGCGGGTGGCGGCAAGCTCGCCCGACGGTTCGCGAACAACCTCGAGGAGCACGGGATCGACACCGAGCTCGCGTTCATCGACAAGCGCCGTCCGAAGCACCTGCACAACGAAGCGGTTGCCGAGGAGATCGTGGGTGACGTCGAGGGTCGTGCCTGCATCCTCGTCGACGACATGATCGACACGGCGAGCTCCATCGCGAGCGCGGCCAACCTCCTGCAAGAGCGAGGAGCCGCCGACGTACGGATCGCGGCGACGCACGGGGTGCTGTCGGGACCCGCGATCGACCGACTCAAGGAAGCACCGGTCCGCGAGGTCGTGGTCACCAACACGCTCCCGATCGCGGTCGAGAAGCGCTGGGACGCGTTGACGGTGCTGTCGATCGCGCCGATCATCGCCGAGGCGCTCGACGCGGTGTTCGAGGACACGTCCGTCAGCGAGATCTTCCGCGGCGACAACGTCTGACGCACGCGTGTCCGAGTCCACGGTTCCTGGACCGGCTCGCTTCGGGGGCTGGCGGCTCATCGCTCCGCTCCTCCTCCTGTTCTTCGGCACCGCATCGTTCGCGTTCCTCGCCGGCGCGCAGGAGACCGTCGCCGCATCGCTCGACGCGTTCTACGCACGGACGCGCTTCGCCGACTACCGCGCCGGCGGCGGCGACACGGCCGCCTTCGCTGAGGGCGCTCGGCAGATCGACGGCGTCGCGGCCGTCGAGTCGCGCACGTCGGTCACCCTCGCGGTCTGGGTGCGCAACGGCACCGTGAAGGTGCAGGGTCAGGTCGTCGGGGTGCCGTCCGCGCATCCACCGGTGAACGGCTCCCTGCTCGAATCGGGTCAGGGGATCGATCCGGCGCACCCGACGGGCGTCGTCGTCGAGTCCCACACGGCGGCAGGGCTCCACCTCGCGCCCGGCGACTCGGTGCGGATCCTGGGACTCGGCGACGTCCTCGACGCGCAGGTCCGGGGGGTGGCGGCATCGCCGGAGTACGTCGTCGCCGCAGCGAGCCAACAACAGCTCGTGACCGCGCCCGGCAGCTTCGCCGTGCTCTTCGCGCCCGAGGCGCTCGCGCAGCAGACCGCCGGACCACAGGGGATCACCGAGGTGCTCGTGCGGTACGAGGCCGGTGCCGCGCGAGCCGTGGTCGACGCCCGGCTCGACGCACTGGCCGCGCGCACCGGGGCGGTCGTGCGTGAGCCGCGGTCGGACCAGCCGTCGAACGCGATGGTGGTCGAGGAGCTCAACGGGCTCCACCTCGCCGGTGTCGTCACTCCGGCGCTCCTGCTGGTGCTCGCGATCGTGGTCGGGGGTCTCGCGCTGGCGCTCGCGGCTCGCGCCGGCGCGCCGCGGCGCCACCTCGTGGTCGGGGGAGTCATCGTCGCGACGGCCGGCGTCGCGTTCGGTGCGCTGCTCGCCCGGGTCACCGCCCAGGCGATCGTCGAGGCCGTCGACATCCCGGTCACCGTGGCGCGCACCGATCTCGTCGCGCTCGCAGTCGGCGTGCTCCTCGGGCTGATGGCGACGGCGCTCGCGGCGGTGACCGCACGGGCGGCGTCCGGCGCCCGCCACCCGGCGGCCGTCGGCGCCGCGCTCGCCCTGGCCGCGACGACGTGCGCGGTCGCCGCGATCGTCGCCCCGTTGGGGGTCGTCGATGCCGCCCGCGCGACCCTCGGACGCGCGACGACGCTCGAGCTCGTCGATGCCCAGGTCGCGTTCCAGGCGCCGGTCAGCGACGCGCAGCTGCGCGCGCTCGAGGCTGTGCCGGGCGTGGCGAGTGCCGAGGCGATCCCGTCAGCCGTGGTCGAGGTGACCCACGGGACGCGTGGCTACGGCACCCAGCTCGAGGCCTTCGATCCCGCGACGAAGCTCCAGCGATTCGAGACGCCGAGCGGTCGCCGACAGTCGCTCCCGGCCGACGGCGTGCTGCTCCCGGTCGCGCTCGCCGACCTCCTCCATGTGCACGTCGGCGAAGACGTGGACATCGCCTTCCCGGGGGTCGCGACCGTCCGTCTCCCGGTCGCGGCGCGCACCTCCGATGCCCTGGGGAACCTGGTGTTCACCACCATCCCGACGCTTCGGACCGCGCTGCACGCCGGGCCCGACACGTTCGCCGGTGGGCTGTTCAACGTTGCCGGCGCCCGCTTCGCCCCCGGCGCCGATGCCGCCGTGATCCAGCGGACCGTGAGCGCGTCGCCCGACGTCGCGACCTACGTCGACGTCGCCGCCGACCTCGAGGTCTTCGTGGGCGCACTCCCGCTGCTGCGGCTCGTGACGTGGACGCTCCTCGGAGTGGGTGCGGTGATCGCGCTGCTCGGGATGATCGCGGCAACGCTCGCGATCGCTCCCGGCGCGCGTCCGCGTGATCTCGTGGTCGAGCTCGTGGTGCCCGGCGCGGTGGGCGCGCTCCTCGGTGCGTGGATCGGTTCCCGGGTCGCGGAGCAGCTCGTCGCCGCACTCGACACCCCGCTGGTCCGGCTCCAGTCCGACCTCGACTCCTCGACCGTCGCAATCGCGATCGGTGTGGTCGTCGCCGTCGCGATCATCGTGGTCGCGGCCGTGGCCGCACGGACGCGCCTCCACGCGAGTGGCCCGAGGGGCAGAGTGAGCGTTGCAGGGTGATGCGCGCGTTGCAGGGATCTCGCGGCTCCTTCGTCAGACCTTGGCGCCGAGGTGCGCCTTCGTGTGCTTCGCGGTGTCGAGGTAGTGGCGGAATCGGGTGACCCGGCCGGCCTCGTCGAAGCTCCAGAGGTGCACTTCCTGGTCCTGGACGCGCGTCCCGTCGGGGAGCACGTAGGTGATCTCCATCTCGGCCGCGACCTTGGTCGGGCTCTCGAGGAGGTCGACGACGTCGAACTGCTCGAACTTCCAGTCGGCGACGGAGCCGAGGAACTCGAGCACGCCGTCCTTGCCCTGCCGGCCCCGCATCCAGACGAGTCCGGCGTTGGCCGCGCTGTTGTCGGCCCAGGACTCCCACTGCACGTCGTCGGAGACGTGGCCGAGGATCGTCGGCACGTCACCGGCTCCGAACGCCTCGTAGATGGCCTGGACGGTCGCTGCGTTGCTCATGATGGGTCTCCTTGCTGGTTGTTGGCTGCTGGTCTGCTGGATTGGTCTGCTGGACGGGGGTTCGTCCTCCGGGGGCCGCCTGGATCACCCCCCTGCCTCGACCCCGGCCGCCTGGAGCGCGACTTGGCTCCCCCGGGCGTGCCGGACCAGAATGGAAGGTCCCCTCCGCCCGAAAGGTGCTGACGCGCCATGGCCGTCGACAACGTTCTCGCCACCGAGCTGCGACCCGAGAAGGGCTCGCGTCCCGCGGGCCGGCTCCGGCGCTCGGGCCAGGTTCCTGCCGTGGTCTACGGCCTCGGCGCCGACACCATCCCGATCGCCGTGAACGCACGGGAGCTCTCGCACATCCTCGCGGGCGGGGCCAACACCCTGATCACGCTCAAGATCGACGGCGACGACGCCCTGGCGCTCGCCCGCCAGGTCCAGCGTCACCCGACTCGTGGCGAGTACCTCCACGTCGACTTCGTGCGCGTCCGCACCGACGTCGCGGTGGCCGCCGAGGTGCCGCTGCACCTCACGGGTGAGCCCAAGGGCGTGCTCGACGGTGGTCTCGTCGAGCAGCTCATCTTCTCGCTCTCCATCGAGGCGAAGCCGCAGGACATCCCGAACGCCATCGAGCACGACATCGCCGAGCTCGAGATCGGTGACCAGCTCCGCGTGTCGGAGCTCGCACTCCCCAACGGTGTCGCCGCGACGGTCGACGCCGAGCTCCTGGTGGCCCAGGTCGTCGCTCCTCGCATCGTGGTGGAGGAAGAGATCGAAGGCGCCGAGGGTGTCGAGGGCGAAGAGGGTGCCGAGGGCGAGGGTGGCGCCGCCGAGGCGTCGTCCGACGACAGCGGCGAAGGCGGCGAGGGCTAACACGTGTTGCGACGGCGCGGGGCCGCGTCGGCGCCGCGCACGGGCACGCCGGCCGACCTGCTCGTCGTCGGGCTCGGGAACCCCGGGTCCGAGTACGAGCGCACCAAGCACAACGTCGGTGCCGAGGTCGTCGAGCTCCTCGCGAAGCGTCACGGCGCGAAGCTCCGCAAGGGCAAGGAGCGGGCGCGGGCCGACGAGGTGCGCATCGGCACCAAGCGCGTCGCGCTCGCGATCCCCCTCACGTACATGAACGACTCGGGCGACGCGGTGCGTCTGCTCGCACGCCGCTACGGCGTCGAGCCGGAGCAGATCGTCGTCGTGCACGACGAGCTCGACCTCCCCGTCGCCGCGCTGCGCGTGAAGTCGGGCGGGGGACTGGCCGGCCACAACGGGCTCCGCTCCATCAAGTCCCACCTGCACAGCGATGCGTTCCCGCGGGTTCGCCTCGGTGTCGGCAAGCCAACGTCGAAGGAGCAGGGAGCGGATCACGTCCTGAGCAAGTTCTCGAAGCGCGACCGCGCCGAGGTCGACGTGACCATCGAGCAGGCTGCCGATGCGGTCGAGACGATCGCGATCGACGGCATCGACGTCGCCATGAACCGCTACAACGGCACCAGCCCGTGATCGATCGGGGTCGACTCGTCGAGCTGCGGGCACGCGAGGAGCAGGCGTTCGCGGACACGCACCCGCGGTCGCGCGAGCTGTTCGAGGAGGCGAGCAGTCACCTCCTCGGTGGCGTCCCGATGAACTGGATGCGCCGCTGGCCGGGTGCGTTCCCGGTGTTCGTCGATGAGGCCCACGGCGCGCGCTTCACGGACGTCGACGGCAATGAGTACGTCGACCTCTGCCTCGGCGACACCGGCGCGATGACGGGACATGCTCCGGTGGCGACCGTCGCCGCGCTCGCGGCGCAGGCGCCCCGGGGGTTGACGATGATGCTCCCGACCGAGGACGCCGCGAAGGTGGGCGCGGAGCTCGACGCGCGCTTCGGGTTGCCGATCTGGCAGTTCGCGCTCTCGGCGACCGACGCGAACCGGTTCGCACTCCGGCTCGCCCGCTTCGCGACCGGGCGATCGAAGATCCTGGTCTTCAACTGGTGCTACCACGGGACAGTCGACGAGACGTTGGTGACGCTCGATGCCGATGGTCAGGTGATCCCCCGCCCGGGGAACACGGGCCCGCCCGTCGACCCGCGCGAGACCACCGCGGTCGTCGAGTTCAATGACGTCGACGCGCTCGAGGTGGCGCTCGCGACCGAGGACGTCGCGTGCGTGCTGGCCGAGCCTGCGCTCACGAACATCGGGATCGTCCTGCCGGATTCGGGGTTCCATGATCGGCTCCGCGAGATCACCCGCCGCACCGGGACGCTGCTCATCATCGACGAGACCCACACGATCTGCGCCGGGCCGGGCGGCGCGACCCGCGAGTGGGGCCTCGACCCCGACCTGCTCGTCATCGGGAAGCCGATCGCCGGCGGCGTGCCCGCCGCGGCCTACGGGATGAGTGGCGCGGTCGCCGCGCGGGTGGGCGACGTGATGGCGGGGGAGGACACCGACGTGAGTGGTGTCGGCGGCACGCTCGCCGCCAACGCCCTCTCGCTGGCCGTCGTGCGCGCGACCCTGACCGGCGCGTTGCGCGACGAGGACTTCGCCGTCGCGATCCCGCTCGCCGAGCGGTGGGCCGACGGCGTGGCCGGCGTCATCGCCGAGCACGAGCTGCCGTGGACCGTGCAACACCTCGGTGCCCGCGCCGAGTACTGGTTCTGTCCGGCACCGCACACCGGTGGCGAGGCCGCCGCCGCCGTCGATCACGAGCTCGACGCGTTCATGCACCTCTACGCGTTGAACCGCGGCATCCTCCTGACGCCGTTCCACAACATGGCGCTCTGCTGCCCGTCGCACACCGCGGCCGACATCGATCTCCACACCGGCGTCTTCGCCGCCGCCGTCGCCGAGCTCCTCACCCCTTCCTGAATGAACCCTGATCTCGCCGCACCTCCCCTTGCGCCGTTGGCTGCGCTCCTCGCCGAGGAGCCGGCGCTGCGCGCAGTCGTGGGCCGAGCGCCTGTCGTCTCCGTGCCCGACGCCGGGCGAGCGCTCTTCGTCGCCGCGCTCGCCGGCGTCACGAGCCGCCGCCCGATCGTGGTCGTCGTCCCCACGGCGGACGAGGCCGAGCGCATCGCGCACGACCTCGGGTGCTTCCTGCCCGCGGGCTCGGTCGAGTCGTTCCCGGCGTGGGAGACGCTGCCGTTCGAGCGGGTGTCGCCGTCGCTCGAGACCATGGGTCGACGCCTGCGCGTCCTGTGGCGACTTCGCACCGACGAACCGCCCGCGGTCGTCGTCGCACCCGTGCGCGCGCTCGTGCAGCGTCTCGGTCCGCACGTCGAGGAGATCGAACCGGTCATCGTCCGGCCCGGCGACCAGGTCGATCGCGACGCGCTCGTCGAGCGCCTCGTCGACCTGGGCTACCGGCGCGAGTACCAGGTCGAAGGGCGGGGCGAGGTCGCCGTGCGCGGCTCCATCGTGGACGTCTACCCGGTCCCCGACGACCACCCCGTGCGCATCGACCTCTGGGGCGACGCTGTCGAGCGCCTCTCGGGCTTCGCCGTCGCCGACCAACGCTCGACGCACGACGTCGACGAGGTGTCCATCTTCCCCGCGCGCGAGCTTCTCCCGACCGACGAGGTGCGGGCGCGCGCGCGGGCGCTCATCGCGACGGAGCCCTGGGGTGCCGAGCAGTGGGAGCGCCTCGCCGAGGGGCAGACGTTCGACGGCATGGAGTCGTGGCTCCCGTGGCTCACCGCGCCGGCCATGCAAGGGGCCGACGCCACGGGGTCCGGTGGGGGCGAGCGCCTCCTGCCCGATCTGCTCCCGGCCGACGCCCTCGTCCTGTTGTGCGAGCCGCGGCGGATGCGCGACCGCGCCCAGGAGCTGCTCGACGAGGAGGCGTCGCTCGCCGCGACGCTCTCGAGCACCTGGGGCGCGACCGGCTCGGTGTTCCCCCAGCTCACGCTGCCGTTCGACCGTCTCCTCGAGCACACCCACGCGGGTGCGACGCACGTGCTCTCCGCACCCGAGGGTCCGGACACCCCGCACCTCGGTGCGACCGCGTTCGACCCGGTTGCCGGCGATGCCGCCGGCCTCGCCCAGCGTCTGCGAAGCCTGGCTGGTGGCGGCACGCGTGTGGTGCTCGCGGCCGAGGGCACCGGCTCGGCCGATCGGCTCGGCCACGTCCTGTCGGAGGACGGCATCGACACGGCGATCGGCGCGATCTCCCCCGGGGTGATCGGCATCGTCGTCGCGTCCCTCGACCGGGGAGTCATCGTGCCGAGCGCGAAGCTCGCGCTGGTCGCGGAGTCCGACCTGACCGGTCGTCGACGGGTGCACCGCCGTCCGCGCGGCGCTCGCAAGGGCGCGGATCTCTACGACGCGCTCAGCCCCGGCGACTTCGTCGTGCACCAGGTGCACGGGGTGGCGCGCTACACGGGGATGGTGCAGCGCGCGATCGGCGGCGCGGCGCGCGACTACCTGCTGCTCGAGTACAAGGGCGGCGACAAGCTCTACATCCCCACCGATCAGGTGCACACCGTCCGCCGCTACACGGGCGGCGAGACGCCGACGTTGCACCGCATGGGGGGCGCCGACTTCGAGAAGTCGAAGTCCCGGGTGCGCTCCGCGGTGCGCGAGATCGCGCAGGAGCTCATCGTCCTGTACCGCACGCGCCTCGCGAGCCCGGGGCGGGCGTTCCCGCCCGACACGCCGTGGCAGCGCGAGGTGGAAGAGGCCTTCCCCTTCGAAGAGACGCCCGACCAGCAGCGGGCGATCGACGAGGTGAAAGCCGACATGGAGCAGCCGATCCCGATGGACCGCCTCGTCTGCGGCGACGTCGGGTTCGGCAAGACCGAGATCGCGGTGCGTGCCGCGTTCAAGGCCGTGCAGGACGGCACCCAGGTCGCGATCCTGGTTCCGACGACGCTCCTCGCTGACCAGCACGGCCAGACGTTCTCGGAGCGCTTCGCCGGGTATCCGGTGCGCGTGGAGGTGCTCTCGCGCTTCCTCACGCCGAAGGAGCAGGCTGCGGTGGTCGCCGGCGTGGCGTCGGGCGACGTCGACGTCGTGATCGGGACGCACCGCCTGCTCTCCGACGACGTCGCGTTCAAGCACCTCGGGCTCCTGGTGATCGACGAGGAGCAGCGCTTCGGCGTCCAGCACAAGGAGATGGTCAAGAAGATCCGCACGGGGATCGATGTGCTGACCCTCTCGGCGACCCCGATTCCTCGGACCCTGGAGCTGTCGCTCACCGGCATCCGCGACCTCTCACTCGTGAACACGCCACCCGAGGATCGCCAGCCGATCCTCACCTACGTGGGTGAGGACGACGACCGCGCCGTCGCCGAGGCGATCCGGCGCGAGCTGCTCCGCGAAGGACAGGTCTTCTTCGTGCACAACCAGGTGAAGGACATCGAGTTCATCGCCGAACACGTCCGTGGCCTCGTCCCCGAAGCGCGGGTGGGCATCGCGCACGGACAGATGGACGAGGCGCGACTGGAGCGCGTCGTCCTCGACTTCGTCGACCGCAAGTTCGACGTGCTGGTGTGCACGACGATCGTCGAGAGCGGACTCGACATCCCGACGACCAACACGCTGATCGTCGACCGCGCCGATCGCCTGGGGCTCTCGCAGCTGTACCAGCTGCGCGGGCGCGTCGGACGCCGTGGTCAGCGCGCCTACGCGTACCTCTTCCATCCGCGTGACCGAGTGCTGAGCGAGGAGGCGTACGAGCGACTGAAGACGATCGGGGAGTTCACCGAGCTCGGGTCGGGCTTCAAGATCGCGATGCGCGACCTCGAGATCCGCGGGGCTGGGAACCTGCTCGGTGAGGGGCAGTCGGGCCACATCGCTGCCGTGGGCTTCGACCTCTACTGCCAGCTCGTCACCGAGGCAGTCGGGGAGCTCACCGGGCACGTTCCCGAGGAACCGATCGAGATCACCATCGACCTCCCCGTCGACGCCCATCTGCCGGCCGACTACGTCACGCGTGACGACGTCCGCATGGAGGCGTACCGCCGACTCGCCGCGGTCACGAGCCCCGACGATGTCGAGGACGTCCGCAACGAGTGGACCGACCGCTACGGACCGCCGCCGCCCCCCGCGGAGGCCCTGCTCGCGGCCGCGCGCCTGCGGGCCGAGTGCGTGCGCACCGGGGTGAAGAGCGTCACCGTCGCCGGCGGCGCGGCCCGCTTCCGGGGACTCACGCTGCCGCAGTCGAAGAAGATCCGTCTCGAGCGGATCGCGCCCGGGTCGAAGGTGAGCAGCGAGGAGATCCTGGTGCCCCTCCGAGTGCCGGCCGTCGAGACCGCGGCGACGCTCGTCGCCCTGCTCGAAGACCTGCTGCCACCCGATCTGCCACCGGCCGACCCGGCCGATCCCGCCCCGACCGGGGCCGATTCGGACGGGAAAGTAGGCTCCGCAGCGCCATGAAGCGCCTCGTCGTCATCTTCGCGTGCATCATCGTCATCGGGCTCGTCGTCGCGGCGGTCGGGTACGGCGTCGCCTCCGACGGGCCTTCGGCCTACACCGTGCGGGGCACCACGGTGTCGCAGCAGGCGGTCGATGCCGAGCTCACCGCGCTGACCGACAACGCGGCGCTGCAGAAGTCGTTCGAGCAGGCGAAGCAGCAGGGCCAGCAGGTCGCGCCACTGTCCACCGTCCCGGGTTCGGTCACGACCGACACGAGTTCCGGGTGGGTCGGCCTGCGCATCTCGCAGACCGCGGCCGCGCAAGCCGTCGAGCAGCGCGGACTGCAAGCCTCGAAGGACGACACGTCGCGCGGCCATCAGCTCGCGGTGCAGTCGGTGACCGGCGACGCCGTCTTCTCGACGTTGCCCGACTGGTTCCAGCAGGACCTCAACGAGCGCTGGACGAACGTCGCGGTGCTCGAGCGGGACGTCCTGAAGAACCCGACGCCGGAGCTGCGGAAGCAGGTCGCCGCGCTCTGTCCGTCTGGACGGTACGTCTCGCACATCCTCGTCGACACCGAGCAGCAGGCTGCCTCGATCAAGCAGGCGATCGACAACGGTGGCGACTTCGCCCAGATCGCCACATCGACGTCGAAGGACGGCTCCGCGAAGGACGGAGGAGCGCTCGGCTGCATCGACGGTCAGAACTTCGTCGAGCCGTTCGCAACCGTCGCGAAGACCCAGCCCATCGGTGTCGTGTCCGACCCGGTCCAGACGCAGTTCGGGTGGCACCTCATCCTCGTCACCGACCAGGTGCCCGTGAGCGACGTCGAGCAGGTCGCGCTCCAGGCCGTGCTCGGGCGCACGAAGGGCTCCGCCGCGGTCACGGTCGACCCGCGCTACGGCCGCTGGGACCGACGCAACGGGCAGGTGCTCCCGCCGGTCGCACCCGGTGCGCAGGCGTCCACTTTGCCCGCACCCGCTCCGGGCGGCTGATCGCCCGTGGGTGACCCCGGTCGAGTCGTCGTCGTCGGACTCGGTCCGGGAGGCAGCGACCTCGTGCTCCCGGCCGCTCGCGCCGCATTTACGGCGAACCCGGTCCGCTACGTGCGCACCGCCCGCCACCCCGCCGTCGACGAGCTCGCCGCCGCGGGGATCGCGTTCGAGTCGTTCGATGCCGCGTACGACACCGCGGCCGACTTCGACGCCCTCTATCCCGGGATCGTCGACGCCCTGATCGACGCGGCGAACGAGCACGGCGAGATCGTGTACGCCGTGCCCGGGAGCCCGGTGGTCGCGGAGCGCACGGTCGAGCTGTTGCACGAAGCGGCGCGCGCCGGACGCGTGCTGCTCGAGGTCGTCCCCGGGCTCTCGTTCGCGGATGCGGCGTGGGCGCGTCTCGGCGTCGACCCGATGGCGACGGGCGCGCGCGTCGTCGACGGTCGGGCGCTGCACCCGGCGCAGCTCGAACCCAGCAAGGCGCTCCTGATCGCGCAGTGCGACGACCAGCTGGTGCTCGGTGACGTGAAGCTCTCGTTGCTCGAGCGCCTTCCCGCCGAGACTGTGGTCACCGTCGTGCAGCGGCTCGGGCTCCCGGACGAGCTCGTCACCGACCTCGAGCTCGCCGAGCTCGATCGAGCCGTCGAACCCGATCACCTCACGTCGGTGTTCGTGCCGGCCTCCACCTCCACTTCCACCTCCGCAGCCGGCACGAGCTCGGCCGCGGCGGCCTTCACCCGGCTGCTCTCGCTCGCCGAGGAGCTCCGCGCGCCGGGCGGCTGTGCGTGGGATGCCGAGCAGACGCACCATTCCCTCACGCGCTACCTGCTCGAAGAGAGCTACGAGGTGGTCGAGGCCGTCGAGCGTCTCCCGGCCCGCGCGCCCGACGACACCGCGCCAGACGACCCGTCCTACGCGGCGCTCGCCGACGAGCTCGGTGACCTGCTGTACCAGGTCGTGTTCCACGCGGTGCTCGCGGAGGAGGCGGGTGCGTTCGGCATGGCCGACGTTGCCACGGGCATCCACGAGAAGCTCGTCCGGCGGCACCCGCACGTGTTCGGCGACGTCGACGCGGCGACGAGCGACGCCGTCATGGCGAACTGGGAACAGATCAAGAAGGTGGAGAAGGGCGTCGACTCGATCGTCGCGGGGATCACGCCCGGGCTGCCGTCACTCCTCTACGCGCACAAGCTCTTGCGCAAGGCCGCGTCCGTCGGCCTCGACCCCGGCGACGCCGACCAGGCCCTCGACCGCATCGACGAGCGGACGCGGGCGCTGCGTGAGGGCGACGTCGACGACACCGAGGTCGTCCTGGGCGAGCTCCTCGCCGCCACCGTGGCGCTCGCGAGATCGCGAGGCATCGATACCGAGTCGGCGCTGCGGGGCTGGTCGGCCCGGTTCAAGCTCCACTTCGAGGCGATGGAGCAGCTCGCCACCGCACGGGGTGTCGAGCTGCCGGCCCTGACGCCCGACCAGGTCGCCCAGCTCTGGACCGACGCGACGCCCTAAGAACAGCTAGAGGGTGACGGGGAGGGCGTCGAGCCCGCGCAGGACCATCCGACCGTTCCAGGCGGGCTCGCCGTCAGCCGCGAGCGCGAGCTCGGGGAAGCGGGTCGTGAGGGTGCCGATCGCGATGCGGGCCTCCATGCGGGCGAGCACCGCACCGAGGCAATGGTGGATCCCGCCACCGAACGACAGGTGGTGCGGCGCATCTCGGCGGGTGAGATCGAGGGCGTCGGCCGTCGGCCCGAAGTGCTCCGGGTCGTGGTTCGCCCCACCGAGGATCGAGAAGATCAGCGTTCCCGGCTCGACCGTGTTGCCGTCGAGGTCGAAGGGCTGGAGCGTGACGCGACGGGTGAACTGCACCGGCGAGTCGTAGCGGAGCAGCTCCTCGATCGCGTTGCCGATGAGCTCGGGAGTGCGCCTGAGCAGCGCGAGCTGATCGGGGTTGCGCAGCAGCGCGAGTGCGCCGTTGCCGATGAGGTTCACCGTCGTCTCGTGGCCCGCGATGAACAGCAGGATCACCTGGGCGACGAGCTCTTCGGTCGAGAGGCGGTCGCCTTCCTCCTCCGCGGCGATGAGTGCGCTGAGGAGGTCGTCGGCGGGTTCGCGTCGCTTCCACTCGATCGCGGCGTGCACGTGCTCGATCATGTGATCCGAGGCGTCGATCAGGAGCGGGACGTCCTCCGCGGTGATCATCGGCTCGAGCGACTTCACCATCGTGTGCGACCAGCCGCGCAGCTCGTCGCGATCGCCCTCGGGCATCCCGAGCATCTCGGAGATGACCTCGAAGGGGAGGGGGAAGGCGAGGTCAGCGATGACGTCGAGCTGCCCGTCCGAGCTCCGGGTGGCGTCGTCGAGCATCCCGTCGACGAGGGCCTGGACCCGCGGGATGAGCGTCTCGACACGCCGCGGCGTGAAGGCCTTCTGGGCGAGCCGCCGGATCCGCGTGTGGTCGGGCGGGTCGAGGTTGAGGATCGCGAGCGAGCCCCGGTTGGGCCCTTCGTAGCCGGCGGCCTCGAACAGCTCGCGCCGGGCGTTGTTCGATGGGTTGATGTTGGACTCCTCGACCGACAGGGAGGGGTCTCGGACGAGCTTCGAGCAGTCGTCGTAGCGGAGCAGCGTCCAGGGGCCCAGCGGGCTCTGGTGCACGGGGGCTCGTTCCCGGAGCTCCCGGTACTGGGCGTAGGGGTCGTCGAAGAAGCCCGGGGCGAAGGGGTTCAGGAAGATCTCGTCGCCGGGCACCGCGGTGGTCACATGGGTCAGTCTAGGGACCCTCGGATCCGGCGGACTTCCGCCCTTTCCCCGGCCGGGGTTCGACCTCCCCTTGAGGGTCACCCCTTCCTTTCCGCCCAACAGGGGACTACTCTGCAAGACCCCGTTCGTCACATTGGCCACATGGGCAACATCGCCCGGTGGCAGGGCTCCCCCAGAAGGACCGCTACGTCGTGACCGCAATCGCCGAGATCCTCGCTCGCGAGATCCTCGATTCCCGGGGCAACCCGACGGTCGAGGTCGAGGTCGAGCTGCTCTCGGGCGGCCGGGGCCGGGCGGCCGTGCCGAGTGGGGCCAGCACGGGAGCGCATGAGGCCGTCGAGCTGCGGGACGGCGACGACCGCTTCGGGGGAAAGGGCGTCCGGAAGGCCGTCCACCACGTGAACACCGAGATCGCCGATGTCGTCGTGGGCCTCGAGGCCGCCGACCAGCGGCTGCTCGACGACGAGCTGTGCGCGCTCGACGGCACCCCGAACAAGGCCCGCCTCGGTGCGAACGCGATCCTCGGGGTCTCGCTCGCGGTCGCCAAGGCGGCGGCCGACGAGTGCGAGCTGCCGCTCTACCGCTACGTCGGTGGGGTGAACGCGCACGTCCTGCCGATGCCGCTGATGAACGTGCTCAACGGTGGCGCCCACGCCGACTCCAACGTCGACATCCAGGAGTTCATGTACGCGCCGGTCGGTGCCGCGAGCTTCGCCGAGGCGCTGCGCTGGGGAACCGAGGCGTACCACGCGCTGAAGGCCCTGCTGCGTGAGCGAAACCTGAACACCGCGCTCGGCGACGAAGGTGGCTTCGCTCCCGACCTCCCGTCGAACGAAGAGGCCATCAAGCTGCTGCTCGCGGCGATCGAGTCCGCGGGCTACCAGCCGGGCGTCGACATCGCGCTCGCGCTCGACCTCGCCTCCACCGAGTTCTTCACGCCCAACGGTCTTGATGGAGCCGGTCGGTACACCCTCGCGGGTGAGGGCAAGGAGTACTCCTCCGCGGAGTGGGCCGACGTGCTCGCCGACTACTGCGACCGGTACCCGATCGTCTCGATCGAGGACGGCATGGCCGAGGACGACATGGCCGGGTGGGTCGCGCTGACTCGACGACTGGGCGCGACCGTGCAGCTCGTCGGTGACGACAACTTCGTCACCAACCCCGAGCGCGTGCAGGCCGGCATCGACCAAGGCGCGGCCAACTCGATCCTCATCAAGGTGAACCAGATCGGGACACTCTCGGAGACCCTCGACACGGTGCTCCTCGGCGCTCGCCACGGGTACACGTCCGTGATGTCGCACCGCAGCGGTGAGACCGAGGACGCCACGATCGCCGATCTCGCCGTCGCAACGAGCTGCGGGATGATCAAGGCGGGTGCCCCCGCCCGCAGCGACCGGGTCGCGAAGTACAACCAGCTCCTCCGGATCGAGGAAGACCTGGGCGGCGACGCTGCGTACCTGGGTGGCGCCGCGCTGGCCGGGCGAACGCCGGGGGCGGGAGCCGACGGTGCCTGAGCGTCGACGTCGGGAACGCCCGGCACGCGAGCGCGTCGCACCACCCCGTACTACAAGCCGTCCGGGGCGTGCGACGGGCGCCTCCGCCGCCCGGCCCGGCCTTCGGACTCGCGCCGCGGCGCCGAAGCGGACGACCTCACCCAGGACGACCTCACCCAGGACGACCTCACCCAGGACGAAGGTCGCACCACCGACGAGCACGCCGCGTCCTGCGCCGAAGGCGTCTCCCTCCAGATCGTCGGCCCCCAGATCGTCGGGTACCAGGCGGACGGCGTCACCGAAGGTGCGTCGTCGGCGCTACACCGTCATCGGCCTCCTCGTCGCGCTGCTCCTCCTCGGGTTCCTGTTCGCGTTCGTGTACCCGACGCGCACGTACCTCAAGCAGCGTGAGCAGATCCAGGCATCGCAAGAGCGCCTCGACGTGCTCCAGCAGCAGACCGCCTCGCTCGAGCGCGACACCCAGCGACTCCAGGGCGACGCCGAGGTCGAGCGCATCGCACGCGAGCAGTACGGACTCGTGCGTCCCGGCGAGACGCCGTACGTCCTCGTGCCGAGCACCACGCCCACGACCGCTCCCGCCGCGAAGGACGCCCCCTCCAAGGATTCTGGGACGCACCCGTAGACTCGGTGCATGGTCACCACCGCGACGGCCGCCGACGTCGCGGCAGTTCGCGAACGGCTCGGCCGCGAACCCGAGGCTGCTTTCGAGGTGGCCGTGCGTGATGCGCACGGTGACCCGGTCGTCCTGCACAACGCGCCCTTCACCCGTGACGGCACGCCCATGCCGACCCGGTTCTGGCTCGTGGATCCGGCACTGAACCTCGCCATCTCCCGGCTCGAGGCCGACGGCGGCGTCCGTGCCGCGGCGGCGGCCGTGCCACCCGACGAGCTGGCTGCCGCACATGCCCGCTACGCCGCCGCCCGTGTCGCGGAGATCCCCGTCGGGCACGACGGCCCGCGTCCGTCGGGCGGGGTCGGGGGGACCCGGCAGGGCGTGAAGTGCCTGCACGCCCACTACGCCTGGCACCTCGCGGGGGGTGACGATCCGGTCGGCCGCTGGATCGAGGCGCGCCTCGCCGACGGGGTGGCGGAGGCGGCGGAGGAGGCGGAGGACCGATGACCCGCGTCGCGGCCATCGACATCGGTACCAACTCCGTCCGGCTGCTCGTGGCCGAGGTCACCGCGGACGATCCCACCGCGCCGCTCACGACGCTCGACCGGCGGATGCGGATCACCCGGCTCGGACAAGGCGTGAACGCGTCGCACCGCCTCGCACCCGAAGCGATCGAGCGCACCCTCGCGGTGCTGCGCGAGTACCGCGGGGTGATCGACGACCTCGGGGTCGAGCACGTCCGCGCGACCGCGACGAGCGCGGCGCGCGACTCCGAGAACCGTGACGAGTTCTTCGGGCCGGCAACCGAAGTGCTCGGCCGGAGCCTCGAGCTGCTCTCGGGCGAGGAAGAAGCGCGGCTGTCCTTCCTCGGTGCCACGACGGGCCTCGAGGCACCCGCCCCGTTTCTCGTGATCGACATCGGTGGCGGTTCGACGGAGCTGGTCGTCGGGACCACCGAGCCCGAAGCGCTCCGATCGCTCGACGTCGGGTGCGTGCGGATCACTGAGCAGTGGCTCGAGTCGGATCCGCCGGCGCCCGAAGAGCTGTCGAACGCGGTCTCGGCCGTCCGAGACGAGCTCGCCGATGTCGCGCGCGAGATCCCGAGCATCCGTGATGCCGCGACCGTCGTCGGGCTCGCGGGCACGATCACGACGGTCGCGGCGATCGAGCAAGGACTCCCCGAGTACGACCGCGATCGCATCCACCACTTCCGGCTCACGCGCGCCGCGGCGGAAGAGGTGTTCCGCACGCTCGCGATCGAGTCGGCCGGGGAGCGACGGCACAACCCGGGTCTCGAGGCCGAGCGCGTCGACGTGATCGTCGGCGGCGTGGTGGTCCTCGTGTCGATCTTCCGAACGCTCGACCTGGAGGAGATCCTGGTGTCGGAGGCCGACATCCTCGACGGCCTCGCGCGCTCGATCGTCACCGAGATCTCGTAGCCCGAAATCCAGGAGCCGGGCGGACCGGACGCCGGATATCCACCACTTCGGCGCGGCGACGCCCCAGAATCCCGCGATGGACACAGCCGTGGGGGACCCGCCCGAGACCGACCGCTTCTTCGCCGCCCTGCGCGGCCTGTCGGGGGCCGACCTGGAGAAGGTGGTGCTCTCACTCGACTCCGACGCGCTGTGCGACGAGGTCGACTGGTGGCGAGCGACGATGGCCATCGATCGGGTCGTGCGCCACGCTCGGCGCGCGCGTCACGCGGCTCGGGCCGCGGCGGAGGCGCAGCGCGCGGTCGAGCACGCCGCGCGCCGGGCCGGGATCGCGTTGCCGGACCCCGAGGTGACCCGGGTGGCGCGTGCAGCCGCCGACGTCGCCCGCGGCCTCGCGGCCGGCCCTGCCGCCCGACCCGTCGTCGGTCTCCTGCTCGAGTTCTGGATCCCGGTCCTCACCGACGGCTTCTTGGCACGCTGAGAGGCGCAGAGCGCGTGTCAACGTGCCAAGAACGATCCGCGCGCGGCGGCGGCCGCGGTAGCACGGTCAGGCCGGCGGCGACTCCGGCTCGCGCAACATGTGGTCGCGGTAGTACCGCAGCTCGGCGATCGACTCGAGGACGTCGTCGAGGGCGCGGTGCGCCTCGTTCTTGGCCGGGCGCGCCTGGTAGATCGCGGGATACCAGCGGCGGCAGAGCTCCTTGAGCGACGACACGTCGACGCTCCGGTAATGGAGGTACTCGTCGAGCTCGGCGAGCTGCTGGTGCATGAAGCGGCGGTCGACGCCGATGGAGTTGCCGCACAGCGGCGCGGTCCGTGCCTTGGGGACGTGGGCCCGCACGTAGTCGAGTGCTCGCGCCTGCGCGTCGGCCAGCGTGACGTCGGACGCGGCGATCTCGGTGAGCAAACCGGATCGCGTGTGCATCTTGCGGACGAAGTCGTCCATCTCGGCCATCGCCGCATCGGGCTGATGGATGACGATGTCGATCCCGTCGTCGATGGGCTCGAGGGCCGAGTTCGTGACGAGCACCGCGATCTCCACGACCACATGCCGCGTGACGTCGAGGCCGGTCATCTCGAGGTCGAGCCAGACGAGGAGGTCGGGCTCGGTCTGGGGTTCGGTCTGGGGTTCGCTCTGGGGTTCGGCCACGAGGCGAGAGTAGGGCCACCTGGGTAGCCTGCGACGATGCGGCGAGGACAGACGCTGGCGGGCCACCGGGTCGAGCTGCGCCCGTTGCAGGCCGGCGACTGGGACGCCTGGCGCGCCGTCCGGGTGGGGAGCCGCGACTGGCTCGAGCCGTGGGAGCCCCTCGGCGATCCCGGCACCCCGGATCCGGTCTCGGACGCGGATGCGTTCAAGGCCCGGTGCGGTGCGTGGGAGCGCCAGCGGCACTTCGATGCCGCCTACGGGTTCGGCATCTTCCTCAAGAAGGGCGGGGCCTTCGTCGGCGAGGTGAGCCTCGGGAGCGTCCAGCGAGGACCGTTCCAGTCAGCCAACGTCGGGTACTGGATCGACGAGGCGCACGCGGGCAAGGGCTACATGCCCGAGGCCGTCGCGGTGGTCCTGCGCTATGCGTTCGAGCAGCTCGGCCTGCACCGGGTCGAGGCCGCGATCGTCCCGCGCAACACGCGAAGTCGTCGCGTCACCGAGAAGCTCGGCATGCGCGACGAGGGCACCTCCGAGCGCTTCCTCCAGATCCGCGGCGCGTGGGAGGACCACGTCCGGTACGCGATCACGAGCGAGGAGTGGGCCGTCCGCAAGGACGAGATCGTCGCGGCGACCCTCGTCCATCAGTAAGGGGCCACCGGCAGTAAGGGGCCACCGGCAGTAAGGGGCTACCTGCTCTCGAACGAGCGGCGTTGGCGTTCGAGCTCGGTCTCGAGCGCGGTGGCGAAGTCGGGTTGCCACGGCACCTCCCGAAGGGTCTGCTTCACCGAGCGGGCGAGCGAGCGGTGCACCTCGGCGGCTCGGGCGGCGAGCGCGACGGCCTCGTCGAGGAGGGCGTCGTCCGGCACGCAGCGCCACGCGAGCCCGATCTCGGCGGCACGCGGACCTTCGACGCGCTCGCCGAACAGGTTCATCGCGGCTGCGGCCTGCGGACCGACCGCGCGCTCCAGCATCCAGAGGTGGTTGCCGCCCGGGTGCAGGCCGATGCGCGCGAAGCGGGAGTCGAACCGGGCGGACTCCCCGGCGATGCGCACGTCGCAGCACAGCGCGAGATTGAAGCCGGCACCGACCGCAGGGCCGTTCACCGCGGCGACGGTCGGCAGCGTGCAGTCCCGCACCGACAGGAATCCGTCGTAGATCCCCCGCACCTGGCCCGCGTCGCGCCCGTCGTGCTCGCTCATCGCTCCGAGGGCGGAGACGTCGGCGCCCGAGCAGAACGCGGGCGGCGCGCCGGTGACGACGACCGAACCGACCGTGTCGTCGGACTCGCACGCCGCGATCGCGGTCACGATCTCGTCGACGAGCGCAGCCGTGAGCGCGTTGCGGCGCTCGGCATCATCGAGGGTGAGCACCGCGACGGCGTCGCGCCGTTCGACGTGCAGTGGCATCGCTACTGCGTCTCGCGCACCACGGCGGGCGAGTGTCGGAAGAAGGCCTCGACGTCGCTCTGGTACTGGTATTCGGGGGTCTGACCGATCGTGTGCTCGAGCCGCATCGCCTCGGCGAACCTGGTGACGGTGCCGAGCGTCGTGTGCTGGTACTGGTAGCCGGCCTGACGGAAGGCGGTCGTGTCGACACCGCGCCCGTACCGGAGCAGCGCGGTCACCTCGGGGGGGAGATCGACGATCCGCAGGAGCCGGAGCGGTTCCACGGCCCAGTTCGTGAGGATGGGCGGCACGGCGATGCGTCGCTTCCCGGCAATGCGGCAGACCTCACCCCACGTGAGCACGCCGCTGCCGGCCACGTTGAACACACCCGGGACGTCGTTGAGCGTCGCGTACACGAGCGCCCCGACGATGTCCTCCTCGTGCACGAACTGCAGTCGCGGATCGAAGCCGGCGATCTCGGGTGCGACCGGGAGCCGGAGGAGTCGGGTGAACGGCGTCTCGACGTTGTCACCGAGCACGTTCGCGAACCGGAGCTTGGTGACGGTCACGTCCGGGTTGTCGTGGGCGAAGTCGCGCACGACCGCTGCGACCTCGACCATCGCCTTCTCGATGGTGGTACGAGCCGGGCGGGTCCGGGTAGAGCGTTCCCGGAAGAAGTACGGGTCCTGGTAGTTGGAGCCGTAGACCATCGTGGACGACTTCACGACGAGCTTGCGCACCGGGCTCCCGATCGCGCCGGCGGCCGCGAGGAGGTTCATCGTCCCGATGACGTTCACGTCGTGGAGTGCGCGGCCGGTCGCGGCGGTGGAGTCGACCAGGAGGTGCGTGTGCAGGATCGTGTCGACCTGCGTCGCTTGCACGATGCGCGCCAGGATCGAGTACGAGGAATCCGCGCGCACGAACTCGGTCTTCTCGAGGGGCAGGCTGGGGTCGCGGGTGTCGACGCCCACGACGAGCTCGACGTCGGGGTCCTGCTCGAGCGCGAGCGCGGTGCGGCTCCCCCAGTAGGTGCCGAGACCGGTCACGAGCACACGGCGTCCCACGCGCGTCACCCGAACCAGACGCTGCGGCGATCACGCAGCATGTCGTAGAGCGCTTCCTGGATCCGTGACCGGATCGCTTCGGACTCCTCGAGGACGACGCTGCGGTTGTAGCGGTCCTGGTCGGTCTCGACGTCGAAGTGGACCGGGGGCAGCACGCGCAGCTTGAACTTCGCGGGGAGTGGCATCACGAGACCACCGAGCGGGCCGAACAGGAACATGTTCGCGGTGAGCGGCACGTACGGCACGTTGACGAGCTTTGCGAGCCGATTGCTCTTCGCGAGGATGGGCATCGCCTCTTCGTTGCCGACCACGGCGATCGGCACGATCGGCACGCCGGCGCGCATCGCGATCTCGACGAAGCCACCGCGTCCGAAGCGCCGGAGCTGGTAGCGCTCACCGACCAGCTTCCCCGTGCCCTTCGTGCCTTCGGGGAAGACGAGGACCAGCTGCTGCTCGTCGTGCAGCAGGCGGTACGCGTTGTCGGGGTGCGCGGGCACGCCACCAGTGCGCGACCAGAGCGTCCCGATCACCGGCAACGCGCGGAAGAGGTTGTCGGCCAGCCCGTAGACCGGCCGCGCGAGCTCGGTCTCGATGCCGTGCATGATCACCGGCGCGTCGGACGGGATCGCGCCACCGTGGTTCGCGACGAGGAGCGCGCCGCCGTCGCGTGGGATGTGCTCGAGGCCCTCCCACTCGACGCGGAAGTAGCGGCGGTACATCGGGTCATACAGCCGACGGGCCAGCGCACGCACGCGTTCGCTCCGTCCCCAGCCGTCGACGTCGCCGGTGCGCACGGCGCCGTCGTCGGGTTCGGTGACCGGGTGCGGACGGGGCACGGGCACGAGCTCGGCGCCCGGGCCGGTCTCGACGGACAGCAGGCTGTCGGGCTCGGTCGCTTCGCGAGCGGGGGCGTCCGGCCGCCTCTCCGCTCGCCCATCAGGCTGGCCATCCGAGCGGGCGGGGTTCGCCGGTGCGTCGCTCGGATGGTCCATCGCGCAAGTGTGGCATCGCTCAGGGTGGCGTCGCGCCGGTGACCTGCCAGCTCGGTCCGAGGTACCGGCCCACCACGCCGACGGCGCGGGCGACGACCCAGAGCGCGAGGGCACCCCAGAGGGCCACGACGCCACCGCCCGCGAGGGTCACGAGCAGTGCGGCGGGCGCGAAGACCGCGAAGGTCGCGGCGACCATGGCGAGGGCGAGGAAGCGCTGGTCGCCCGCGCCGATGAGCACGCCGTCGAGGACGAACACCACGGCGTTGAGTGGCTGGAGGACGGCGACGACGAGGAGCAGCTGCCCGGCGAGGTCGCGCACCCCCGGATCGTCGCTGAAGAGGGGTGCGAGCCAGGGGCGGGCAATCGCGAGGATGACCCCGAAGGCGACACCGATCACGATGCCCCACTCGATCATCCGGCGGGCGGCTGCCCGAGCGTCGGTCGCGTCGGTGGCGCCCAGGAATCGTCCGACCATGGCTTGTCCGGCGATCGCAAGGGCGTCGAGCGAGAGCGCGAGGAAGAGGAACATGCCGAACGCGATCTGGTTGGCGGCGACGGCGTCGTCGGAGATGCGGGCGGTCAGGTTGGTCATCGCGAGGAACACGAGGAGCAGCGACGCCGTACGGACGATCAGCGGACCGCCGACCACCGCCGTCTGGCGCATCCCCGCCGCGGTGGCGCGGACCGACGCGGACTCGCGCCGCACCGACCGCACCACGATCGTCACGAACGCACTCGCTGCTACCACCTGCGCGATCACCGTGCCCCACGCGGAGCCGGCGATGCCCCAGTCGAAGCCGTACACGAACAGCACCTCGAGCGCGAGGTTCAGCACCGCGGCGCCCACCGCGATGTAAAGGGTGGTGCGCGTGTCCTGCATGCCGCGCAGGTAGCCGGTGCCCGCGAGTGTGACGAGGAGCGCGGGTGCGCCGAGGAGGCTGATGCGCAGGTAGTCGAGTGCGAACGGCTGCACGTTGGCGGACGCGCCCATCGCCTCGACGATCCACGCCGACGCGACCAGGCCGACGACCATGACCGCGATGCCGAGACCCAGCGCCAGCCAGATGCCGTCGACCCCGAGCTCGGCCGCGACCCGCCGGTCGCCGGCACCGAGCCGTCGGGCGACCGCGGCGGTCGTGGAGTACGCCAGGAAGTTGAAGAGCGCGAACGCCGAGGTGAGGACCGAGCCGGCGATCGCGAGGCCGGCGAGCTGGCGGGTGCCGAGCTGGCCGACGATCGCCGTGTCGACGAGCACGTAGAGGGGTTCTGCCGCGAGGGCCCCGAAGGCCGGGAGTGCGAGCCGCCAGATCTCCCGGTCGTGCGGGCTGGTCCGGGCCGGGAGGAGCCGCGGCCGTCGCATCCCGCCGAGGCTACGACTCGCTGACCAGCCCGAACGCCTCCCTCAGCCGGGGGATTCGACCCTGCACCGAGGGGCCGGACGTAGGTGTCACACCCCCCTGCGATCCTCTGCGCATGGGTGGAGTACCCGAACGTGCACGGCCTCGTGATGGGGCTCAGAGAGATGGCGCACAGAGAGATGGCGCACAGAGAGATGGCGCACCAGTGGTGTGGTTCGCCGACGCGGCCCGGCGGCTCGGGGCGGCCACGCGGGCCGGGGGCCTGGTCGTGCCGGCGTTTCGGTGCCCGCCGCGGGTTCCCGGGGCGAAGCGCACCGTCCGGCGCTACGCGGGCGGGGCCGTCGTCTCCGTCACGCTCAAAGGTCGCAGGCGCGACGAGGT
>JBBQFJ010000032.1:0-26795 GCA_038321755.1 Acidimicrobiia bacterium | reverse complement strand
TTCACGGACAAGCTCAACTCGATCCGGATCGAGTCCGCGCCGCACCCATCAGCGCCGAGCGAGGCGTCGGTACGAGCGGACGACCTCGCGGGGCTGCAGGCGTCGGTGCCGGGCTTCAGGCTGGGACAGATCGGCACCGTGCCGCGCACTGCGGGCGACGCGCTGCTCCTGAGCTACCAGGGTGATGGCGCCCCGGACTCGGTGACCGGCAAGTCCGTCACCCAGGACGTCGAGCGCTACCAGTTCTGGAAGGACGGGACGCTGGTCACGATCACGCTCACGTCGCCCAAGGGCGCCGACAACGTGGACCCGTGGAAGACGGTCACCAACGCATTCGGGTGGCAGTGATGGCGACCGACACGAAGCCGCCGATCACGCGGGTATCGGCGTTGCCGGCGCTGATGGCCACCGACCTGTACCGCTTCTACCACGCGGGTGATGATGAGACCCTCGCGCTGCGTGGCGTGTCGCTCGTGGTCGAAGCCGGTGAGACGGTCGCGGTGATCGGGCCGTCGGGGTCCGGGAAGTCGACGCTGCTCGCCTGTCTGGCCGGGCTCGACGAGCCCGACGGCGGCATGGTGCATGTTGGCGGCGCCCCTATGTCGCGCCGGTCCGAAGCCGAGCGAGCGCGGGTTCGGGCTCGCTCGGTCGGTGTGCTGTTCCAGTCGGCGAACCTCGTCGAGCATCTGACGGTCCGAGAGAATGTGATTGCTGCTCAGCAGCTCGCTCGTCGGGTCGACCGCGCTCGGGTGGACGCGCTCCTCGATCGGCTCGGGATGGCAGATCGGGCCGATGCACGGCCGTCGGAGCTGTCGGGTGGCGAGACCGCGCGCGCGGGGCTCGCGGTCGCGTTGGCCAACGAGCCCGCGCTCTTGCTTGCCGACGAGCCGACCGGCGAGCTCGATTCCGCGACGGCGGCCCGCGTTGTCGAGCGCTTGCGGGCCGAAGCCGAGCGCGGTGCTGCGGTCGTGATCGTGACCCACAACATCGATCTCGCCGAGCTCGCGGATCGAGTCGTCGAGCTGCGCGACGGAGAGGTCGTCCGATGACCACGAAGGACACGACGCCCACCAAGTCGGCGGACACGGCTCTGGTTCGGTGCATCGGGGTCGGGCGCACGTACGGCGTCGGACGCGCCGCGATCGTCGCGCTCCACGACGCGACCTGCGTGGTGCTGCCCGGCGAGCAGGTGGCCCTGGTCGGGCCATCCGGCTCCGGGAAGTCGACCCTGTTGCATCTCTTGGCCGGCCTCGACGCGCCGACGACCGGCACTCTGTCGTGGCCGGCGCTCGGTGTCCGCGAGTCGCTGCGCCCGGGCCCGGTGGCCGTCGTGTTCCAGGGTCCGAGCTTGCTTCCTCCACTCGACGTGATCGAGAACGTCGCGTTGCCGCTGCTCCTGGCCGATGTGGACCGGGAGACCGCCACCGAGCGTGCTCACTCCGCGCTCGCGCGCCTCGGTCTCGACGACCTCGGCGCGAAGCTCCCGGAGGAGCTCTCGGGGGGCCAAGCCCAACGGGTCGCGGTGGCTCGCGTGCTCGCCGGTGCCCCTCGCTTGATCCTCGCCGACGAACCGACGGGTCAGCTCGACCATGTCGCGGGCGCGCAGGTGATCGAGGTGCTGATCGAAGCGGCCGACGCGACGGGCGCCGCACTGGTTGTCAGCACACACGACCAGGCCCTGGCGCGGCGGATGGCTGAACGCTGGCAGATGTCCGATGGCCGTTTGCTCGTCGACGACTTGAAGCGCTCGAGTCACCCGAACGAGGTGACCTCGTGCTCGGCTTGACCTGGATCCGTGGTCTCGTGGCGCGACGCGGAGGGCGCCTCGCCGCGACTGCCGCCGGCGTTGCGATCGCAGTGGGACTGCTCGCGTCGATCGGAGCGTTCCTCGCTGCGTCGAAGGCGACGATGACGACGCGCGCGGCCTCGGCCGTGAGCGTCGACTGGCAGGTCGAGGCCCAACCCGGTGCCGACCCGGCCAGCGTCCTCGCGGCAACCAAGGCCGCGCCCGGAGTTCGCAATGCGCTCCCGGTGGAGTTCGGGACCACGACGGGCTTCGACGCCACCACCGGTGGCACGACCCAGACCACCGGACCTGGCGTCGTGCTCGGTCTCCCCGACGGCTACCGGGCGATGTTCCCCGGTGAGATCCGCGACCTGACGGGCGCGTCCACCGGTGTGCTCCTGGCCCAGCAGACCGCGGCGAACCTCCACGCCGCGCCGGGAGACACGATCCAGATCGGTCGTGCCGGCCTCGTGCGGGTCAGCGTCCGCGTCGATGGTGTCGTCGACCTGCCCCAGGCCGACACCCTGTTCCAGAAGGTCGGCGCGCCGATCGGTGCACAGCCTCAGGCCCCGCCCGACAATGTCCTCCTCCTGCCCGCGGCTCAGTGGCATCAGACGTTCGACCCGCTGGCTGCGGCTCGCACCGACCTGGTCACCACCCAGATCCACGTGCAGCGCACGCACCAGCTCCCGGGCGACCCGGCCGCTGCGTACACCGATGTCAGCAACTCGGCGCGCAACCTCGAGGTCCGCCTCGCCGGGACCGGGCTCGTCGGCGACAACCTCGGGTCGACGCTCTCGGCCGCGCGCTCCGATGCGCTGTACGCCCAGGTCCTGTTTCTCTTCCTCGGGCTCCCGGGCGCGGTCCTCGCCGGGCTGCTCACCGCCGCCGTCGCGGCATCCGGCGCCGACCGTCGGCGTCGCGAGCAGGCCCTCCTGCGCACCCGCGGCGCCACGACCCGGGACCTGGTTCGGCTCGGTGCGTTCGAGTCGCTCCTGGTCGGGGGCACCGGCGCGATCCTCGGGCTCGGCATCGCCGCGATCGTCGGGCAGGTCGCGTTCGGCACGGCCGACTTCGGGGCGACCACCTCCACCGCGATCACGTGGGGTCTCGGTGCAGCGCTGTTCGGGCTCGTCGTCGCAGCCCTCGCGGTCAGCCTCCCGGCATGGCGAGACGCGCGGAATCTCACCGTCGCCGCGGCCCGGCGCAGCGTCGGGCGGCCCGGCGCTCCCGGCTGGATGCGCTCCGGCGTCGACTTCCTCCTCATCGCAGTCGCGGCCATCGTGTTCTGGTTCACCAGCCGCAACGGCTACCAGCTCGTGCTGGCACCCGAGGGCACGCCGTCGATCTCGGTCAGCTACTGGGCCCTCGCCGGGCCCGCGCTGGCCTGGGTGGGCGCCGGGCTGCTCGCATGGCGGATCGCGTACTCCGTCCTCACCTACGGTCGAGGTGCGGTCGCACGAGTGATCCGACCGTTCTCGGGCGGGTTGGCCGAGACCGTCGCTGCATCGATGTCGCGTCAGCGTCGGATGCTCGCGACCGCACTCGCACTCGTGACGCTCACCGTGGCGTTCGCCGCCTCGACCGCCGTCTTCAACTCGACGTACAAGCAGCAGACCGCGGTGGATGCCCGCCTGAGCAACGGTGCTGACGTGACGGTCACCGAGTCGCCGGGGACTGCCATCCCGCCGGCGGCCGGCGCCGCGTTGGCGAAGGTCCCTGGCGTGACGAACGTCGAACCGATCCAGCACCGCTTCGCGTACGTCGGCGCCGACCTCCAGGACCTCTACGGCGTGAACCCGTCGACGATCGTCGGGGCGACCAAGCTCCAAGACGCCTACTTCCAGGGCGGCTCCGCGAGCGAGCTGATGGCCAAGCTCGGCGCGAACCCCGACGGCGTCCTCGTCAGCGACGAGACCGTCAAGGACTTCCAGCTCAAGCCCAACGACCAGGTCACGCTTCGCCTCCAGGACGGCCGCACCAAGCAGTACACCGACGTCCCGTTCCACTACATCGGGATCGCCAAGGAGTTCCCGACCGCACCCCACGACAGCTTCCTGATCGCCAACGCCGCCTACGTCGCCAAGCAGACCGGTAGCGACGCCGTCGGCGCCTTCCTCCTCGACACCACCGGGTCGTCACCCAAGACGGTGGCAGCCAGTGTCCGCGGTGTCGTCGGGACGACGGCGACGGTGACCGATCTCGAGACCTCACGTCGGGTCATCGGCTCGAGCCTCACGTCGGTCGACCTGTCAGGGCTGACCACGGTCGAGCTCGGCTTCGCGCTCGTCCTCGCTGCCGCGGCAACCGGGCTGGTCCTCGCGCTCGGGAACGCGGAACGGCGGCGAACGTTCGCGATCGCCACCGCGCTCGGCGCCAAGGCCCGCCAGATCGGCAGCTTCGTGTGGAGCGAGGCGACGTTCGTCACGCTCGGCGGCCTCGCACTCGGCGCACTCGGCGGCTGGATCCTGGCCGAGATGCTCGTGAAGGTGCTCACCGGCGTGTTCGACCCACCGCCATCCGCGCTCGCCGTCCCCTGGGTCTACCTCGGTGCGGTCGCCGCGGTCGCGATCGCCGCGGTCGCCGCCGCCGGGTACGCCGCCGTGCGCAACGCTCGGCGCCCTGCGGTCACGGTGTTGCGTGACCTCTGACCGGCGCTCCAGCGAGACGCCATGTCCGGGGCTGAGTCGCTCACATCAAAATCACATCTCAGTCCCGTAGGCTCGGGTGGTGCGCGTCCTGGTGGTCGAGGATGAGCCCCGGATGTCGACGTTGCTCGCACGGGGCTTCCGTGAGGAGGGCTACGCAGTCGACGTTGCGCACGACGGGACCGACGGCCTGTGGCTCGCGTCGGAGAACGACTACGACGTCGTGGTGCTCGATGTCTTGCTCCCGGGTCTCGATGGCCTCGAAGTCTGTCGTCGGCTCCGAACCGCCGATCGCTGGGCGCCGGTGTTGTTGCTCACCGCACGTGACGAGATTCCCGACCGGGTGCGCGGCCTCGACGCCGGCGCGGATGACTACCTGACCAAGCCCTTCAGCTTCGCCGAGCTCGCGGCAAGGGTCCGGGCCTTGGTCCGACGACCCGGCGCGGCCCGGCCCGCCGTCCTCGAGGTCGATGATCTCCGCGTCGATCCGGCCACCCACCGGGCATGGCGGGGTGAGCAAGAGATCGCGCTCTCGCCCAAGGAGATGGCACTGCTCGAGATCCTCATGCGCCATCCGGGTGAGGTCGTGACGCGCACTCGGGCGCTCGATCACGTGTGGGACTTCGCGTACGACGGTGCGTCGAACGTCGTCGATCAGTACATCGGCTACTTGCGCAAGAAGGTAGATCGACCGTTCGGTCGTTCGGACATCGAGACGGTCCGTGGTGTGGGCTACCGCCTCCGGGCTCCGTCGCCAGGCTGACCGGTGCCGATTCGGATCCGCCTCGCGCTCTCGTTCGCCCTGGTCACCTGCGTCCTGTTCGGAATCGGTGGGCTCCTGTTCGCGCGCTCGTTCCGCAGCGGGTTGGAGAAGTCGCTGGAACCGGGGCTGCGCGCCCAGGCTGGGGCGATCGCCAATGACCTTGAACGCATCGACCCGACGACGGAGCTGAGCGGGTCCGGGCCGGTGGGGGCGATCTCGACCCGCGATCTGGTCGCGCAGGTGCTCACGCCATCGGGTCGCGTCGAGGCGGCGACGCAGGAGGCAGGTCGGCGCCCGGTGCTTTCCCGGGCGACCATCGTGCGCGCGGCTCGTGGTGACGTCTTTGCAAACGCTGAGGTCGGCCCGGAGCCGGAACCGTTCCGAGTGGTGGCAACGTCGACCACCACGAGCGCCGGGCGACGCGTCGTCCTGGTTGCGACGTCGCTCGAGCCCACGAACGAGGCGGTGGCCCGGGTGCACGACGGTCTGCTCATCGGCGGCGCGAGTGCAATCGTCCTCGCTGGACTCGGCGGATGGTTCCTCGCTGCTGCCGCGCTTCGACCCGTCGAACGCATGCGGCGCGAGACCGCGTCGATCTCGGAACACGACGCCACCTCGCGCCTCGACGTCCCGAACACTCGCGACGAGATCGCATCCCTCGCGAAGACGATGAACGACCTGCTGGGGCGCCTCCAGGGTGTGCTCGCGCGTCAACGCGAGTTCGTCGCGGACGCCAGCCATGAGCTGCGGACCCCCATTGCCATCCTTCGAACCGAGCTCGAGCTCGCCGGTCGTCCCCAGCGCACGCCGGCCGAGCTCCTCGATGCAGTGGGACACGCCACGCACGAGACCGAACGGCTGGTGCAGCTGACCGAGGAGCTGCTGTTCCTCGCTCGAAGCGACGGGCCCACCGACGAACATCTCGAGGGGGTGCCACTCGGGCGACTGCTGGAGCGTGCTGTCAGAGACATCAAGACGCGTGCCGATGCCCGATGTGTGCGGATGGAGTTGCAGCAGGAGCAGGAACTCAGAATCGTGATCGACCCGGAGCACATTCGCCGTGGTGTCGACAACATGTTGGCGAACGCACTGCGGTACTCACCCGCCGGATCGACTCTCACGCTCCGCGTCCGAGCCGCACACGACGCCGTCGCGATCGACGTCCTCGACCAAGGGCCCGGGTTCCCGCCCGCGTTCCTGCCCCATGCCTTCGAGCGGTTCCGGCGCGCCGACGAGGCCCGCTCGCGCGGCGATGGCGGAACCGGGCTCGGTCTCGCGATCGTCCTCGCAGTAGCCGAAGCGCACGGCGGCACGGCCACCGCTGCGAACCTTCCCGACGGCGGGGCGATCGTCACCATGACGATCCCTCGCAGCCACGACGGGAAGATGTGAGGTTTCACACTGTGGGCTCATCTTCCTCGCATCGCCGCCGGCGCATGCTCCACGCACGTACCCCGACTCAGGAGGAATGTGTGACATGAACAAGCGAACGATGGGAGCAACGCTTGCGGGCGCCCTGCTCGTCGCCGGCGTCGCCGGCGGCGCAGTCGCGGTGGCCGACAACGGCAACGGCAACCAGGACGGATCCGTCACCGGTCCCGCAGCGGACACGGCGATCGCCGCCGCACTCACCGAGACCAATGGAGTCAAGGCGAACGCCGTCGAGCGCGACACTGAGAACGGCGCCGTCTGGGAGGTCGAGGTCACCAAGGCAGACGGGTCGACCGTCGATGTCCGCCTCGGCGGCGACTACCACGTCATCGTCGTCGAGCCCGACAGCGAAGCGGGCACGCAGTAGGACAAGGCGACGCACGCGAGGGAGGCGGGCCGCTGCGCCTCGGCCGTCCGCCTCCCTCGTGAGAGAAGGAGTTCATGCGCCCCGGACCTGAAGGCGCCGACTCGTGACCTGGTGGCAAGCGACGCTCATCAGCATCGCCGCAGTACTCGCGATCTGGTTGGTGCTCCTGCTCGCTGTCTCCCTGACCAGCCCAGATCGCGGCTCGCTGCTCGACGGTGTCCGCGTCCTGCCCGACACGCTTCGACTCGTCCGCCGGCTCGCCGCGGACCCAACTGTGCCGCGCTCGTCACGTTGGTGGCTCTGGGTTCTGCTCGTGTATCTCGCCTCGCCCATCGACCTCATCCCCGACTTCGTGCCCGTCCTCGGATACGCCGACGATCTGATCCTCGCCTCGCTCGTCCTCCGGCACCTCATCCGCCGCGCCGGCCCGGAGAGCATTCAGCGCCATTGGTCCGGGACACCCGAAGGGCTGGCAACGCTCCGACGGCTGCTCCGCATCGACGCCGGCGCACCCTGATCAAGGAGACGTTCGTCTGTTCCCACGATGGAGATCATCGTCGGCAGGCATCTCGTCAGGACCAGAACGCGTCCTCGACGGCCTGGTCAACGGTGCTCTCGTCGAGTCGGGCGATCTTGTCGCCGTCGATGGTGAAGTCGATCGTCTGGATCACGTCGAGCGTCTTGTCCCCGCGCTTCGCCTGGGCACGATGCTTCGCGATCACGTTGTCGTCGCCGGCGGCGTTCGCCTCTTGGAGCTCGACGTTCAGGGTGCCGCCGGAGAGCTCGAAGAGCTGGCCGTACATGGCGAACACTGCGTCCTGGCCCTGGTGGTTTCCCGAGGTCGGGTTGTTCCCCGGCACCGAGTGGACGACGTCGGGCGTCATCAGCTTGCCCAGCGTCTCCATGTCGCCGGTGGAGAATGCTGCGTAGCCCTTGCGGACCAGCTCTTCGTTTGCGTGTGCCATGGTTCCCCCTTGGTGTTGGTGCTGTCGATGTCAGGTGTCGAGCCCTCGGTGCGTGCCGAGAGTATCCGCCATCTGCGCATGCCTTCAGGCCGAGCTTCTTGGCGGTCTTGTCCTCCTTTGCGAAGGGATCGCCCTGGCCAAGCCGTCCAGGTGTTCGGCGAGCACCCCAGCCCCCGACTGCGGGAGGTCCCTGGTCGCAGTCACGAGCGTGACCGGTCGTCGCCGGGCGATCCCGAGCACCTCGCCGAGCGCGGCGTCCGCCTCGACTGTTCGGAGCTCCGCTCGATAGCGCTTCCGGAACTCGGCGAACCGCTCGGGCCGGTGGTCGTAGAACTGCCGCAGCTGGGTGCTGGGAGCCACGTCCTTCCGCCACTGATCGAAGCGCGCATCTTCCTTGCGCAGGCCGCGCGGCCAGAGCCGATCGACGAGGATTCGTACGCCGTCGCCGTGTGCCACGGGCTCGTAGGCACGCTTGATCTTGATCGGACGGAACGCGTTGGGCACGGCTCCAGCCATCGGTTGCGGACTGGCGCCAGTACACCACGTCCGCCGGCCCACGCGCCCACTGCGACGGTCGGTCTCACGCGGCGGATGGTCGGGGATGACGTGGGCAGCTCCCCTCGGTTCCGCGAGTAGAACGGGGGTATCCCACGAGGATCCGGTACCGGAGGTCTGCAGTCATGCCGAACAATCGGCCGAGCGTTTCTCGGTTCTTCGCCATCAAGGCGTTGTTGCTCTTGGCGGCGTTCGCGTCGTTCCTGTTGTCAGTCGGCTTGTTCTTCTTGGCCGAGAACCGGGCGCAAGGGATCTTCGTCGGTCTCTGGGTACCGTCGATCCTTGCGCTCGGTGCGCTCCTGCTCGTCGGGGAAGAGAAGCGATGAGCTTGGCGGCGCTGTTCGCGATCGGTTGCGTGGTGTTCGTCTTCATGGTGACGGCCGTGTTTCTCTTCGGCCTCACCCAGTTCGAGGCCTGGCAGAAGCGTGACGAATCCGACGGGGCTGCACCTCCCGTCTGATTGGTCGTGTCCGAACCGATCAGCCGAGGAGACCGCTCCCTCCGTTCCCGTGCGTTCAGCGCACTCGAGTGGGCGGTGACGCGGTGAACACGCCACGGGTCGTGATCGTCGGTGCCGGCGTCGCGGGGTTGCTCGCGGCACGCCGTCTTCGCGGCTCGTACGTCGTCGTCGTGGTGGACAAGGGTCGCGGTGTCGGTGGTCGGATGGCCTCCCGTCGCATCGCTGACGCGACCTTCGATCACGGCGCCCAGTTCATCACGGCCCACACGCCCGAGTTCGCCGAGGTGGTCGCAGGATGGGAGGCGGTCGGTGTCGTTCGGCCCTGGTATCGAGGTCGGGTCGGTCCCGACGGAGTCGACGACGCGGATGGTCACGTTCGTTTCCGGGGCGTCGCGACGATGAACGACGTGGCCAAGCATCTCGCGTTTGGTCTCGACGTGCGCCGAGGAACGCGCGTCAGTGCGCTTGCGCGCGTGGCGGGGGGCTGGATTCTGCATCTCGACGATGGCAGCGCGCTCGACGCCGATGCAGTCCTGCTCACCCCGCCGGTGCCCCAGAGCCTCGAGCTGCTCGCCGCCGGTGATGTCGAGCTCGATTCGGACGATCGCGACGCCCTGGGTGCAATCCGATACGACCCGTGCATTGCGGTCCTTGCGCCGCTGCGCGGCGCGTCTGGGCTCCCCGAACCGGGTGCGGTGGATCCCGATGTCGGACCGATCGACTGGATGGCTGACAACCACATCAAGGGCGTGTCGAGCGTGTCGGCGGTGACGATCCACGCTGACGCCGAGTTCAGCACTACGCACTGGGAGTCCACCGACGACGTCGTGATCACCGAGCTCCTCCGTGGCGCGGACCTCGATGCCCAAGCGATCGCACCGGCCGTCCAGGTCCAACGCTGGCGCTACGCCCGACCCGCGGTGCTTCACCCGCACCGTTGTCTCGTCGCGTCTGGAGTCCCGACCTTGATCTGCGCGGGCGACGCGTTCGGAGGAGCCAAGGTCGAAGGAGCGGCCCTGTCGGGGATTGCCGCTGGCGAAGCCTTCGCGCCCCGGTGATGCCGTGAAGCTCCTCTGGGTCAGGGCTGAGATCGACGCGCCCGCATCGACGCTCTGGGGACTGTTGGTCGACCCGGAGCAGTGGCCCTCCTGGGGGCCGTCCGTTCGCAGCGTGGTCCTGGAAGACGACGACCTGGCGCTCGGCGCCCGGGGCACGGTCTCGACGGCATTCGGGGTCACACTGCCGTTCGAGGTGACCGCGTTCGAGCGCGGCGCGCGCTGGGCCTGGAAGGTGGGTGGAGTCGGGGCGACGGACCACACGGTCGAGTCCCTCGGCCCTGCCCGTTGCCGTGTCGGCTTCGGCGTCCCGTGGCCGGCCGCGCCCTATCTCGCCGTCTGTCGCATGGCCTTGCATCGCCTCGACCGGCTGGCGATCGGGCACAAACGTCCAACGTGATGCGTTGCCCACCGCAGAATCCGCCGAGGACGAAGGACTCCCCACATGTGGCTCGCTGACCGGGTGATCGGCGTCGTCGGAGCCAGCGGGGGTCTGGGTGCGCCGATCAGTCACCAGCTCGTCGCCCGAGGCGCGCGAGTCGTCATGGCGGCCCGTCACGAGCAAGGCCTGCAGGATCTCGGACTCGATGGCCCGACGGTGCGTCTCGACCTGCGCGACGCCAGCGCCGGCGATGCGCTCGTCGCGGCCGCAGTGAACGCCTACGGGCACCTCGACGGTGTGGTCAATGCCGCCGGCATCGTCGCGTTCGGCGATCTGCTCGACACCGACGACGTCATCATCGAGGAGCTGTTCCTCACCAATGTCATGGGGCCGCTGTGGCTGTTGCGCCGCTGCCTTCCCCAATTGATCGCGAATGGGGGCGTTGTCGCGAACATCTCCGCCGTCGTCGCTGAGCAACCTCTCCCCGGGATGGCCGCCTACTCAGCATCGAAGGCCGCGCTGACGGCAGCCGACGCGGCGCTCGGCCGCGAGCTACGCCGCAAGGGAGTGCGGGTCCTCGACGTTCGCCCACCCCACACGGAGACCGGTCTCGCCACCAGGCCACTCGCCGGCGACGCGCCGCGCATGCCGAGGGGTCTCGACCCCGAGCACGTCGCAACCCTGATCGTCGACGCGCTCGATGTGGACCGTTCCGATGCCGACGCCAAGCTCACCGAGCTCCCGTCGAGCACGTTCAACGCATGATCACGTTCAACGCATGATGGGGGTTCCGGTTGCGCCCGAATCGATCACGGCCATCGCTCCGCACGACATCAAGCATCCGATCATGTTGCAGGGCTGGTACGACCTCGCCGCGCTGCACTGGCCCTATCCCCCCGCCGACGTGCAAGCGCTCCTCCCCGACGGTTTCCGCGTCGACACCTTCGAGGGCTCCGCGTGGGTCGGCCTGATCCCGTTCCAGATGCGACGAATCCGCGTGCCGGGCCTCCCCGCACTCGGGCCCCTCTCGACGTTCCCCGAGACCAACATCCGCACCTACATCATCGATCCCACCGGCCGCCGCGGCGTGTGGTTCTGCAGCCTCGACATCACCCGTCTCCTCCCTGCGCTCGTCGCGCGAGCGAGCTATCGCCTCCCGTACTGCTGGGCCGACATGACCATCGCCACCGAAGGAGCGGGCGAGGGCGCGAGGTGGCGTTACGAGTCGCGACGTCGCTGGCCCCGAGCCGAGGCGGCATCACGAGTCGAAGTGCGGGTCGGCCCGCGGCTGGCGAACGGCGAGCTCACGGACCTCGACCACTTCCTCACGGCCCGCTGGGCCCTGGGCACGACCTTCGGCTCGAGACTGATGTGGGCCAAGGTCGCGCACCCACCGTGGCCGATCCACACTGCCGACGTGCTCTCCTGCGACGAGTCCCTCCTGCTGGCCGCCGGGCTCAGGCGTCCCCGCGTCGCGCCGATCGCCCGCTGGTCTCCCGGAGTCGAGGTTCGGATCGAACGACCGCGCTCGGTGCGCGTCGTTCACTAGCGCGTGCTCACTCCGAGTCGCGCCGCGCCTCCGTCGGGAGGGGCTGGCGGAACGTCACGCCGCGCGGTGGCTCTGCCCCGACCCTGACGAGCGCGAGCTGCCAATCGGGTGATGAGCCGAGCGACCATCGCAACGCGGCCACGGACGTACGCCCGATCTCGCGGTCGCCGGTTCGAGTGCGCACGCCGACGATCTCGGCAACGCGGACTGGCAAGGTCGCGACGGCGGCCCGGAACAGCAACCCGTAGGCGACGCGGATGGGCAGCGGCAGGGGAGGCCGGCGAAGGAACTGGATCGCCTCCTCCGCCCCTGGAGACCGATCGAGCGCCGGGTGCTCAGCGACCCACGCGGCGAGGGCGCGTGCAGTCGCGGGGAGTGGATCGGCACCGAGGAGCGCGCCGACGCGAGCCTGTTCGGCGACGTAGCGATCGGCCTCCGCCTCGGAGCACGGCTGCGCGCCGTAGACGCGAAACGCGGTGAGAAAGGAGTCCGTGAGTGAGTTGTGGACCCACGCTGCCAACGCGGGATCCGCGGCGTCGTACGGCTTGCCACGCGGGGACTGGCCGATGACCGGGCGGTGCCGGTTGCGGACCAACGCAACTGCCCGTTCCACTTCCGGCATGGCACCGAACGACGTCGCCGTGACGTACGCCGACGTGCGGGTCAGGCGACCCAGGGGATCCTCGCGGTAGCGCGAGTGCTCGGCGACGCCCGCGGCAACCTCGGGATGAGCGGCCTGGACGAGGAGGGCCCGGATCCCGCCGATGAACACCGCCGTGTCTCCCACGACCGGCCACGTCATCGAATCCGGGCCGAACAAGCCCGGATCCCCTCGGTAGTCGAGGGTGTCGGCGAGCGGGTACTCGCCATGCGAGAACAGATCCTTGGTTGCCGCAACGACCCGATCCCGCTGGCCGTCGATGAGGCCGGAGAGCCGAGACAGGCCGATGCCCCCGTGAGTGCTCATGCGCCGGAGCCCTCGACTTCGCGGGACAAGAGGGCGAGTCTACGGCCGCGGGCAGGAGGAGCTTTGTCGACGAAGTCGGGGGGCCGCCATGTCGAAGCAGCGTCCACGGCACGGCCCGTCGAGGTGACGTTCGTGTCATAGTTCGTGGCTGTGAGTACCGGGCCGTCATTGCCGAACGTCGTGATGTTGGTGACCGACAACCAGTCGGCTGATTCGCTCGGTTGCTATGGCAACGTCGAGCACGAGACGCCACGGATGGATCGCCTGTCGCGGGAAGGGACATTGTTCCTGCGTGCGTTCTGCACGAATGGCCTCTGCTCGCCGACGCGTGCATCGATTCTCACGGGGTTGATGCCATCCCAGCACGGCGTGCACATCGCGATGCCGGATGACGACGTCTTGCCGAAGGCCGAGGACTACGACGCCACTCGTGAGTTCCGGACGTTGCCGTACACGCTCCGCGAGCACGGCTACGCGACTGCGATGGTCGGCAAGTGGCACCTTGGAAACTTCCGCCAGCCCGGGCACGGTTTTGACCACTGGGTCGCGTTCACGAAGGGCCACACGACCGACTTCTACGACAACGAGGTGTACGCGGATGGCGCGCTGCAGCGGGTGACTGGCCAGCACATCGTCGAGCACTTCAGCGATCGGGCGATCGAATACGTGCAAGGCCGAGACCGCGACCGCCCGTTCTTCCTCCAGGTGAACTACGACGGCCCGTACGTCCTGCCACCGACTGTCGTGGGGGCGGACCCGCGCAATCCCTTCTACGAGCGCTTCGCCGCACGGACCTTCAGGCGCTTCCCGCCCATCGATGACCGTTTGATCCGGTCGCTTGCAGCTCCGTTCGACTTCGAGCTGGACCCGAGTGAGGAGTACACGCTCGCGAGCGCTTTCAACAACGTGTGGTGGACAGTTCGGATGCACAACGATCAGGCGACGCGCGCCAACGTGGCCGCGCAGAATGCGCTTGTCGACCACGCGATCGGGCGCGTCGTGGATGCTCTCGATGCCGAGGGGCTGACCGAGGACACGCTCGTGATCGTGACGACCGACCAGGGAAATCCGTACGGCCAGCGCGGGCTCTGGGGCCATCCCCAGTGGACGGATCCCCCGTTCATGCACGACGTGACCTTCCGGGTCCCGCTCATCGTGCGTCAACCCGGCGCGGTGACCGCACAGCGAGTCGTCGACAATGTGGTGTCGCACTACGACCTGTTCCCGACCATCCTCGAACATGTTGGTCTCGCCGATGTCACCATCGACGGCTCGCCGGGGCGGAGCTTGGCGCCCGCGCTCCGAGGCGAGGCACTCGCTCCCTGGGAGGACGCGGCCTTCTTCGAGGCCGAGACGGCCCGATCCATCCGAACTCGCGAGTTTCTCTTCACGCGACATCTCGACGGTACGGGTCGCCCCGAGCTGTACGACCTGATCGCGGATCCCGAACAATGGGACAACGTTGCTGATGTCCCCGAGCTCGCCGAAACGCGGAGCCAGCTCGACCGGCGGCTCGGCGAGTTCTTCGCCGAGCACGTTGATCCGCGTTACGACTTGTGGAACGGCGGCACCGGCCAAGCCATGGTCTCGCGCTACCTGCACTTCAAGGAGCGCTACGGGCGCGACTGGGAGGTCACGATGGAGGTCGGCGCGGCATACACAGGATGACCGCGTTCGGACTCACCTCGGTTCAGGCAGTCCGGTCTGGACCGTCGCCGGTCGGTACGAGTCCCGAGCTGGTCACGATGATACGGTCGACCGCAAATCCACGCTCGCGCGCGCGTAGGACGAGCGGCGTCGTGCCCCGCTTGACCGCCACCTCTGCGGGCACCTTGATCCACGTCCACGCTCCCGGCGTCGCACCCTCGCCGATCGCGAGCCGTTTGCCGCCGAAGCCGATCCACGCCGAGTCGGACGCCGCACTCCCTTGGTACGGGCCGAACCGGGCCGGGACGAACGCTCGTAGCCAGATGGAGTAGTCGCCGGCCGGCAGGTCCAGGTCGTACTGGAGGCCTTCGGACGCGCCATAGGTCAGCACGCCGTTCTCCTGCTTCGGACACTCCTGGCGGCGAAGCTTCGCGATCCTGCAGTCGTGGACGGGATCGAGGCCGTTGAAGACCTGCACGTAGCTGTGCACGGCGCCGGGGATCTGGGCTCGCTCGGGCCAGGTGCCGTCAGCGATCCTGGACGGCTGCTCCGCTTCGATCACGCAGGTGCCAGCGCGCGCCTTGCAGCGCGGCGGTCGCTCGTTGAGCCGGTTCTCGAACCAGACGACCGAGACGGACTCGGGGTTCCGGTTGGGATTGTCCCAGGTCGTGAGCTCGCCGTCGTCCTCGACCCACCACTCCTCGTTGTTGGCGACGATGTCGAGGTCACCGTCATCGTCGACGTCGGTGATGTTCGCCTGATCCCACTTGGAGCCGAGCGTCGCGGTGATCATCGTCCGGCCCGGTCCCCACGAGACGACATGGGTCGTCCAGTTCGCCTTGGTCGGACGCTTGCCCGCGAACTCCATCCAGTACACCGACGCCGTGTCGGTCGGCACGTTGGCCTGCTCGTGACTCAACATCCCGACGACATCGAGCTTGCCGTCGTCGTTGACATCGGCGACGCGCACGGTGCGCGGGGTCCAACGCGCGGCGTCGTCCTTTCGGACCTTGATCGTCTCGAAGCGAACCGGATTCACACCGGTCTTGCGGAAGACGAGGAGGTCGTCGGGCGTCTGGGTCACGAGGTCGGTGTGACCATCATCGTCGAGGTCCCCGATGCCCAGCTGGGGCTTGATCGTGAAGTCGGGGCTCGCGTAGATGCGCGTCTTCTTCCAGGGGCCCTTCTGGGCGTCGGTCCCCGCGCCCGGGTTCTCGTACCAGACCACCTCTTCCTGGTCATCCGGCGTGTCGAAGTCCGCGTTCGCAACGACGATGTCGTCGTCGCCGTCCTCATCGACGTCGGTCGGGAGTGCCTGGTGGCCGCTGAGCTCTTGACCATCGATGTCGTGCACCTGCCACTGCGAGAGATCGCGGCGGGCGGCCGGGTCGTTGGGTGCCTCGATCCAGAGCACGCCGGTCTTCTCCTGAGTCGAGTACAGCACCCGACCCCCGACCAGGAGGTCGGTATCGCCGTCCTTGTCGATGTCATGCGGCGTGACCCAGTGGTAGTGGCCGGCATCGATCGTCTGGGTGATACGGCCGGCGTCGACCCAAGCCGAAGCATCGAGCGCCTGCGCGGCGGCCGGACCCCAGAAGACGCGGATCCCCGGCTCGTAGCCGATGAGCTGGGCCTGCTGGTCACCGCTCTGTGCGCCGATGAGATCGACGTTCCCGTCACCGTCGAGGTCTGCGAGCGCCGCGCTCTCGCTCGCGATGCCCCGGCCGGGTTGCAGCGTGCTCGGGACGAGATCGACGGATGGCCACTGGACCGTCGGGTCCGAACCGGCCGCTGGATGGAGGTACGCGACGTAACGCTGATCGAACTCGTAGTTCACCGCGTAATCGGTCAGGCCATCGTGGTTGATGTCGCCCGGCCCGAGCGCGTTCGCGCCGCGCCACCTGCCGTCGATGGGGTGCATGGGCCATGCGTCGTCGACCTGACGCGTAGGCGCTTCGGCGACTGCGGCAGTGCGAGCTGTCGCGAACGTGGCGGTGGGAAGCGCCACCATCGCAACGCTGAGCACACCGGCACCGATCCACCAACGAATCCGCATTGTCCCCCCAAGGTCAGCTGGCTGCGCAGCGTAGGCCAAGACTGACACGCATGTCAGTGATTGGCGACTTGCGGAGACCCTGGTTGCCGCGAACATCATGAAGAGCTCCAAGTCCGAGATGGTGCTGGTCTTGGAGCGTGTGCTCACGGCAACCACGAGCTGACCGAGGCGATGATGCTGCGTTGTGGAATGGTGGGGTGCGGGCAGATCGCGCAGGCTCATGCGGCTGCGTTCCGGTTCCTGGCTGACGACGGTCTCGCAGAGCTCGTTGCCATCGCCGATCCGGATCCGGCCGCCGTCGAGCGGGTCACGCAGATCGCCGGCACCGTGCAGCGCACGTACGGGGAGGGGAGCGCGCTCATCGCGGACGCCGAGGTCGACGCGGTCGTGATCGCTGCACCGACACGGTTCCATCGTGAGCTGATCCTCGAGGTCTGCGGCGCCCGCAAACCGTTGTTCACCGAGAAGCCGCTCGCGCCGTCGTTCGATGCCGTGTGCGAGATCGTCGCCGCGGTGCAAGAAGTGGGAATTCCCGCTCAGGTCGGCTTCCAGTCGCGCTTCCACCCGATCATCCGATTCCTGCAGGAGACCGTCACCGACGGGCGCTACGGCTCGCCGATGGGCTACATGATCCGTGACGACCAGTTCTGGCCGACCGGGCAGATCGTCGATGGACACACGTCGTGGCGGTCGCTGGCCGACGAAGCCGGAGGTGGTGCGCTGTTGGAGCACTCCATTCATTCGTGCGACATCGCCTGTTGGTTGTTCGGCCCGGTACGACGGGTGCATGCGATGACCCGTCGCGTCTTCGGGTTCGATGTCGAAGACACCGCGGCGTTGGTGATCGAGCACGACAGCGGCGTGGTGGGAACGCTCCTCACCGTCTTCAACGGGGTTCAGGACCGCGAGGAGCGTCGCATAGAGCTGTTCTTCGAGGAGGGTGCGGTCGAGGCGACGACTGACTTCCTCGTTGGTGCGCCCGAAGACAGCCTGCTGGTGAAGGGCGCGACCGGCCCGGCTGAGCGCATCGACCCCGCCGAGCTCTGCCGTTCGACGTTCACACGCGACGGCGTCGATCCTGATCGCGAGTTCTATGTGTACCAGTACCTCGCGCACAGAGCGTTCGCCGCCGCCCTGGCGATTGGGACCGAACCCATGCCGGGTTGCGCCGATGCGCTCGAAGCCCATCGACTCGTCGAAGCGGGGTACCGCAGCGCAGCGACGGGCCTGCCGTGTTCGATCACGGACCTCTGAGCGCGACGGCGAGTTCTCGATTTCGCTTCCCAGAGGGCTTCTTCGACGGGCGCTAGACCGCCCGTCGGGTTCGCCGGCGGTATGCGAACACTGCGATGCCGACGAGAACCACGGTCAGCGCGATCGCGAGGCCCACTTCGCTGAGGACGGCTTCGACATTGCGGCCGAACGCGTAGCCGGCCGAGATCACCGCGGTCGACCAACAGATCGACGCGAGCACGTTCCAGCCCAGGAACCTGCGGTAGGGCATGCCGGCGGTCCCGGCGACGAACGACACCACGCCGCGCAGCGCGCCGACGAAGCGGCCCCAGAACACCAACGCGCCCCCACGATCAGCGAAGTAGCGCTGAGCCGTCGCGAGCGACGGTGCGAGGCGTCGCTCGACCCGGGGAAAGCGGTCGAGGAGCCGGAGTCCGTAGCGTGCTCCGAGCCACCAACCGACGGAGTCGCCGAGCGTGGCGCCCACCGCGGCCGCGAGGATGACCCACCAGAGATCGAGCTCGGCTCGCGCACTCACCGCGCCGACCAGGATCATCCCGACCTCACCCGGGACGAGCAGATCCGTGAAGAGGGCCGTCTCCCCGAACGCGAGCAGGAACGCGGCGAGGAGGACCGGCAAGAGGCCACCCCGTCCGGCGTCGTCGAGCACGTTCTCGATGAACTGCTCCATGACGCTCGCCTCAGCTGATGGCGCGCGCGAGGGCGGAGATCAGGCCGATCCGAACCGCTGCCGGATCAATGGTTGCCGTGTCTGGCCCTGTCCCCGAACACCAGATGATCGACATAGGATAAGAATAGCGTGTAATGGGGTTCGGCCGATCTACGGTAGCCTGAGCCGACCGGAAGGGCGTAGCCAGTGACCACACGGCTACGGATCGGGCACGAATCGGAGGTGGGGGCATGGCGGCACGCGACGACGGGACGACCTGGACATTCCTGACCAACCACGCGCATGTCTTGCTGGCGCTCGCCGCGGAGCCGGACCTCAGGCTTCGTGATGTCGCCGAGCGTGTCGGGATCACGGAGCGAGCGGCGCAGCGGATCGTGGGCGAGCTCGAGCAGGCCGGCTACCTCAGCGTCCGACGGGTCGGCCGGAGGAACCAGTACCGCGTGAACTCGAGCCGGCCGCTCCGCCATCCGGCTGAACGGCACCACAAGGTTGGCGAGCTGCTGACCGTGCTCGCGCACGACACCTGATCACGAGGTGGCTGGGTCGGGGACGCGTCGGCGGACGATCGCCTTGCGAGCCTCCTCGACGGCGACGATGCTCGACGCCACCACGACCATCACGATCCAGTCCAGTGGCGACAGACCCGCAGTCACGTCTTCGCCGGTGAACAGCTGCTGGAGCGCACCCCACTCGACCGCGATGATCTGGAGCAGGACCATCGCGCCCATCGCGGTCCAGAGCTTGTTGTTCGTCAGTGTGTGTCGTCCCAGAGCGCTGGTGCGCTCGAACCGGGAGTTCACCAGGTTGAACATCTGGAAGAACACGAAGGTCGAGAACGCCATCGTGTCGGCGCGCGCCTGATCGATCGCGTCCAGTGCGTCGAAGCTCCCGGCCGCGTACAGGTACACCGCGATGGTCCCGGCGGTCATGACCACGCCGGCGAGCACGATGATGCCCAAGCGTCGGAGCCCCAGGATCGCGGCTTCGGGGTCGCGGGGCGGGCGGTCCATGTTCCCGGGACTCGGCGGATCCACGCCGAGCGCCATCGCGGGGGGACCATCCATGATGAGGTTCACCCAGAGGAGCGCGAGGGGCGTGAAGAACGCGCCGCCCCCGGCGGGGAGCGCAAGGATCGACGTGGTCAGGATCGTGAGGATCGCGCCGATGTTCGTGGAGAGCTGGAACCTGACGAACTTGATGATGTTCGCGTAGATCGCACGCCCACCGCGCACCGCCTCGACGATCGTCGCGAAGTTGTCGTCGGTCAGCACCATCGTCGCGGCTTCCTTGCTGACCTCCGTGCCGGTGATCCCCATCGCGACTCCGATGTCGGCAGTCTTGAGCGCAGGCGCATCGTTGACGCCATCGCCGGTAATGGCGACGATCTGTCCGCGTTCGCGGAGGGCATGCACGATCCTCACCTTGTGAGCGGGGGCGACACGCGCGAACACCGCGACGTCTATGACGCGAGCTGTGAGCTCCTCGTCGTCCATCTGGTCCAGCTCGGCCCCGGTGACGACCTCGCCGGCGAGCCCGAGCTCCCCACCGATCGCCGCCGCGGTCGATGCGTGGTCGCCAGTGATCATCTTGACGTTGATCCCGGCGCGGGCGCAGAGGGCGATCGCCTGCTTCGCCTCGGGTCGGGGCGGGTCCATGATGCCGACGAGACCCTCGAGCACCAGGTCGTCGACGAACGAGTCGAGCGCGGCACCCTCGAACGCCTCGATGCTCACCTCGCGCGAAGCGGCTCCCAACACCCGGAGCCCCCGGACGGCCAGTGACTCCTGTGCGTCGGCGAGCGTGCCCCGCGTGGCCGGGTCGAGCGGTTGTGGTGACGGGGCCGCTCCGATGACGTGCCCACAGTGACCGATGAGCACATCGGGCGCGCCCTTCGCGCTGATCCGTACCCGGTTGCCGGCGCGATGCGCGGTCACCATCATCTTGCGGGTCGAGTCGAAGGGGATCTCGTCGATTCGTCTCCACTTCGCGATGCTCTCGAGCTCCGGATCCGCGAGGTGGGCCAGCTTCATCAGCGCGGTCTCGGTCGGGTCTCCGATGTGGTGGTCTCCGTCGATCCGGCTGTCGTTGCACAGGCTGACGGTCATCAGGAACGGCAGGGTGGCGACCGCTCGGACTCCGTCGTCGTCGAGCATGATCTCTCGCTCGCCGACCCACGCGGCGCGCGCGGTCATCTGGTTCAGTGTGAGCGTTCCGGTCTTGTCACTGCAGATCACCGACGTGCACCCGAGGGTCTCGACCGACGTCAGACGCTTCACGATCGCGTGGCGTTTGGCGAGCTGGCTGGTGCCGACGGAGAGCGTGATGGTGAGCACTGCCGGGAGCCCCTCCGGTATCGCCGCCACCGCGAGCGCGACCGCCGTGAGGAGCTGGCTCTCGAGGCTCTGCCCCTGCACGACGCCGATCAGCAACACCGCGGCGACCGCCGCCCCGGCGACGAGGGTGAGGCGGCCAGCCAGTGTGTGGATCTGTCGCTCCAGCGGGCTGACGCCGGCGTCGGCGGCCGAGAGCATCTCGGCGACCTGGCCGATCTGGGTGTCCATGCCCGTCGCCGTGACCACGAGCTCGCCGCGACCCCGCGTGAGGGTGGTGTTCATGAAGCCCATCGAGCACAGCTCGGCGAGGGGGGCATCAGGTCTGGCCACCGGGTCGGCGTCCTTGGCGACCGGCGACGACTCGCCGGTGAAGGACGCCTCGTCGACCTCCAGCTCGATCGTGTTCATCCAGCGTCCGTCGGCCGGGATCCGCTCGCCGGCCTCCAGCAGCACGATGTCCCCGGGCACCACGTCTTCTGCAGTCACCTCGGTCACGCGGCCGTCGCGTCGGACCCGCGCCGTGGCAACGAGCATCCGCTTGAGCGCGGCGAGGCTCTCCTCGGCCCGACGCTCCTGGACGTACCCGAGCACGGCGTTCAGGAGCACGACCGCACCAATGATGATGGGATCCTTGGGGTCGCCGCTGACCACGTAAGCGAGCACTGCTGCGCCCAGGAGGATCAGGACGAGCGGGTTGCGGAACTGACCGAGGAAGAGGAGCCAACGGGGGCGGGTCGCCGGCTCGACCAGGCGGTTGGACCCGTGCTCCACCAGTCGCTGGGCGGCGGCGTCCGAGCTGAGGCCGATGTGGGGATCGACGCCGAGCTGTGCCGCAACTTGGTCTACCTCGGCCGCGGCCGGTTCGCCGGGCGCGGTCGTCTTGGTGAAGATGGTGACCGACATCTCCGGCTCCTCGATCATCGGATGCCGGAGGTCTCTCCCACCCCGAAGGGCCGGCGCGCCGGGACGAATCCGGGCTGTCGACGCTGCCGCACTGGGGATACTCCCCTCCAACTCGTGCTAGTAGAATAGTGAATCGAATAGCCTGTGTCGAGTTCGCTGGCGGAAGAAGGGATCAGTGCGGTGTTCGAGCGTCTGAGATACCTCATGGTTCCGACCTGCCTGGTGATGGCCATCCTCGCGACGATCACCACTTTCTGGGCCACCGTCAAGACGATCTCCTTGGCGGAGCGCCTGGTGAGCGATGGCAATTGGAAACGTGACGCGCTCGTCGGGGAGCTCCTCGAGATCTTGGATCTCTTCCTCATTGGAGCGGTGCTCCTCGTCGTGGCCTTTGCACTCTGGCAAGTCTTCATCGGCGACCTCCGACTACCAGCCAGTCTCGACGTCGCGGATCTGACTGCGTTGAAGCGAAAGATCAGCGATCTCCTGATCATCGTGATCGCGGTGCAGTTCGCGAAGCAGTTCCTGAGCGGCGTACGGGGCCTCGATCTCCTGTACGCAGGTGCAGCGGTGGCACTCGTCGGGACGATGCTCGTGCTGTTCACCCGCCCTGCGCGGGGAGCCGAAATCTAACGAAGGACACGAAAGTCGGGAATGTTCCATCTGATCTGGGGTTGGCACCGAAGTACCACTCGACAACCAAGTGCAACCCCCCGCCGGCATCCCCCCGGCCGGCACCAATCAGGAGGTCAGTCCGATGTTCCACCGAAGGTCCGTTCGAATGTTCAGTGCCGCGATGTTGAGTGTCGCGGTTGGCGTGTCCGCGCTCGGCGGGTCCGCCCTCGCCTCATCGAGCTCGAGCAATCCTGCTGCCGTGGCCGCAGGCTCGGAGAAGAAGCCCAAGACCGTGGTCGCCGTGGCGAAGAGCAGCGCTGACTTCTCGACGCTCGTCAAGGCCGTGGTCGCCGCCAAGCTCGTGAAGGCACTGAGCGGCAAGGGTCCGTTCACGGTCTTCGCGCCGACCAACGATGCATTCGCAGCGATCCCCGCGGCGGACCTCGCATCGCTGTTGGCGGACCCGCAGGCACTGGGCGACATCCTCAAGTACCACGTCGTCCCGGGCAAGATCCTGGCCAAGGACCTCCAGCCCACGCAGACCGTGAAGACCCTCCAGGGTGAGGAGCTCACGATCACCGTGAACGACGACGGCACGGCCACCATCACCGACGCCAACGGCAGCACGGTGAACATCACCGCGACCGACCTCAAGGCGAAGAACGGTGTCGTGCACGTGATCGACGGCGTCCTGCAACCGGCGGCCTAGCAATCGCGGTGTGGGAGGGGCCCCCGCCCCACGGTCCCTGCCCCTCCCACACCGTCCCCCCAACTCCCGAGTAGCTGTGGAAAGGTCCCGAAATGAGGCTTGCGTTCCGGGAGATGCGCCGAGCCAAGGTGCGCTTCGGGATGCTCATGGGCGCGGTTGGCCTGCTCGTCTTCCTGATCCTCTTCCAGCAGACCCTGCTGACGACGCTGCTCAACTTCTTCTCCGGCGCGCTCGAGAACCAGTCGGCCCAGGTGGTCGTGTACAACGCCGAGGCGCGCACGAACCTCGAAGGCAGTGTCGTGACGCCCGAGCAGGTCGCGCAGACGGCGGGCGTGCCCGGCGTTGCGCGCGCCGAACCGCTCGGGCAGGGAACGTTCACGGTCCGAACTTCGGTGGACACCCTCGAGGCCTCGATCTTCGGCTACGTGCTCGGCGGACCGGGATCACCGACGCGCCTCGAGGAAGGACGCCTTCCTGGCCGTGAAGGCGAAGGCGTTGCCAGCGACATCGACGCGAGCAGCGGGTTCGCGATCGGTGATCGTGTCGAGGTGATCGGGCCAGAAGGAACGACCCCGATCCGCATCGTGGGACTCGCCTCGAAGAGCCGCTTCAGCGTCAGTCCGACGATGTTCACGTCGTTCCGGACGTTCGAGGAGGCCTCGCGAACCAAGAATCCAGACGCAACCCTTGTCACACCGTCCATCGTGGCCGTGACGCCAGAGGCCGGCGTCGATCCCGCGACCCTCGCGGCGCGGATCACCCGAGCGGTCCCCGGGGTGGAGGCGCTCGACCGAAAGACCGCAGTCGACTCCCTGCCCGGCGTCTCCGGCGTCAAGTCGTCGTTCAGCATCATCCTCACGCTCGCGTTCATCGTGGTGACGCTGGTGGTCGGCATCTTCTTCGTGATCCTCACGGTCCAGAAGGCGAACGCCTTGACGCTGCTCCGCGCCATCGGCGCAGGAACGGGGTATCTCACGCGCGCGCTCCTCGTGCAGGTCTTCGCGGTCGTCCTCGGAGGGATCGCGGTCGGTGCGGCTCTCCTGGCCATCGCCGCTGCGGCATCGAGCCCCACGTTCCCGATCGCGTTCGACGTGGGGACGGTGCTCACGCGTGGAGCGCTCGTTGCGACCCTGGCCGTGCTCGCTTCGTTGGCATCGATCCGGCGGGTGTTCCGCCTCGACCCGGCGGAGGCGACGACGCCGTTGGGAGCGACGAGATGAGACTCGCGTTCCGGGAGCTGCGCCGCAGCACGCGCCGCTTCGTGCCCACCACTGCCGCGCTCTCGTTGCTGGTGCTCCTGCTGCTCTTCCTAGGTGGCCTGATCGACGGGCTGTACATCGGATCGACCGGCGCGCTCCGCGCGCAGGATTCCGACCTGGTCGTCTATTCGGCTGCGAGTCGCGACTCGGTGATTCGATCGCGCATCGATCCTCAGCTCCGCGCCGAGATCGAAGCGGTGCCGGGCGTGGCCAAGACGTTCGGGTTGGGATTCGCCCTCGTCGGCGCGCGGGTGCCGGGGGAGACCGAGCTCGCCGACGTCGCGGTGGCGGGCTACGAGGGCGCCGTCTCGGGTGTCCCGGCACCGCCGCCGCCCGGAGAGGCATGGGCGGATCGGCAGCTCGAAGCGTCCGGGGTCGAGCAGGGCGACCGGCTGCTGCTGGGGCCGGCGCGGGTTCCTGTCACTGTGCGCGGCTTCGTCGACGACACCAACTTTCTCCAGCAGGGTGGCCTCTGGGTCGAGCCCGGGACCTGGCGCGTCGTGCTCGAGAAGTCGCGCCCCGGGGCGGCCGTCGGCCCCGGCACGTTCCAGGTCGTGACCCTGCGCACCGAGCCCGGCGCAGACGCGGCGAACGTCGCCGCCCGCATCGACGCCGCGACCGACGGTGCCACCAGCACGCTCACCGTCGACGATGCGATCCTGGCGATCCCGGGCATCAAGGAGCAGAACGCAGTGTTCACCCAGATCATCCTGGTGACCTTCGCCGTCGCCGGCCTGGTCGTCGCGCTGTTCTTCGCACTCCTCACGCTGGAGCGGATCGGGATCTTCGGGGTGCTCAAGGCGATCGGGGCGTCGTCGCGACAGCTCATCGCGGGGCTCGTCACGCAGGCGTTGGCCGTCTCCGGCGTTGCATTCCTCATCGGCGGCGCGTGCGCCTTCCTGTTGTCCCTGGCGATCCCGCCGCAGGTCCCGATCCAGCTGACGGTGTCGCGAGCCGTGTTCGTGGCCGTGGGCATCCTGCTCATGGCCCTGATCGGTGGCGCGATCTCGCTGCGCCGCATCGTGAAGGTCGATCCCGCGTCGGTCATCGGCGCCGGGGTCTAGGAGCAAAGGAGCGACAGGTGCCAGCCCTCGAGATGAGCGACATCCGCAAGGTGTACGAGCAGGGCGACGCAGAGATCGTCGCGCTCGATCACGCCACCCTCACGGTCGGTGACGACGAGATCGTTGCATTGGTGGGTCCGTCGGGTTCGGGCAAGACGACCCTGCTCTCGATCGCCGGAGGGCTCCTGTCCCCGACGTCGGGTTCCGTCGCGGTCGGCGAGCACGACATCACCGGCTACAGCGCCAAGGAGCTCACCCGATTCCGACGCGATGAAGTCGGGTTCGTGTTCCAGGCGGTGAACCTGGTGCCCTTCCTCACCGCGCGCGAGAACGTGATGGTGGCGGCCGAGCTCGCCGGCCGTCGGGGCGAGTCCGAGACGAAGCAGCGTGCCAACCGGCTCCTCGAGGAGCTCGGCCTCGCGGCACGGGGTTCGAACCTGCCCGCGCAGCTCTCCGGCGGAGAGCGTCAGCGGGTCGCCATCGGTCGCGCGCTGATGAACGAGCCGAAGCTCATCCTCGTCGACGAGCCGACCAGCGCGCTCGACACCAAGCTCGGTGAGCAGGTGATGCGACTGATCGTCGACGAGGTGAAGCGACGCGGGACCGCCGCGGTGGTCGTCACCCACGACAGCCGGATGACGCACTATTGCGATCGGGTGCTCGAGATCACCGACGGGCAGCTACAAGCGGCCTGAACGCTCGGGCGCTGATGCATGGGCGAGTCCGTCGCGCCGCAATGCTGCGGCGCGACGGACTCGGATCAAGCCGGCGCCGAGACCTGCTGCGACCGGAGCCGGGCAACCCGCTCGGCCGTGGGCGGGTGCGTCTGGAAGAGCGCCGAGAACCTCGCCGTTCGACCTGTGAGCGGATTGACGATGTACGCGCTCGCCTGCGCCGGTGACACGTGCATCGGAGTCCGCTGAGCAGCGGCCTCCAGGCGGAGCAGCGCACGAGCCAGGGGTTCCGGGTCTCCGACGAGCTCGGCCCCCGAACGGTCGGCCTCGTACTCACGCGATCGTGACAGCGCGAGCTGGAGGATCGACGCCGCGATGGGCGCAAGCATCGCGGTCAGCAACAGAACGGGCAGGGGCGGGTCATCCTCCCCATCCCCGCCGAACATGCCTGCCCAGAGCGCGATGTTCGCGACGAACGAGATGCCGGTCGCGACGGCCGCCGCCACCGACCCGATGAGAATGTCACGGTTCTTGATGTGCCCGAGCTCGTGCGCGAGCACACCCCGAAGCTCGTCCGGTGGGCACATCGTCAGGAGACCCTCGGTGACACACACGACGGCCTTGCGGGGTGATCGCCCGCTGGCGAAGGCGTTGGGTTGGGGTGACGGCGAGACGTAGACCCG
>JBBQFJ010000031.1:0-27539 GCA_038321755.1 Acidimicrobiia bacterium | reverse complement strand
AGGGCTACCTCCCGGTCATGGCGCCCCAGTGGGCCGTGGACTGCAGCGAACCGCCCGCCGTCGAGGTCTCGCTCACCCGTCGCGGACAGGTGCCCACCGCCGCGATCCCTGAGGCCGGCGACCCGCCCGTCGACGACGCATCCGAGCTCGTGCGGGTCGAGATCGCCGCAGCCAAGGCCGAGCTGACCGCGATGGTCCGGCGTGCGATCGCCGAGCGTCCGACCGAGGGACCCGCACCCGACTTCTCGGCCGACATCGCGAGCGCGATCGAGACCGCTCAGTCGCGGCTCGTCGACGCCTTGCAGGTACAGCTGCTGAAGGCGCTCCAGCCCACGATGGTCGCCCTGCGCGACGAGATGCTCGGTGCGGTCGACGAGGTGCGCCGCGAGCTCTCCGATCGTGACAAGGAGCTCGTCGACGCCTACGAGCGCCTGAGCGTCGCGTACACCCAGCTCGCCGAGGAGCCCGGCGTCGACCAGGACACGGCCAAGGCCCTCGTGGAGGGGCTCACGCGGGTCGCACGTCGAGTGGGCCGCATCGAGCGGGCGCTCGGGCAGGCACCACCGCTGTAGCTCACCGATCGCCGGCCAGGAGGCTGGCGGCGGCCAGGCGCTCCGTCATGGCCGCGAAGGAGAGCTCACGCTCGAAGACGCTCCGCCCGTTGCGGGACAGGCGCAGTGCCTCGTCCCGGTCACGGGAGATCCGGACGAGCGCGGCGGCGAGCCCCTCGGCATCGTCGGCGACGAGCAGGTCCCGTCCTGGCTCGACTCCGATCCCGGCAACGAGCTCCGGCGTCGAGACCGTGGGCCGGGCGGATGCGAGCGCCTCGACCAGCTTCAGCGGGACTCCGCCGCGCACCCGGATCGGGATCGCCATGCTCCCGCAGGACCGGACGAAGGCGGCGGCGTCGTCGACCGGGCCGAGCAGCGTGATGCCGGGCTCAGCTGCGAGTCGAGCGGCAACCGCAGGAGGCATCCCGCTGCCTGCGAGCACGAGCCGGGCGTCCGGAAGGTCGCTCCGCACGAGTGGGAACACTCGCGTGGCGAGGAATCGCACAGCATCGAGGTTCGGCCGATAGGTGTAGTTCCCGATGAATCCGATCGGTCCGTCGATCGGTGGATCGCTCGGCATGACCGACCCTTCGTCGATCGCATTCCCCGCGACGATCACACACGCGTTGGGCGCGAGCCGTTCGAGGACTGGGCGCTCACCGTCGGTCGTCGTCCAGATCTCCCGGATCGCCGGGAGGCACCGGCGCTCCTGCTCTCGGCTCGCCAGGACGTTGGCCACGAGCCCAGGCAAGTGCCACGGTCGCCGGATCCCATAGCGCAACATGCGACGACTCCATTCCGAGAGCACGTCGTGGGCATCACCGATCACCACGACCCCTCGTGCCGCGAGCCCGGGTGCCAGGTGCGCGAGCTCCGTGGGGAGGAGCACCGCGTCCGCGTCGACTGTGGCGACCGCTCTATCGACTCGCTCCGCGACTCCCACAAGGTCATAGGGCAACGAATAGGGATACGCGCGGGCCGGACGGCCGGCAATCGCGCGAATCGCCATCGACGATCGCAGCCGCAATCGCTGCGTGACCGGGAGTGACCAGTACTCGACCCGCGGTCCTGCCGACAACACGCGATCGCAGTGCGCGTCGAGCACGTCGCCGATGTCGGGCCGGTCGGCGGTGGTGAACACCAGCGCCGACGAAGCGCACCCGAGTGCGCGCACCAAGCGCAGCGTGGCGATCTGCCGGAGGTGGAAGCCCGTGGTCGCGGGAACGGGGACGTCGAGCAGGACTGAGAGCACTCGCACGCGCTTCATCCCCCTACGCCTGCGGCAACCCGGCCCCCACTGCGATGCACGAACAACTGTGCTCTATCCTGCAGCGTCGCTCCAAACTTCTTCCTTCCCGCCCTCGTAGCTCAGTGGATAGAGCATCGGCCTCCGGAGCCGTGTGCGCAGGTTCGAGTCCTGCCGAGGGCGCCACACCTGGATGCGTCTCTCACCTTCGTATTCGACGCTCAGAGACGCACGTCCGGAGTCATTGCTGATGGCCATTAGCGTCGTTTGATGCGCCGAAGTCTCGCCCTCGTGCTCGCCCTCGCTCTCACTGCGAGCGTGGCTGCGATCTCGCCGGCTGGCGCCGACGAGACGTCGAAGCTCCAGTCGCAGCTCGACGCGCTGGTGGCGGCCAAGGGCGGCCCGCCCGGAGCGATCGTGGTCATCCAGCGGGGCGACGGCCAGCAGGTCTTGACCGCCGGCGTCGCCGACCTCGCGACGGCCGCTCCACTCGACCCGGACCAGCACCTCCACGTCGCGAGTGTGAGCAAGGCCTTCTCCGGCGCGGTCGCGCTCTCGCTCGTCGACCAAGGTGTCCTCTCGCTCGACGACACGATCGCGCAGCGCCTCCCCCAGTACGCCGAGCTCTGGGGCAAGGTCACGCTGCGCCAGCTCCTCGGGCACACCAGCGGCGTCCCGAAGTTCATCACCTCTCCGGTGACGCAGGAGCGGATCGCGGCCTCGCCGGGTCTCGCGCCGCCGCCCACGACCGTGCTGGAGCCCGTGCAGGATGACCCGCTCGAGTTCCGACCCGGGACGAAGTACCGCTACACGAACACCGACAACTTCCTCGTCGGCCTCATGGTGGAGGCCGTCACCGGCCGGACCTACGCGGACGTCCTCGCCACGCAGGTGACCGACGAGCTCGGCCTCACCCAGACGACGCTCCCCGCCGGTCCCGAGCTCCCGATGCCGTTCGTCCACGGGTACGACATGCGCAAGCCGAAAACTCCTGACGACGTGAGCGAGCTCCTCGCTGGAGGCTGGGCGTGGGCCGCCGGCGGCGTCGTGTCGACGCCCGCCGACCTCACGCGGTTCGTGCGCGGCTACGTCGGCGGCAAGCTGTTCGGACCCGAGGTGACGGCCGCGCAGCGCAAGGTGCGCCGCGGCGTGTCAGAGCCGCCGGGTCCGGGCAAGAACGCCGCGGGGCTCGCGCTCTTCCGCTACACGACGCGTTGCGGTGTCGTCTACGGGCACACCGGCAACACCTTCGGGTACACACAGCTCGTGGCTGCGACGCCCGACGGGACACGTTCGGTGATCGTGTCGGTCTCCACCCAGCTCGCACCAGACGGCAGCGACGTCTTCCCTGCGCTGCGCACAACCGAGGAGACGGCGGTGTGCGCCGCGTTGACCGGCTGATCAGGCGAGCACGCACCCTGCCGAGGCAGAGCGCCCTGTTCGGAGTTGACTGTCGGACATGAAGGCACCCGCGCTCCTCCTCATGGCACTCCTCGCAGCCTGTGGTTCCCTCTCGCTCGAGGGGGTCAGCGCCGCGGCGGACACGGGCGACCGCGAGAACGCGTGCGACCTCCTGACCACGGACGAGGCCACCCAGGTCCTCGGGGTCCCGAGCAGTGGGGGCTCCGAAGACACGGACCGCTCGTCAGGCACCTACTGCGAGTGGGTGTCGAAGGACAGCGACGACGGGAGCGACGCGTCGGACGCAGGAGGTCGCGAGACGGCGCCGTACTTCGTGAGCCTGGAGGTCGACCGCGGCGGCGAGGCCGTGCAGGACTTCGAGTCCGGGAAGCGCGGCGCCGGGCGCGCGGTGGACGGTCTCGGGTCGGACGCGTACTTCAGTCCGAAGCACGGTCTGAACGTCCGCAACGGCGATCTCGTGTTCTCGACCTACGCGGACGGGAACGACCAGCATCCGCTCACGAATGCCCACCGGCGACGAATCGAGCAGCAGACGGCCGAGCTGGTCGCCGAGCGGCTGGGTCCGGCCAAGGACACGTCGGTCGTCGAGTCGGCGAAGGAGTGCGCGCGTACGCACCGATGCACGGGAGTCCGCTATCACGCGTGTGATCTGTTGCAGGACGACGAGGTGGTCCGCCTCACCGGGTTCGAGCTGTCCAAGGTCGACGGCGCGTCGTCGATACCTGCGGGCAGCAAGAAGGCCGCGATCTGCGAGTACTCCCTCCTGAGTCCGGACGACGACCCCGACACCGGGAACCGTGTGTTTCGAACCGTGGAGGTGAGGGTCGAGCCGGACGCCCGCGCGGCGAAGCAGGAGTATCAGGAGCAGCGGCAGCAGGGGAAGAAGTTCCACAGCATCCGCGAGCTGCCGAAGCTCGGCCCCGACGCGTTCTACGAGACGGACTTCGACACCGCGACGGTGCTCGCACATGACGTGTTGCTGTCGGTCGGGTACGAGGTGCACGGCTCGCCGGACACCGACGAGCACCCGGACGCGCTCGAGACCGCGGTGATCGAGCTCGCCAAGATCGCGGCAGGGCGGGTCACGTAGGGCGCGAGACGTCTCAGGTGATGACGACCGGCGTGCCGACGGTCAGATGCTGGACCAGCTCGGTGTCCACATCGTTGGGGAGGTGGATGCACCCGTTGCTCGCATCCGCACCGATGCTCGAAGGGGCGTTCGTGCCGTGGATCGCGATGCGCGCATCCCCGGAGCCGAACCGGCTGAGGACGTCGGAGTGACCGGAGAGCCCGTAGGCATAGGGACCGTACGGACCGGCTGGTCCCGTCACCCGCACCAGGTCGCGCACGAAGAAGGTGCCCGTCGGCGTGGGAGTGCGAGGCGCACCGATGCCGACCGCGCTCGTGAGGAGGACCGCACCGTCGGCGACCTGGACGACACGCAGCTCATGGGCTGCGAGCGAGATCTCCACTCGAACGTTCGGGATGCGCACCGTGACCGACTTCGCTCGTACCCAGGCGCTCGATCCGTTCGGGCGGCTCGGGAGCAGCACCTGGAACCATCCCCGGACGTGGCCGACCGTCAGGAAGCCCAGGGGCGAGCCGAGCTCGTCGACCGCGGCGAACACCTGGCTCGGCGCGTGCGCGCCGGGGGCGTCGTAGACGGGGAGACCGCCGTCGCTCACCGGTCGCACGACGAGGCCCTGCCGGGCCAGTGCGTCGAGCCCGGGACGCAGGGCCGCATGGTGGAGCGTCGTCCGCTGCTCGTCACCGACTCCCGTGGCGCGGGAGTCGATCCGTCGACTCGCGTGGGCGGTCCCGGCCCCCAGGGTTGCGGTGCCGAGGAGCGCGACGCCGACGGTCACGAGGATCGCCGTCGCCCGGCGGACCCGGCGGGATGCGATCGAGGTCATCCCCCCAAGTGTCGCGCCTCAGCCGCGGTGGCAGCCCGCCGGGATCGCGGTGCCTTCGGGGACCCACGAGACCACGTGGGACGAGGTCTCGACCCCGTGGTCTTCCGCGATCGCCCCCTCGCACACGAGGAGGAACTCGGTCGGGGCGACCTGCGCCTGGGATCCGGTCGACGTGCGCACGTTCCGCCGCTCGGTCTCTGCGCCCGACGAGCCGACGAGCAGGACCCCACCGATCGCGACCACGACGAGGATCAGCGCAGCCCACGCGGCCAGCAGGATGCGCCCACGGCGCAGCGGCCCCACGGTTTCGTCCATTGCACTGGCCATGGCACTGGCTCCCAGCGATTGCCGCACTCCCCCGCGACGACAACCCATGAGAAGGGTCGCGCTGCACGTGAGAGATGTCAACCAGAGTGATGGGAGTGAAGAAGAACCCGCGCCGATCGGGCTCAGCGGCCGGTCCAGCGCGGCGCGCGCTTCTCCCGGAACGCCCGCGGACCTTCCTGCGCGTCCTCACTGAGATAGACCGGCTCCCAGATCTCTTCGGCGAGCGCGAACTGGTCCGCTCCCGTGGCTCCGCCGGCGTCAGCGAGGGCTCGGATCATCGCCTTCGCGGCCAGCACCGACAGCGGAGCGTTCGCGGCGATCCTCGCGCCGAGTTCCTGTACCGCAGCGCGCAGCTCCTTCGCCGGCACGACCCGGTTGACGAAGCCGACCTCGCGGGCCCGCTCGGCATCGATCGGGTCGCCGGTGAGCAGGATCTCGAGCGCGACCCGCGATCCGACCATCGACGCGAGCGGCGCAGCCCACGGAGCACCGCGACCCACCCTCACCTCAGTGATCGCGAAGCGCGCGTGGTCCGCGGCAACGCAGAGATCACACATCTGGGCGAGCAGGAAGCCACCGGCATAGGCAACGCCGTTGACGGCGGCGATCGTCGGCTTGTCGACGTGCACGGTGCGACCGAACTGCGGGATGAAATCGGGCGGGGGAACCTCGAGGCCGGTATCGGCCATCTCCTTGAGGTCGCCGCCGGCGCAGAACGCCTGCTCTCCGGCACCGGTGAGCACCAGCACGCGGGCCGCGTCGTCGGCGTTGAATCGATCGACGCCCTCGAACAGGCCTGCGCGCACCGCGGCGTTCAGCGCGTTCCGGGCGTCGGGCCGGTTGATCGTGAGCCACGCGACGCCATCGGTGACCTCGTACTGCACGACATCGTCCGGACCTACCGCACTCATGCGTCGTCGCTCGCGTCAGGTGCGACGATCACGAGCAGCACGGTCGTCGTCTCCACCTGCGCACCGACCTCCACGCCGAGGTGTGTCACGACCCCGTCGTGCGCCGCAGTGATCGTGTGCTCCATCTTCATCGCCTCCAGCGCCAGCAGCGCTTGCCCAGCCTGCACCTGGTCGCCCTCGCGCACGAGCACCCGCGTCACGGTCCCGGGGAGTGGTGCGTGAAGCGACCCGGCCGCGCCGACGCGATCGTGGGTCCGGAAGCGCGGCAGCAGCCGCAGCGCGGATGACCCGAGCGAGCTGTCGACGTACACCGCGTCGCCCATCTGATGGACGCGCACGTGCTGGCGGACGCCACCGATCTCGAGGTCGACGGTGGCAGCCGTCTCGCCGACGACTCCCAGATCGTCGAGCAGCACGCCGTCGATCGACACTGCGAGGCCGGTGCGCGTCCACGTGACGGAGACCTCGACCCGATGCTCGTCGTGCAAACCGGTGGTGAAGGTCCGGGGCTGCGTGGCGGGCCCGACGTTGCGCCACCCGGCCGGGATACCTGCGGGGAGCGGTCCGACCGCTGAGTCGTCGGCTCGGGTCGCGATCGCGGCAGCCGCGGCGTGCAGCCGACGGAGCGGTTCGGACTCGTCGGGTGCACCGAGCTCTGCCGGGTCGTGCCGATCGAAGAACGCCGTGTCGATGGCGCCCGACAGGAACTCCGGGTGGCGCAACGTGCGCACGAGGAGGTCGCGGTTCGTGGTGACACCATGGAGCTCGCTGCGGGCGAGCGCGTCGGCCAGCCGCAGCGCGGCACCGGTGCGGGTGGGCGCCCAGGCGATCACCTTCGCGAGCATGCCGTCATAGAAGGTGCTCACCGCCGAGCCGTCGACGTAGCCGGCGTCGACGCGCACGTCGGGTGCTTGCACGATGCGGAATCGGTCGATCGGTCCGCTGGTGGGGAGAAATCCGGCCGGCACGTCCTCCGCGTAGAGGCGCGCCTCGATCGCGTGTCCGGCGAAGCCCGCGTGCACGACCGCTTCGGGGAGCGGGCGACCCGCGGCCACCTCGAGCTGCACGGCCACGAGGTCGAGACCCGTGACCAGCTCGGTGACGGGATGCTCCACCTGCAGGCGCGTGTTCACCTCGAGGAACCAGAACGCGCCGTCGCCGTCGAGCACGAACTCAACTGTCCCGGCACCGACGTACCCGATCGCCTTCGCCGCCGACACTGCCGCGGCACAGAGCGCCGTGCGGAGGGTGTCGTCGACTGCCGGCGACGGCGCTTCCTCGATGACCTTCTGGTGGCGACGCTGGATCGAGCACTCACGTTCGAAGAGGTGGACGACGTTCCCCTGGGCATCGCCGAAGATCTGCACCTCGACGTGGCGCGGGGTGTCCACGAACCGTTCGAGGAACACTGAGCCGTTTCCGAACGCGCCCGCCGCCTCGCGCTGCGCGCTCGCCACCGCCTCGACCACGTCGGCCCGGTCGTGGACGACGCGCATGCCGCGTCCTCCCCCACCGAACTCGGCCTTGACGAGCAGCGGGAGTCCGATCTCGTCGGCCGCGTGCTCGAGGTCAGCGGCGTTCGTCTCAGATGTGATCACCGTGCCAGGGAGCACGGGGACGCCCGCATCAGCCATCAGCCGCTTCGCCTCGACCTTCGAGCCCATGGCGTCGATCACCTCGGGCGGCGGCCCGACGAACACAAGCCCGGCAGCCGCGCACGCGCGCGCGAAGTCGGCGTGCTCCGAGAGGAAGCCATAGCCGGGATGGACCGCGTCGGCGCCGACGGCCAGCGCTGCAGCCACGACGACGGCGACGTCGAGGTAGGTGTCGGTCGCAGCAACACCCGGGAGCCGGACCGCCTCGTCGGCCTCCGCGACGAACGGCAGATCCTCGTCGGCATCGGAGAACACCACCGCCGTCGCGATCCCGAGGCGCCGCGCGGTGCGCATGATGCGCGACGCGATCTCGCCCCGGTTCGCGACCAGGAGCTTTCTGATCTCCCTCACCTGCCCCGTCACATGCGCCGTCACATTCGGAAGACGCCGAAGCCGCGCTGGCCCTGGACGACGTTGGAGTGGACGGCCGAGAGCGCGAGGCCGAGGACCGTTCGAGTGTCACGCGGGTCGATGATCCCGTCGTCGTAGAGCTTCCCGCTGTTGAAGAACGCGTGCGACTCGCGTTCGATCTGCTCTTCGACCGCCTGACGGCGGAGGTCATCGGCGGCCTCGTCGAACTCCCGACCCTGCGCCTCGGCGGCCTGCCGGGCGACGATCGAGAGCACCCCCGCGAGCTGCTGGGGACCCATGACGGCGATCTTCGCGTTGGGCCAGGTGAAGAGGAAGCGAGGCCCGTAGGCGCGGCCACACATCCCGTAGTCGCCGGCGCCGTACGACGCGCCCATGATCACGGTGAGGTGCGGCACCGTGCTGTTGGTGACCGCATTGATCATCTTGGCGCCGTCCTTGATGATCCCGGCCTGCTCGTACTCCTTGCCGACCATGTACCCAGTCGTGTTCTGGAGGAAGAGCAGCGGCGTGTCGATCTGGTTCGCGAGGAGGATGAACTCGGTCGCCTTCTTCGCCTCGTCCATGAACAGCACCCCGCGGGCGTTCGCGAGGATCCCGATCGGATACCCGTGGATCGACGCCCAGCCCGCGACGAGGCTCGTGCCGTACTCGGCCTTGTACTCGTCGAAGTCGGACCCGTCGACGACGCGCGCGATCACCGCACGCGGATCGAACGGCACCCGGAGATCGACCGACGCGATCCCCAGCAGGTCCTCGGCTTCGGCCTTCGGCTCCTCCGCGACCCGGCTCGGTCCCGGGCCGAGCTTCCGCCAGTTGAGTCGAGCCACGATGTCGCGCCCGATGCGGATGCAGTCCTCCTCGTCGACGGCGAACGCGTCGGACAGCCCGGAGACGCGCGAGTGCATGGCGGCGCCACCGAGCTCCTCGTCGTCGGACTCTTCGCCCGTCGCCATCTTCACGAGTGGGGGACCACCGAGGAACACCTTCGCCCGCTGGTCGACCATCACCGCGTAGTCGGACATCCCCGGCACGTACGCACCGCCGGCGGTGGAGTTGCCGAAGACGAGCGCGATCGTCGGGATACCGAGCGCCGAGAGCTGCGTGAGGTCGCGGAAGATCTGACCGGCGGGGATGAAGAGATCGCCCTGCGTCTCGAGGTCGGCCCCTCCGGACTCGACCAGGTTCACCACCGGCAGCCGGTTCACCCGCGCGATCTCCAGTGCACGCAGGTTCTTCTTGAGGGTGATCGGGTTCATCGTGCCACCGCGCACGGTCGGGTCCGAAGCGATGATCACGCACTCGACCCCCGAGACCACTCCGATGCCGGTGACGATGCTCCCGCCAACGTGGAACTGCGTCCCCCATGCGGCGAGTGGCGACAGCTCGAGGAATGGCGCGTCCTGGTCGAGGAGCAGCTCGATGCGCTCACGCGCGGTGAGCTTGCCCCGGGCGCGATGTCGCGCGACGTACTTCTCACCACCCCCGCCGACCGCCAGCGCGACCTGCGCGTCGTGCTCGTCGAGGAGCGTCAGCATCGCCTCACGGTTCGCGACGAAGGTCTCGCCTGCGACGTCACCCATCGTGTTCGGGCGTGAACGTGATGGGGAGCCGGGTCCAGCCGGTCACGTTGCCACTGTGGAACCGCTCGGACTGGTCGCGATCGACCACGTAGTCGGGGATCCGACGGTGGATCTCCTCGAGCGCGACGCGCCCTTCGAGCCGAGCGAGTGCGGCACCCAGGCAGAAGTGCGCGCCGTAGCCGAACGCGAGGTGGCGCTCGGGGCGACGGTTGATATCGAAGTCATCCGCGGTCGGACCGAACTCGCGGTCGTCGTGGTTGGCAGCACCGATCACGAGGAGGACCGAGTCCCCCTCCTCGAGCTGCTCGCCGTGGCGCTCGACGTCGCGCGTGAGCGTGCGATGCATGTACTGGGTCGAGTTGTGGAAGCGCAGCACCTCTTCGATCGCGTCCGGGATCAGCACGGGATCCGCCACGATCTGCGCGCGCTGGTCGGGATGACGGTCGAACAGCTCGACGGCATTGGCGACCATCTTCGTGGTCGTCTCATGACCGGCGATCACGAACAGGGTGCAGAACCCCAGGAGCTCGCTCTCGCTCAGCGACCGGCCTTCGACCTCGAGCTCGAGGAGGTCTGCGATGAGCCCGGGCCGCGAGCGGCCGGCGCGCTGTTGCAGATCCTCGGCGAAGTAGCCGATCATGGCGAACATCCCGTCGAGCGCGGATTGCGGCATCTCCATCTGGCCGTCCTCGCGCACCAGGAGCGTGTCGGAGTACGAGCGCAGCTCGGCCCGATCGGCCTCGGGAATCCCGAGCACGGCCGAGATCACGTCCATGGGGAACGGGCCGGTCACGTCACGCACCAGGTCCGCTTCACCGGTCGGCCCGATCGCATCGAGGTAGCCCGACACGATGCTGCGCGTCTGGTCCTCCATCTCAGCCATGCGCCGCGCACTGAACGCTCGGCTGACGAGCTTGCGAAAGGTGGAGTGCTCCGGCGGGTCCATCTCGATCATCTGGCGGTAGCGACGGTCGACCTGACCACGATTCTCGAGCGCAATGCCGTTTGCCGAGGAGAAGGTCTCGAAGTCTCGAAAGCCCTCCTGTACGTCGTCGAACCGAGTCAGGGCCCAGAACTCGAGGTCTGGGTTCCAGTACGCCGGCGCCTCCTCGCGCAGGTCGCGATAGGGGACGTAGGGATCCGCGTGGAGGGAGAACTCGTACGGGTTGTAGGCGAGCGTGCTCACGCCGGTGACGGTACCGTGACCCAGCCATGACCGACAGCGAACGACGCGAAGCGGGCGAGACGATGGCTCGCCGGGTCTACGGCGATCTCCCGCTGCTCCCCGAGGGTCACGTCTACGGCGACGCGCTGCTCGAACAGCTCTTCGCCGAAGTGTGGGCCCGCCCTGCCCTCGACGTCCCGAGCCGTCGGCTCCTCGTGATGGGCGTGCTCGCAGCACAGGGCCGCTTCGAGCCGCTCGGGATCCAGCTCCGCCGATGCCTCGCGACCGGTGAGCTCACACCTGAGCAGGTCGACGAGGTCGTCCTGCATCTCACCCACTACGTGGGGTGGGGCATGAGCCAGCCGATCGTGGCCGAGGCCGAAGCCGCCAAGCACGAGCATCGGACGCGCGCGGCCGACGAGCCCTGCTGATGCACGTCGCGTTCATCGGCATCGGCAACATGGGCGGTGCCATGGCGGGGCACGTCGCCGGGTCGGAGCACTCGCTCGCCGTGTTCGACCCGCGGCCCGATCGCGTCGAGGAGCTCGTCCGTGCGGGGGCGCGTGGAGCGTCGAGTCCGGCTGATGCCGCGACGGGGGCCGACGTCGCGAGTGTGGTCGTGCTGAACGACGAGCAGGTGCGCGAGGCGGTGATGGGGGCTGCCGGCGTACTCCAGACCCTCGGGTCAGGCGCGGTGCTCGCGATCCACAGCACGGTCACGCTCGAGTGCCTGCGCGACGTCGAGGCCGCCGCCGGTGCGATCGGAGTGCGTCTGCTCGACGCCGGGATCTCGGGCGGTGTACCCGGCGCACGAGCCGGGACCCTGCTCGTGATCGCGGGCGGCGACGCTTCGACGATCGGTTCGGCGCGTCCGGCGCTCGCACCGTGGTCGCGCGAGATCGTCCACTGCGGCCCGATCGGCGCCGGCATGGTGGCGAAGGTGGCCCGCAACTACCTGCAGTACGGATCGTTCGGGCTGGTGCACGAAGCCCAGACCCTGGCGCAGGCCGGTGGCGTCGACCTTGCACAGCTCGCGCACATCGCGCGGACGACCGGCGCCCTCGACTACGCCGACAAGCTGCTCGACCGCGAGCAGGCGACGGCGCGTCCTCCCGAGGAGCTCGGCGACGTGGCCGCCGTGCTGGTGGAGGCCGCCGAGCTCGGCTTCAAGGATCTCGACGTCGCGGAGTCGATCGCACGCGAGCTCGGCGTCGAGCTCCACACCCTGCCCGGCGCGCGCGCCGGCTACGGCCCCGCGATCGGCATCGACCTCCAGGGCTGAGCGTCGACGGACCTGCGTCCCTCACCCCGGCACGGCCGGGTGAGAGACGCACCCAGAGGGGTCAGGTCAGTCGGTGGCTTCCCCCGGGGTGAGGAGCGAGAACATCGCACCCTGCGGGTCGGCGAGTGCCGCCATGCGTCCGGGAGGACCGTCGTCGGGACCCATGAACACCGACGCGCCGAGACCCTTCGCGATCTCAACCGTCGCGTCGCAGTCGTCGGTCGCGAAGTACGGCGCCCAGTTCGGTGGGATGCCCTCCATCGGGCTCTTCATCCCGCCGGCGATGGCGCGATCGCCGACGCTGAACATCGTGTACGACATCTCTCCGACGGGCTGCGTCTCGACCTTCCAGCCGAACAGTCCTTCGTAGAACTTCGACGCGGCATCGATGTCGCCCGTCATCAGCTCCGTCCAGATCAGTACCCCGTGCTCGTTGACGAGCTCCGCGCCGATGTGGTCCTTCGCCTGCCAGATGCAGCTCACCGCGCCCGTCGGATCGGCGAGCACCGACATGCGTCCCGCGTCCATGACGTCCATCGGCGGCGCGAACACCGTGCCGCCGAGCTCCGGCACCTTCGCCGCGCTCGCCTCGATGTCGGCAACGGTGACGTAGCAGTTCCAGTGTGGTGGGATCCCCTGCTCGGCCTCGTGGTCGAACTGCTTGCCCATGCCCGCGACAGACTTTCCGTCCTTCAGACACATCGTGTACGGGTTGTCGGGCATGCCCGTGTCCTCGTCGGTGTACTCCCAGCCGAACAGCGCGGTGTAGAACGCCTTCGCTGCGGCCGGATCCGGGACCATGAGGTCGACCCAGCTCGGCGTGCCGGGCGAGTACTCGGTGCGTGCGGGCATCGTGACTCCTCGTGCTCCTAGTCCGCCGGGCGCGTCTCGGGGAGCCGCACCAGCGGGATTCGACGTTCCGTCTTCGCCTGGTAGTTGTCGTACCAAGCACGGTCGGCGACGAGCAGTCCCCAGATGCGGTCGTACTCGTCGCCACCCAGGATCTCGTGCTCCGACCAGTACTGCGTACCCCCCTGGACGCGACACAACACCGCCGGGTTCGCGTCGCGGTCGCTGAGGTTGAGGTACCACGACGGGTGCCCCGGCGCGCCGGCGTACGACGCGACTACGACGCGGCGACCCTCGGGGTCGAGCCAGGTCGGGAGCGCGACCTTGTGCTCGTCGCCGCTCTTGCGACCGACCGTGCGCAACAGCACGTGGTGCATGCCCGCTTGCATCCAGATCATGTCGTCGTCGGACGCTTCCATCGCCTCGACGTGTCCCTTGCTCAACCGGGGGATCTCCTCGAGCGACGGCGTCTCCCAGACCTGTTCGACCTTCTGATCGGTCATGGCTGTCCCCCAGTCATGGTTGCGCCGTCATGGTCGCGTGAACGTAGCGGTTCGGTGCCCGCCGCGCGCCTCCCGGACCGTCCGGTTCAGCTGGTCGACGAGCTCGTCGGCCGACGTCCACTGCCGGAGCTTCAGGAACGTCAGCGACGTGAACCCGTGGTACGGCTGGATCGCCGGGACCGGGTGGCGGGTGCCCGCGACGAGCCGCAGCGAGGCCCGGTCGGCCCACCAGGCGAAGTTGAGCATGAACGGGGAGCGCTCGCCGGGGCCGAGGAGGTCGAGCCCGTCGATCTCCTCCCACGCGCACGCGAGGGTCTGCGCGATCCGATGGCTGGTGATCCCGGACGACTCGACGATGAGGTACGTCCGCCGCCACTTCATCAGCTCGAAGGCTCCCAGCAGGAGTGGGCCGCCCGCGAACAGCACCCCGACCTCCTCGAGCCGGAACGACGAGACGACGTTGAGGCCGACTGCCGCGATGCCGACCACGAGCCAGGTGATCCCGAGCTTCAAGAAGTTGGGGTTCCGGATCGGTTCCCCGAGGTCGACGGCGGCTGGGGCGATGAGCACGGCCGACATGATGCACCTGCCCGAGGCGCGTGTCGACGCGCGGTCGCACGGCCCGACTCGGGCCGGGCGTCTGACGTCTCGGCGCTTGACTTTGGGCAGATATCTTCCTATAAATGCTCCATGGCCCGACGCAAGCCCGGAACCCTCCTCCCCATCGAGATCGCAGTCCTCGAAGCAGGGATCGAGGTCGCGCGGGGACCCGACCCCGACTTCCACGGGTTCGCGATCGCCCGCGTCATCCAGGAGCGCGAGGGTGCACGCCGGCTCACCGCCCACGGGACGCTCTACAAGGCGCTCGGGCGCATGGAGACCGCCGGACTGCTCGAGAGCCACTGGGAAGACCCAACCCTCGCCGTCGACGAGGGGCGCCCTCGCCGTCGCCTCTACCGCGTCACCCCCCTCGCCGCGGCTTCGCTGGCCCGAGCCCGCGCCGTCGAGCGCTCGACCGATCTGCGGCCCGGGCTGGCCCCGTCATGAGAACCGCACCTGAGCAATCGGTGGCGGCCCGCGGCCGTCACGGAGCCGCGTTCTCGTGCTGGTGGAGCAACCGCTACACGCGTGGGCTCCCCACCGATGCGCGTGAACGACGCCGCACCGAGATCGCCGGCGATGTGCACGAACACATCCTCGTCGCCACCCACGACGGCACCCGCTCACCCGGCGTCGCCATCGCATGGCGCACGGTACGTGGGATGCCGAACGACCTCATCTGGCGGAGACAGGAGCAACAAGCCATGCGACACACCGATCCCCACTCCAACGGGTCCCGTCTGCACGCGGCATGGGCAGTAGTCACGCAGTCCTGGTTCGCGCCCCTCGCGCTGCTGCTCGGCGTGTTCAACCTGCTGGCGAGCCTCGCCGTCCTCCGCGAAGAAGACGGGAAGATGCCCGGGCAGGCGATCGGGCCCGTCCTGATGTCCCTGCTCGCGCTCGCGGTCTTCACCGGGCTCTGGCTGCGGTGGCGCGCCGGTCGAGCGCTCGAAGCTCGCGGCCCCGACCCCCAGCTCGAGCCCCTGCCGGTGTCACGGCGACAGCTCGTGCTGCTCGCGGTCGCGCTGTCGGTCTCCCTCGTGCTGTTCGCTATCGGCGCCTCGACCAACACGATCGCAGTGTTCTTCGTCGCAATGGCGATGATCGCTGTGACCGCGCTCGCCGTCGGGGTCCGGATCGTGGGTCGTGCGCTTCGCTCATCTGGCTTCGTCGAGAAGGCGGGACTCGCCGACGCGCTCATCATCATCGGCGCGCTTCCCGCGCTGGCCCTGTTCTGGATGGTTATCCCGCCGATCCTTGCACTGCTGGTGATCGGTGGCGTCGTCGGCACGAACCCACGCCTCAGGACGGCTTGACGCAAGCGTCAGCGTCTCACGACTCAACCAGATCTCGCGTGACGTCGGCGATCGTTCGTGCGCCGATGAGTGCCATGGTCCGCCGAACATCGGCGTCGAGCAAGCGAAGCACCTGGTCGACGCCGCGCTCACCGCCTGCGCCGAGACCGTACAGGTAGGCACGTCCGGCCATGCACGCGCGGGCGCCGAGCGCGACCGCCTTCACGATGTCGCCGCCGCGCCGCACCCCTCCGTCGCAGATCACCTCGACATGATCGCCGACCGCATCGACGACAGGAGCGACGAGGTCGAGTGTCGCCGGCGCACCGTCGAGCTGACGCCCTCCGTGGTTCGAGAGCGCGATGATCTCGACGCCCGCGTCCGCCGCGAGCACTGCGTCCTCGACGGACTGGATCCCCTTGAGCACGAGCGGACCGTCCCACACCGAACGGAGCCACTCGACGTCGTGCCACGACAGCGTCGGATCGAACTGCGAGTTGATGTAATCGGCGAGCGACACGGCATCGCTGCCGTCGCCGATGCCCGCGTTCAGACCGACGACGTTCGCGAATCGGATCGGGTCGGCTCGCACGAAGTCCCAGGTCCAGCCCGGGTGCAAGACGCCGTCGAGCAACGTGTCGAGACCGATCTTCGGCGGGAGGGAGAACCCGCGCCGCAGATCGCGGTCGCGCTGACCGAACACGGCGGTGTCGACGGTGAGGACGAGCGCTTCGTACCCGCACGCGGCGACGCGGTCGATCATGTCCTTCACGAGACCGCGGTCCCGCCACACGTACACCTGGAACCACTTGCGCCCACCGCTGACTGCCGCGACCTCTTCGATCGACCGGGTGCTCAACGTCGAGAGGGTGTACGGGAGCTCGGCTCGCGCTGCGGCACGGGCGACGGCCAGCTCCCCTTCGGGATCTGCGATGCGGTTGAACCCGGTGGGTGCGAGGACGAGCGGGATCGGGAGGGTGCGCCCGAGCAGCGTCGTCGACGGATCGACGGCACCGACGTCGCGCAGGACCCGCGGGCGGAACGTCACGCGTGCGTACGCATCCGAGTTCGCCGCGAGGGTTCGCTCGTCCTCCGAACCGCCGTCGATGTAGTCGAACACCCCTCGGGGGAGTCGCTGCCTCGCGATCTTGCGCAGATCGGAGACCGACACGGCCCGAGCCAGGCGCCGGAGCACCGGATCCAGCTCGATCGGACGGAAGTGCAGGACCGACCGCAACGTCTCGATGATCCGGCGCACGCGCAACGGTAACCTCCGCTCATGAGCGATATCAGGAGCCTGCCGATCGGCGCCGAGCGCATCACCACGGACGAGACGATCACGGTGCTGTCTCCCTACGACGGCACGGAGATCGCGCGGGTGCCGGCCTGCGGACCGGCCGAGGTCGACCGAGCCGTCGCGGCAGCACGACTCGCGCTCAAGGCCGACCCACTCCCCACCTGGCGTCGTGCGGAGATCCTCGACACCGCGGCGCGGCTCCTCGCCGAGCGGGTCGAGGACTTCGCCCGGATCATCGCGGCCGAGGCAGCGAAACCCATCACGACGGCGCGCGTCGAGGCGACGCGCACGATCTCGACCTTCACGTTCTCGGCCGCTGCGGCGCGCACGCTCACCGGCGAGATGGTCCCGATGGATGCGTCTGCTGCGGGCGTCGGGAAGCTCGGCTTCACCCTCCGCATGCCGATCGGCGTCATCGGTGCGATCAGCCCGTTCAACTTCCCGCTCAACCTGGTCGCACACAAGATCGCACCGGCGATCGCGGCGGGCTGTCCCGTGGTGCTGAAGCCCGCGTCCCAGACTCCCGTCTCGGCGATCGCGCTGGCGGAGCTGCTCCTCGACGAGTGTGGCTTGCCGCCCGGGTACCTGAACGTCGTGACGGGCGGAGGCGGCACGGTCGGCAACGCGATCGTCGAACACGACGGCATCGCGATGATCACGTTCACCGGGTCTCCCGAGGTGGGCTGGGGAATCAAGGCCAAGGCGCCTCGCAAGAAGGTGGGTCTCGAGCTCGGCAACAACGCGCCCGTGATCATCGAACCGGACGGCGACGTCGTCACCGCCGCCACGAAGATCTCCGTCGCCGGGTTCAGCCACGCGGGTCAGTCCTGCATCTCGACCCAGCGGGTCTACGTGCACGAGGACGTCGCGGATGCGTTCCTCGCCGAGCTCGTCCCGCGCGTCGAGGCGCTCGTCGTGGGCGATCCCCTCGACGACGCGACGGATGTCTCCGCCCTGATCTCGACGGGTGAGCGCGACCGGGTCAAGAGCTGGATCGACGAAGCGGTCGCTGGTGGTGCGCACGTCGCAACCGGCGGTGACGTGCGTGATGGGGTGCTGACCCCGACCGTGCTCACCGACACGAACGCCGACATGAACGTCTGCTCACTCGAGGTCTTCGGTCCGGTGGTGGCGGTCGCTCGGTACCGCAAGCTCGACGACGCCCTCGAGCAGGCCAACGACACCCGGTACGGGCTCCAGGCCGCGATCTTCACGTCCGACTTCACTGTGGCGCTGCGCGCGGTCCGTGAGCTCGATTTCGGAGGGGTGCTCGTGAACGAGGTACCGACGTTCCGCGCCGACCAGATGCCCTACGGCGGGCTCCGCGACTCGGGCAACACCCGCGAGGGACCGAAGTACGCGGTCGAGGAGATGACCGAAGCACGCCTCGTCGTGCTCCAGCTCTGATGGATCTCCGAGGGAAGGTCGGCATCGTCACCGGGGGTGCTTCCGGGATCGGCCTCGCCACCGTCGAGCGCCTCACCGCGGAAGGGATGCGCATCTGCGTGGTCGACCTCGACGCGGATCGGGCCGCCAGCGTCGCATCGGAGTTCGGTGGCACGTCGTTCGCTGCAGACGTGGGCGCGTCGAGTGAGGTGGACGCTTCCTTCGCCCATTGCATCGAGAGCCTCGGCGGTGTCGATGTTGCGTTCCTGAACGCGGGGATCGCGATCGGCGTCGCTGATCTCACGACGCTCAGCGACGAGCTGTACCACCGCATCATGCGCGTCAACGTCGACGGAGTCGTGTTCGGACTCCGCGCCGCGATCAAGGCGATGAGCGCGACCGGTGGCGCGATCGTCGCGACGGCTTCACTCGCCGGATTGATCCCCTTCCCACCCGACCCGATCTACGACTCGACGAAGCACGCTGTCGTCGGACTGATCCGGTCCGTGGCTCCGACGGTCGCGCCGCAGGGCATCACGGTCAACGCGGTGAACCCGGGCATGACCGACACGAACATCCTGAGCGACGCGGCGAAGCTGCTGTTCGCCGAAGCCGAGTTCCCCCTCATGCCCGCGAGCCAGATCGCGGACGCGGTCGTGCACGCGGTGACGAGCGGCGGCACCGGGCAGTGCTTCGTGTGTCAGCCGGGTCGGGACCCGATCGCCTACGGGTTTCGGGACGTCCCCGGGCCGCGCACGGAGTCGGGCGCGATCCCGATCCCACCCGGCATCACGGAAGGGCACGAACGGCTCGAGGGCTGGGCCAACCCCTGAACCCGTTCTGGATGCGTCCCTCACCTTCCCATTCGACGCTCAGAGACGCAGGTCGATCACCTCGGGCGACAGTGGGTCGGGGGGCCGGTACCCTCATCGGCCCGTGGAAGCCTCAGCGCCGACTTCGAAACCAGCACCCGATTCCCAGACCGGGACCGCCCAGACCGGGAGCGGCGACGTCGGCCTGCACGGACTCCGTGCCCACCTGGATCGCGTGCTGGCGGCGCATGGCCTTCGCTCCTTGACCGTCGTCGTCGACGACCCCGATCTCGGCCGCCAGGCCTTCCGCACCGGACGCGGGCCTCTCGAGCCCGGCCTCGTCGCCGCTGGCCCCGGATGCTTCTCGGATCCACCGTTCCCCCACGACCTCGTCGACGCCGAGCTCCTCGTCGCGTTGTGCGCCGCGAGTCTCCGCGTCGACGTCCTGCGCGTCGACAGCACGCGGGTCGAGGTCAGGCCGGGAGATGTCGGCGACATCACCGAGCTCGCGCTCCGACGACTTCCAGGCGTCTACGCGGTCGTCATGGATCACGACGGTGACGTCACGCGGTGTCGGCTGCTCGCCTCTGCCGACGCGCCCGACGATGTCGCCCGGCAGGCCGCGACCGCGCTTGCTTCCGAGTCCCGTCTCGTCATCGAGCTCGTACGCGATCCGGCATCGATCGAACCGGCCGGCGCAGCCCCGCCCGCGGTCGGCGCACCGTTCGACGCGACCGCGACGCGCAACCGCCCGGTCGGTCCCGAGCTGCTGAGCGTGCGCAGCGTTCCCGAGGACGGTGAGATCGAGGTCCACCTCGCCATTGGTTCGGTGCGAGCCATCGGACGAGCGCCACTCGCACGCGGCCTCGCCGGCGCCGCCGACGCGGTGATCGCCGCCGTCGGCGAGGCCGACCCGGCCAGCCGGTGGGCCCCTTCCTGGATTCGAACCGTCGAGACAACGGCGAGCGGAAGCTTCGTCGTCGCGGTCGCACTCGTCGAGCCCGACACGAGCAACGCGCGCCACGGGATCGCGACCGGGACATCGCCGGTCGAGGCCGCCGCGCGCGCCACGGTCGACGCGCTGCACGATGCCTGATCCGGAGAGCTGGATCCGGAGAGCTGGATCCGGAGAGCCGATCTGGCGAACTGACCCGGCGCTCCGTCGAGCGCCGGCGGATCAGTACGCGCGCTTGGTGACGATGCCGGCGATCTTCCTGCTCACGCCGGCGGGCATCGAGCCGGAGATCGCAGCCGCGACGTTGTTGATCGGTCCCGGCACGCAGACGGCACGGCCGCGTCCGTAGGACTTCAGCGCCGCGTTGACGACCTCGTCGCAGGACTGCCAGAGGAACTCCGGCATCTGGGCTTCGTGGTCGATGCCCGCGCGCTCGTGGAACTCCGTGTGCGTGAACCCTGGGGCGAGCACCATCGCCTTGACGCCGGTGCCGTGCAGCTCCTCGTGGATCGCGTTGGTGAAGCTCGACACGAACGCCTTGGTCGCCGCGTAGGTGGCGCTGTTCGGCGTCGGTTGGTACGCGCCGACCGACGAAACGTTGATCACCCCGCCGTGCCCGCGCGCCACCATCCCACTGAGGGCCGCATGGGTGAGCCGCACGAGGGCAAGCACATTCAATCGGACTTCGGCTTCCTCGTTTGCGACGGGGAGCTCGTGGAAACGGCCGCTCGTGCCGAACCCTGCGTTGTTCACGAGGAGCTCGACCGGATGCTCGGCGTCCCCGAGGCGCGCCTCCACGGAGCCGACGCCGTCGACGGTCTCGAGATCCGCGACGAGGATCTCGGCCGCGGCTCCTGCTTCGCTCGCCGCTCGGCGGGCGACCTCCTCGAGGCGTTCCCGGCGACGGGCAACGAGCACGAGATCGTGGCCCCGCTGCGCGAGCAGCCTCGCGAACGATTCGCCGATCCCCGACGATGCGCCCGTGACGAGCGCGACAGGCTTCTCCATGGTTCGATCTCCTAGAGGCCGATGGCGGCGGCAACGTCGGCCGCGACGGCCGCGACCGGCGCGCCGACATCGACCTGGTCGATGGCGCGCTGGGGATCCTTCAGACCGTGCCCCGTGAGCGTGCAGACGACGATGTCGTCGCGCGCGACAAGTCCCTCGGCAGACGCCTGCAAGAGGCCTGCCACCGAGGCTGCTGACGCAGGCTCGACGAACACGCCCTCGACGGCAGCCAGCAAGTTGTACGCCTCGAGGATGGCGCCGTCGGTGACCGCGCCGATGTGCCCGCCGGACTCATCGCGAGCAGCGATCGCCTGGTGCCACGACGCGGGATTGCCGATCTGGATGGCGGTGGCAATCGTCTCCGGGTGCAACACGCGCTCGCCAAGGACGAGCGGCGAGGCGCCGGTCGCCTGCCACCCGAGCATTCGGGGGCGACGCGTGGCTCGCCCTGCGTCGGCGAACTCGCCGTAGCCACGCCAGTACGCCGTGATGTTGCCCGCGTTGCCCACCGGGATGCAGTGCACGGTCGGCGCGTCGCCGAGTATCTCGACGATCTCGAACGCCGCGGTCTTCTGACCCTCGATGCGCACCGGGTTCACGGAGTTCACGACCTCGACGCCAGGCTGCTCCCCGAGCTCGCGAACGACGTCGAGCGCGACATCGAAGTTGTCGCTGATCGGGACGACGCGCGCGCCATGGATCAGCGCCTGCGCGAGCTTGCCCAGGGCGATCTGACCAGCAGGGATCACCACGGCGCAGATGATCCCCGCACGCGCTGCGTAGGCGGCCGCGGATGCGGACGTGTTCCCGGTCGATGCGCAGATCACTGCCTTCGCGTCGGCCTCGGCAGCCTTCGACACCGCGAGCGTCATCCCGCGATCCTTGAACGACCCCGTCGGGTTCGACCCCTCGATCTTCAGCAGGACCCGCGCCACGCCCGCCCGCGCCGCGATGCGCGGCGCCTCGAGCAGCGGGGTGTTGCCCTCGAGCAGCGTGATCACCGGAGTCGAGTCGCTGACGGGCAGGTGCTCGCGGTACGCCTCGATCAGGCCTGGCCAGGCGTCACCTCTGGAGTACGACGAGGAGGGGGGCGCGGAGCTCAATCGTCTTCCCCGACGACGCGCAGCACCGAGCCGACGCGGTGCACCTGGTCGACGTCGCGCAGGGCGGCGAGCGTGGCGCGCACATCGGCTTCGCGGGCTCGGTGAGTGATGAACACGAGACGCGCATCGGTGCGGAGGCCGCGCTGCTCCATCGACTTGATGGAGACGTCGCGGCGCCCGAACTCACCGGCGATCGCCGAGAGCACGCCCGGGCGGTCCGCTACCTCCATGAGGAGGTAGAAGGGCGACTCCGTCTCGTCGATCGAGGTGATCGGGCGATCGACCAGCTCACCGATGGTCGCGCCCTTCCCACCGGAGACGAGGTTCTTGACTGCGTCGACCAGGTCGCCCAACACCGCAGACGCGGTCGGGCCGCCGCCGGCGCCGCGTCCATAGAGCATCAGCTCGCCGACGGCTTCACCTTCGATGAAGACGGCGTTGAACGAGTCGCGGACGGAAGCGAGCGGGTGCCGCTTCGGCACCATCGCCGGGTGCACGCGCACGGCGATGGCGCCTTCGCGCTCCTCCGCCACCGCGAGGAGCTTCACCACATAGCCCAGTGTCTCGGCTGACGCGATGTCGTCCGCCGTGATGCCGCGGATGCCTTCGGTGTACACGTCATCCGGATCGACCCGCGCGCCGAACGCGATCGTGGCGATGATCGCCGCTTTCGCCGCGGCGTCGTGTCCGTCGACGTCAGCGGTGGGGTCGGCCTCCGCGTATCCGAGCTCCTGCGCCTCGGCGAGCGCGTCCTCGAACGAAGATCCGGCTTCAGCCATCCGCGTGAGGATGTAGTTCGTCGTGCCGTTGACGATCCCCATGACCCGACGGATGCGATCGCCCGCGAGAGATTCTCGCAACGGTCGCATCAGCGGGATGCCCCCGGCGACACTCGCTTCGAAGAGAAGATCGACTCCGGCCTCCGCCGCGACCGCGAACAGCTCGGGGCCGTGACGAGCGATCAGCTCCTTGTTGGCCGTGACGACGGGCTTGCCGGCCTGGAGCGCGTCCGTGATCAACGTGCGGGCTGGTTCGACTCCACCCATCACCTCGACGACGACATCGATGTCGGCGGCACGGACCAGCGCCGGCGCATCGGTGGTGAAGCGGTCGGTGGGGAGCTTCACGTCGCGCTCCCGGCCCACGTCGCGCACGACGACCCGGGCGACCTCGATCCCCACCCCGGCCCGTCCCGAGATCACGTCGGCGTGCTGGTCGACGAGGCGCACCAAGGCCGCGCCGACATTGCCGCACCCGAGGAGCCCGACTCGCACGGGGTCACGACGAACAGGATCAGCCACGCACCCAGTCTCCCACGCGACCCCATGGCGAAGCCCGCTCGAATCGAACCTTCACCTCGAATCGAACCTTCACCTCGAATCGAACCTTCACGGACCTGCGCCTCTGAGCGTCGAATGGGGAGGTGAGAGACGCATCCAGGTCTTGGGGTCAGGGGACGTCGAGGCGGGTGAGGTCCTCGTTCGTCTCGCGGCGGATGACGAGGCGGGCCTGGCCGTCACGGACGAACACCACGGCCGGCCGGGTGACCTTGTTGTAGTTGGAGGCCATCGAGTACCCGTAGGCCCCGGTCGTCGGCGTCGCGAGCAGATCGCCGACGCGCACGCCCGCAGGGAGGCAGGCGTCGGCCACGACGACGTCGCCCTGTTCGCAGTGCTTCCCCACCACCGCGCCGCGGAGCGGCCGCGCCTCGTCGAGCCGGTCGGGCAGGTAGGCCTCGTAGCCGGCGCCGTACAGCACGGGCCGGGGGTTGTCGCTCATCCCACCGTCGACGGCGACGTAGGTGCCGATCCCCGGGATCTCCTTGACCGTCCCCACTCGGTACAGCGTGATCGCGCATGCCGCGGCGATCGACCGGCCGGGTTCGACCATCACGCGCGGCAACGGTTCCAGATCGTTCGCCGTCCACATCTTCTCGACGGTCGCACGCAGGTAGGCCGCGTAGTCGGCGATGTCGAGCTCCCGGTCGTCGGACAGGTATCGAGCGCTCAGCCCGCCGCCGAGGTTGAGCTCGTCGATCGCCACCCCGTGCGTGCGGCGGAGCTCCACGGCGAGCTCGGCGAGACGCTCGATCGCCCGGCCGAACGCGTCGAGCCGATAGATCTGCGAACCGATGTGGCAGTGGAGGCCGGCGAGCTCGAGCACGTCGCTCTCGACCACGCGACGCACCGCCCTCAGCGCGACACCGTCGGTGAGGGTGAACCCGAACTTCGAGGCCTCGGTACCGGTCTCGATGTACTCATGGGTGTGCGCCTCCACCCCGGGAGTGACTCGCACCAAGAGGGTGGGTCGAACGGCTCGATCCTGCGCCAGCGCTTCGAGTCGGTCGAGCTCGTCGAACGAATCGACGACGATCCGACCAACACCCGCATCGAGTGCTGCGACCAGCTCGCCCTCGGACTTGTTGTTGCCGTGGAGCACGATCCGCTCTCCGGCCACCCCCGCGCCGAGCGCGACGTGGAGCTCGCCGCCGGTCGCGCAGTCGAGGTGCAGACCCTCCTCGACGACGAGCCGCGCCATGGCGGTGCACAGGAACGCCTTGCCTGCGTACGCGACGTTGTCGGCACCGAACCCGGTGACGTACTCACGGCACCGTCGACGGAGCTCGTCCTCGTCGTACACGAAGGTCGGGGTCCCGAACTCCGTCGCGATCGCATCGGCATCGAGAGTGAGCAACGCAGGCGGCAGCAGTGAGGGGTCGAGTGGTGCCTCGTTGATCAACCCGGCACCTCGGAGGTCGGGACGTCGGAGTGATGCTCCTCGTCGACGATGCGACGCATCTCGTCCGGGGCACGCACGCCCAGCACATCGAGGGCGTTCTTCAGGCCACACCGGCACGCCTCGGCGAGCCAGAGCCGCGCCTGCGTGAGTGCGACGTCATCGGAGATCACCCGACAGTCGCGGTAGAAGCCATTGAAGCTCTTGGCGAAGTCGCGCACCCACGTCGTGACCCGGTGCGGTGCGCGCATCTGCGCGGCCTCCGCAACGATGTCGGGATACGCGGCGAGCGCACGAAGCACCTCGATCTCACGTTCGTGGGTGAGGGGAGCGAGATCGACCTCGAGGATCGGCACCCGGACGATTCCGGCGGCCGCAGCTCGACGGGCGATCGACGAGACCCGGGCGTGCGCGTACTGCACGTAGTACACGGGGTTCTACATCGACTGCGCGGTGACGACGTCGAGATCGAACGTCTGCGCAGTGTCGATGCCCTGGAGGAGGAAGGTGAGCCGACAGACGTCGGGGTCCACCTCGTCGAGGATGTCCGCGAGCGCCACGATGTCGCCGGTCCGCTTCGACGCACGCACCACCGTGCCGTCCTTCACCAGCTTCACGAGCTGTCCGAGCAGGACCTCGGGTTCGCCAGCGGGATGGCCGAGCGCCTCGAGGCCGGCCTGCAGGCTCTTCACCTGGCCGTGGTGGTCCGCACCCCAGATGTCGACGAGGTGGTCCCAGCCCCGCGAGTACTTGTCCTCGTGGTACGCGAGGTCGTTGCACAGGTACGTCGTCGAACCGTCGGACTTCACCAGCACCCGGTCGCGCTGGTCGCCGTAGTCCGAGGTGCGCAGCCACGTCGCGCCGTCATCCTCGAAGGTGACACCCCGCGCACGAAGCTCGCCGAGCACACGCTCGACCTCGCCCCGCTCGTGCAACGTCCGCTCGGAGAACCACGTGTCGAAGTGCACCCCGATGCGTTCGAGGTCCGCCTCGAGCTGACGCACCACATCGCGGTATCCCCACTCGCGGGCCTGCTCCTCGGTCACGTCATCACCGAGCTCGCCTCGCAGGCGCGTCGCCATCTCGACGAGGTACTGCCCGTGGTAGCCGTCTTCCTCGGGTGTCCGACCCTGGTACCGCGCGAAGAGCGATGCGCCGAAGGTTCCGAGCTGGTTCCCCGCGTCGTTCAGGTAGTACTCACGATGCACCTCGGCGCCCTGCGACCCGAGCAGGTTGGCAAGCGCATCGCCGACCGCGACCCACCGACCACCGCCGGCGTGCAACGGTCCCGTGGGGTTCGCCGACACGAACTCGAGGTTGATGCGACGGCCCTCGAGCGAGGTTCCCGACCCGTAGCGCTCACCGGACGCGACGACGAGGCGAAGCACGTCGTGGAGCCACGTCGGCTGGAGGAAGAAGTTCAGGAACCCGGGCCCTGCGATCTCGACCCGGTCGAAGTGCGGCGGCGGATCCAGCTCGATCGCGGCGGCGATCCGAGCGGCCAGCTCGCGCGGCTTCTCCCCCACCACCTTGGCGAGCTGCAACGGGAGGTTCGTCGACCAGTCGCCGTGCTCGGGCCGGTCGGGTGCCGTGAGGTCGATCTCGAGCTCGTCGATCACGAGGCCTTCGGACTCGACACCGACCGAGGTGAGCGCCCTGCGCAACGCGCCGACCAGCATCTGCATGACCCAACCCTAAGGCAGGACGCCGTGAGCACAGATCCGGAGACCTGAACGGGATTTGGGTGAGCCCACGGACAGCCGCGGTCTCTATCCTGGGGGGTCCGCCTCGCCGCAGGAGCGCTGCACCATGGATGCCAACCCCGAGACCTCTGCACCGATCACGCCCGAGGTGCTCGACATGGCGACGCTCGCGACTGCCGGCAACGCGGTAGACGCCCAGACGGAGGCCGAGGCCGACGGTGAGGGTGAGCAGGTCACGAGACCCACGAAGCTCATCCGCATCGCGTCGATGGTGCGACAGATGCTCGAAGAGGTGCGGCGCGCGCCCCTCGACGACGCCGGACGGCGACGCCTCCGGGAGATCCACGAGAAGTCGGTGCACGAGCTCGAGACCGTGCTGTCACCCGAGCTCAAGCAGGAGCTCGAAGAGGTCGTGCTGCCGTTCACCTCCGACACGCCGAGCGAGTCCGAGCTCCGCCTGGCCCAGGCCCAGCTCGTCGGTTGGCTCGAAGGTCTGTTCCACGGCATCCAGGCGACGCTGTTCGCCCAACAGGCCGCCGCACAACAACAGCTCGAGCGCATGCGCAACCAGCTCGCCGCCGGCCAGGGCCAAGCACCCGGGACCCCGGACGGTCACGCCCCGGGCACGTATCTCTGAGCACGCGGGCGGTCGAGAGCGTGGCCCGGTCGCGACCGGGGCCGGTGCTGCTACCGTCGACCCACGCAGAAATCACACCCGTGTGATTCATCCCCAGCTGTGGAGAGCAGTTGTGGATGGTCTGTGGAAAGAACGTCGTTGGCGCGTCTGTGCAGACGCTGAGGAGGGCCTGGTGCCCAGGAGGGATCGTCGTGGCTGATTCGTTCACGCACCTGCACGTCCACACCGAGT
>JBBQFJ010000030.1:0-27857 GCA_038321755.1 Acidimicrobiia bacterium | reverse complement strand
TGGCGGCGCCTCGTCGAGGGGTTCCAGGTCGCTCGGAACGATCCGCTGATCCGTCGAGTGCTCATCACGCTCGTGGTGCTCTCGCTCTTCTCGTTGGCCTTCGTCGGGTTGATGCCGGTGATCGCGGCAGAGAACCTGTCGATGCAGCCACGCTCGGTGGAGTACGGAGCGTTCTACGCGATCTTCGGCCTCGGGGCCGCGATCGGTGCGATCAGCGTGGGGACGTGGTTCGCAGGCTACGCGAAGGCTCGACTCATCCGACCCGCGCTCGTCGCGTTCGGCCTCCTGCTCCTGGTGTTCGCGTTGGTCCGTTCACCCGCAGCGGCGTTCGTGGTCGCACCGCTGCTCGGATACGCGTACTTCGTGGTGATCACGTCGCTCTCGACCGTGCTCCAGGAGCACGTCGACGACGCGGTGCGCGGCCGGGTGATGGCGCTCTGGATCATGGGCTTCGGCGGGACCGTGCCGGTCGGGGTCCTGTTGGCCGGACCCATCGCGGCGGCGACGTCGATCACGTTCGTGCTCGTGGTCGGAGCGGTCGTGGCGGTCGGTCTCGCGGGGTACGCGAACCTCGTGCGGGTCGGCGCGCCGGGCTGATCACCCGTGTGCGCCCGTCCGAGCCGCGCTAGGGAGCGGGCAGCTCGTCCGCCGAGACGTTCAGCGTCGAGGGGGACCATGCCGTCTCCGGACGGGCTTGGAGCTCGCCCTCGACGAGGACGTCGACCCGCTCGTCGAAGAAGCAGACGAGCTCGGTGAGCGGTTCGGCACCCTTGATCGGCCGCTCGTAGCTCCAGGCAAGATCGCGGTGCTCCGTGCCGTCGACGTCGAAGTGGAAGTAGACGGCCTGACCCTTGAAGGGGCAGGCCGTGGCGGTGGGGCTCGGCGTCGTGAGGTCGAGGCGGACGTCGTCGCGCGGCAGGTAGTGGCGAGGAGGGAGGCCGGTCTCGCGCACGATGAGCGCCCGATCCGAGGTGGCGATCGTGACGCCGTCGACCTGGATCTCGACGTGTCGTGCCTCGGGTTCGTAGCCGAGGGTGTGTCCAGCGGGGTCCATGCCGCTCAACCGTAGACTCCCGGAACCAGGCGACCGACACGCGGCGCCCAGAGGGGGAGCGATGCAGGCGGAGGGAACCGCAGTCGTCACCGGCGCGAGCCGAGGCATCGGCCGAGCGGTCGCACTCGAGCTCGCCACGCGCGGCTTCGAGGTCGTCGCCACGATGCGGACGCCCGAGGCGGGGGCCGAGCTGGTCGAGGAGGTCGCCGCCACCGGTGGCGCGCTGCGGGTCGAGCGTCTCGACGTCACGGACCCCGACTCCATCCACCTCCCCGACGACCTGCGCGTCCTGGTCAACAATGCGGCGGTCGAGCGTGAGCACCCACCCTTCGAGGCGACGCCGATGGAGCTCTGGCGCGACATGTTCGAGACGAACGTGTTCGGCCTGATCGAGGTCACCCGGCGGGCGATCCCCGCGCTTCGCCGCGCGAACGGTGCAGTGCTCTGCAACATCTCGTCGTCGTCGATGTTCGCTCCGGTGCCGTTCTACGCGCCCTACCGCTCGAGCAAGGCCGCGATCAGCGCGATCGGGGAGAGCCTCCGCGCCGAGCTCGCGCCGTTCGGGGTGCGCGTGCTGGAGATCCTCCCCGGACCGATCGACACCGACATGCTGGCGGGCTCGGCGAAGCCGCCCGAAGCGATCAACGACCCCGACTACGAGGCGATGGCGAAGCGGTACTACGAGGGGCGGAGCGCGATCAACGACCAGATCACGTCGAGCGCCGACGCGGCGACCGCCATCGCCGACGCGATCCTCGACGACGAGGCACCGTTGCGCGTCGCGTGCGACCCGATGGCGGTCGCGATGCTGGCCGCGTGGCGCACGACCTCGGACGAGGACCTGATGGGTGCGATGCTCCCGGCCTGGACGGGCTGAGGGAGTCGAGCGGTCGCTGCGTCAGGCGCAGCGACCTCCCCAGGGACCGGCGCCGCGCCACTGGTACAGCGCCCACGCGACGTCGTCCTGGTCGTACGGGGACGCCGTGTTCGGGGGGACGCCGACCAGGTCCGAGCGTCCGGCGTGGTTCGCCGCGCTGTTCCAGGTCGACTGGAGGAACTGGTACGCGCCCATGTAGGGCCCGGCCGGGTTGTACGAGGTGTAGCTGCCTTCGTGGGCACGGGTGCAGACGAGGAACGGATCGTCGTGGTTCGGGTGTGCACCCGGTGTGGGCTGGTAGTCGGGAGGTGCGACCGGCGCGGCACCGCCGGCTCCCTTCGGGACGACCGGACGCGCCGGCGCGGCCGCGGCCTTCGCGGCTTGCGCGGCCAGCTCGCGGCTGCGGTCCTCGGCCGCCTGGAGCTTCGCATCGATGTCCCGCCCCTTGGCATCGAGCTGGGCGAGTGCTTGGGTCTGCGTGACACGAGCATCGCGGAGCTGCTGGCGCTGCGTCTCGAGCTCCTTCGACACGCGCACCAGCTCGTCGAAGGCGGAGTTGTCGCGCTCGTTGAGCCGGTCGAGCCATCGCGTTCGCCGTGCAGCGGTGAGGGCGTCGCCGCTCGCGATGATCAGCCCGAGCTGCGCGCCCGACCGCTTGTACGCGGCGACGGCACGATCCTCGGCGTGGCCCAGGAGGACGAGCCGGCGTGCCGCGAGGTCGGGGAGTCGGGCCTCGATCGCAGCCATCTGCACGTCGAGTGCCTGGCTCGCGGTGAGGGCGTCGAGGTACTCGGCGGCCGCACGGTCGGCCTCGGCGCGGAGGGCATTCACGGTCGCGTCGGAGTCCTGGCGCGGATCGGCGCCGGCCGGGGCACTCACGGCCAGTGTCATGGCCAGGAGGGCCACCATCCCTACGAGGGCCGGAGCGAGCCGCCGGAGCGGGGCGGGTGGGGGCCGGAGGAGGGGGTCAGCAGGCATGGTGTCGTGGTGGCGCGAAGTCGTCCGACGCGACGGCCGCGCTGCCGTCGAGGCTAGCCCCGGCGCCGCCACATCTCGCTCCCCTGGGCGGGCGCAGGGTTACGCTGTCCCACGTCGCCACGATCGAGTGGTGACCGAGAGGGGAGCTCGATGATCGCTCGCTGGCTCGCGGTGGGGCTGTTGGGGTTCATGATCGGGGCTGCGACGATCGTGCTCGCCGACTCCGGCGACACGCGCTCGATCGTGGCGCCGGTCGCCGCGACGTCGGGGGCTGACGGGTCGGTCACCGCACCCGCAAACGCCGGCCACTCGCACGGCGCGGTGCCAGTCGTCGAGAACGGTCATGTCGTCACCGGGGTCAAGGCGCAGGACATCGCGGCCGAGACGCTCCCGGACGTCCCGCTCGACGTGACGACCCGCGAAGCGCTCGCCGGACAGCTCGTGGCCGCCCGTGGAGCCGCGCTGGCGATGCCGACCGTGGCGGACGCAACCGCAGCCGGCTTCGTGCTGGCCGGTGGCTTCGCGCCGGGGAGTGGCGCGCACTACGTCGGCGTCACCGGGAAGGGACTGACCGGGACCGGCGGCGTCGACGCCGGGCATCCCGACACCTACATCTACGCGGGCACGTCGCCCGACTCTCGAGTCGTCGGTCTGATGTACAACTCGCTGAGTGCGGCCGCGCCCGAGGGCTTTGCCGGGCCGAATGACCACTGGCACCGCCACAGCAACGTGTGCATCAAGTACTCGCCGAACGGGATCGAGGTTCCGTTCCCCGCCGACTCCGACGTCACCCAGGAGCAGTGCGCTTCCAAGGGCGGCCGGCTGCTGAGCGTCACGACGTGGATGGTGCACGCGTGGGTCGTGCCGGGTTGGGAGAGCCCCGAGGGCGTCTTCTCGCACAACAACTCGAACCTGCGGTGCGCGGATGGGACGCTCGACACCGACGCGGTCGGCTTCTGCGCCGGGACGTAGTCCGGCGCGTGAGGCACCACTGACCGGCTGGGCGTTCCCCGATCCCGCCGACGCCGCCCCTGGTGAGGAGATCATCGGCGTCGGCGCGGACCTCCGGCCTGCCACCCTGCTCGCGGCGTATGCCCAGGGGCTGTTCCCGATGCGCCTCGCCCGAGGTGGTCCGCTGGGGTGGTGGTCGCCGGACCCGCGGGGGATCGTGCCGCTCGACGGCGTGCACATCAGCCGGTCACTGCGCCGGTCGATCGGACGGTTCACGGTGACCGTCGACACCGAGTTCGAGGCGGTGATGCGCGCGTGCGGTGATCCGAACCGGCCGCACGGTTGGATCGACGACTCCTTCGTCGAGGCGTACGTCTCGCTGCACGAGCAGGGCCGTGCGCACAGCCTCGAGGTGTGGAGCGAGGGCGCCGAGGGCGCTCATGAGCTCACGGGTGGGATCTATGGCGTCGCGATCGGTGGGCTCTTCGCCGGCGAGTCGATGTTCCACCGGCGCACCGACGCATCAAAGGTCGCGTTCGTGGCACTCGTGGAACGCCTCCGCGCCGGGGGTGCCACGCTGTTCGATGTGCAGTGGTGCACCGACCACCTCGGATCGCTCGGCGCGGTCGAGGTGCCGCGCCCTCGCTACCTGGAGATGGTCGCCGAAGCGATCGCGCGTCCGCAGCTGACGATCACGGGTTCGCGCGGCTAGGCGTTGGCCGCCGCGCGGTCGGCCGCGACCGCATCGAGGAGCGCGTACTCGACCTCGGTGTCGGGGGCGTTCTCGTACTCGATCACGCCGATCTCCGTGAACCGGTCGCGCAGCCAACCGTCACCGGCATCGAGCAGCCCGAGCTTCTTGCAGTTCGGGACGATCTTCGAGAAGAGCGCCGCCTGGAACGGGTTCACGCCCGGCTGCTTGATCTCGAACAACATGCGCGTGATCGTCGCACGGTCGATGCCGCACTTCTCCCAGACCGCCTGCATCATCAGCCGGTCGCGCATGCGGAGCGCGGCTTCGAACGCGAACTCCTGGCGCTCACGGATCTCCGTGCCGCTGAGCCCCTGGTAGTACTCCTGCAGCGACAGGACCCCGAACGCCACGTGGCGGGCCTCGTCGCTCATCACGTAACGGAGGAGCTGCTTGAGCAGCGGCTCCTGAGTGGTGGCGTGCATGAACCCGAACGCCGCGAGCGCGAGGCCCTCGATCATGATCTGCATGCCCATGTAGGTCATGTCCCAGCGCGTGTCGCCGATGATGTCGTCGATCAGCAGCTGGAGGGCTGGGTTCACGGCGTAGTGGCCATCGAGCTTGGTGTCGAGGTACCGCGCGAAGACCTCGACGTGGCGTGCCTCGTCCATCACCTGCGTCGAGGCGTAGTACTTGGCGTCGATCCACGGCACCGTCTCGACGATCTTGGCCGTGCAGATGAGTGCGCCCTGCTCGCCGTGGAGGAACTGGCTCATCCTCCAGTTGAACGCCTCGATCGCGAGCTGGGTCCATTGCTCGTCACCCCAGGTCTTCAGGGGCGAGTTCGGGATTCCCACGAGCCGATCGCGCAGGTGCGCGATCGCGGCCTGCATCTCGAGCGCGACCTTCTCGACGTCGACGTCGATCGACCAGTCCAGATCGGTCGAGCCGTTCCACTGTGAGGTCTTGGCCCGCTCGTAGAGCTTGCCGAGTCCCTCACGGGTGCGCTCGTAGTCCCAGGTGAAGATTGCGTCGCCGCCGACGTGGGCCTGGTGCACCGCCGTCCCGAAGTCGATCGCGTCGTCGGCGAGGATCGATTCGATGCTGTTCGCATCCTCGCGTCCGAGCACCTTGAAGTCGGTCATGCCTTGCCTCCGGGCTGGGTGGGCGGGCTGGGTGGGCGGGCTGGGTCGGGTGAGTTACCCAACGGTAGCCTCCTGGGCCATGGAATCCGTCGAGGTCTTCCACAACCCGAAGTGCAGCAAGTCCCGCGGTGCGCTCGAGATCCTGCAGGAGCGCGGCGTGCCGGCCCACGTGGTGGAGTACCTGAAGGCGCCGCCCGATCGCGCCACGCTCGAGCGCATCGTCGACTCGATCTCCGACCCGCCGGGCGCGTTGGTGCGCCACGACAAGCGCTTCGCCGACCTGGGGCTCGACCCCGAGGGGTACGTGAGCCGTGACGCCGTGGTCGCGGTGCTCCTGGCACACCCCGAGCTCATGGAGCGCCCGGTCGTCGTCCTCGGCGAGCGCGCCGTCATCGCGCGTCCGTCCGAGAAGGTCCTCGACCTCCTCTCTAACCCCGACCTCTCTACCCCCGACCTCTCTACCCCCGACCAGGAGCGCTCATGACCGAGGTCACGCCCGAAGCTGTGCGCGACGAGGTCCGCGCCTTCCTCGCCGACCAGTGGGACCCGGACCTGACCGTCGCCCAGTGGTGGCAGCGTCTCGCCGACGGCCGGTGGGCGGTGCCCACCTGGCCCGAGACGGCGCTCGGCCGAGGCTTTCCGGGCGACCTGGCGCGCGTCCTCGCGGAGGAGATCCGAACGGCCGGCTCCGTGGGTGGCCCGGCCGGGCTCGGCATCCTGCTCGCCGGGCCCACGATCTACACCCACGGCACGCCCGAGCAGCGGGATCGCTACCTGCCACCGATCGTGAACGGGCAAGAGGCCTGGTGCCAGCTCTTCAGTGAGCCCGGTGCCGGCTCCGACCTCGCGAGCCTCCAGACGAAGGCCGAGCGCGACGGCGACGAGTGGGTGATCACCGGACAGAAGGTCTGGACGTCGGGGGGCCAGGTCGCGGATCTCGGCATGCTGCTCGCGCGCACCGATCCCGATGCACCCAAGCATCAGGGCATCAGCTACTTCGCGTTCTCGATGGACCAGCCCGGCGTCGAGGTGCGGCCACTCCGCGAGATGACGGGCCGCGCGCTCTTCAGCGAGGTGTTCCTCGACGGCGCGCGCGTCTCGAACGACGCGCAGATAGGTGGTCTGAACAACGGCTGGGCAGTCGCGAACACGACGCACGCCTTCGAGCGCGCCGGCCTCGGCGGTGGGGGGAGCGGCGCAGGCGGCGCGGCGTTCCCCGGCCACAAGACCGGTGCGCTGGCCATGCGGGCGGGCGACATCGCGAGCGGTGTCGGCAGTGGTCGCTCCGTGCAGCCCAGCGCGTTCGGCGGGTCCTACGGGATGTTCCGCGACCTCGCCGAGAAGCTCGGGCGCGCGCAGGACCCGGTCATCCGCCAGAAGCTCTCGGAGCTCTACACGCTGAACGAGATCGGTCGTATGACCTCGTTGCGCCTCAAGGCGGCCCGCGCCGCCGGGCGCGATCTCGGGCCCGCCGGCAACCTCGCCAAGCTCCTCATGAGCCGGATCACGCGCCTCACGCGCGACCTCGGCCCGGAGATCCTCGGACCCGAGGGGATGCTGATGGGTGAGTCGACGACGGGCAGCGGCGTCGTCCAGGAGATGACGCTCTTCGCGCCGGCGCCGTCGATCTACGGCGGGAGCGACGAGATCCAGAAGAACATCATCGGCGAGCGTGCGCTCGGGCTCCCGAAGGAGCCGGGTCCCGACAAGACCACGCCCTTCAAGGACCTGCGAGTCTCCTGAGCCGGAGCTACTCGATCGTGATCTTGGGGAGGATCCGCTCGAGCCACTTCGGGAACCACCAGTTGGCCTTCCCGAGGATCTCCATGATCGCCGGCACGAGCACCAGGCGCACGATGGTCGAGTCGACGGCTACCGCGACGGCAAGCCCGAGACCGAACATCTTGATCTCGGGGATCGGGCTGGCGACGAAGCTCAGGAACACCGCGATCATGATCAGCGCGGCTGATGTGATCACCCGCGCGGTGCGCGAGACACCCTGCACCACCGCCGTGCGCGTGTCGCCGGACTTGTTGTACTCCTCGCGCACGCGTGTGAGCAGGAACACCTGGTAGTCCATCGACAGCCCGAACAGGATCGCGAACATCATCATCGGGACGAACGAGACGATCGGGATCGTGCTCGCGAGCCCGAACAGCTCCCGGCCCCAGCCCCACTGGAACACCGCGACCGTGACGCCGTACGCCGCGCCGACCGACAGCAGGTTCATGATCGCCGCGGTCGCCGGGATCGCGATCGAGTGGAACACGAGCATGAGCAGCAGGAAGCTCAGTAGCACGACGAGCCCGATGAAGTACGGCAAGCGATCGGCGATGCGGTTCCCGATGTCGATGAACGCGGCGGTGATCCCACCGACGTAGGCGTTCGCGTCGGTGCCCTGGAGCGCAGTGGGAACCGTGTCCGAGCGGAGCAGATCGACGAGGTCCGTCGTCGCCTGCGCGTCGGGGGCCGTCGTCGGGATGACCGTGATGACCGCGGTGTCACCGGCAGGGTTCAGCTGCGGCGGCGTCACCTGGGAGACGCCCGGCGTCGCCGCGAGCGCCTTGGTGAGCTGCGCCGGAACCTGCTCGCCCGCGGGCAGCGTCACGACCACGACCAGCGGCCCATTCGCGCCGGCCCCGAAGCCCTGACCGATCAGGTCGAAGGCGATGCGCTGGGTCGACCCGGCCGGCGCGGTGCCGTCGTCCGCCTCGCCGTACCGGATCCAGAGGAACGGCGCGGCCAGAGTGAGGAGCACGAGGATGCTCGCGATCGCGAACGGCCACTTGTGGCGCGCGACGAGTGTCGCCCATCGCTCCCAGAACGGGGGCTTCGTCGGAGCATCGCCTGCCGCGGCGCGCTGGGCGGCTTCGTGGTGGTGGCGACCGAGGTGCAGCCCGGGCACGCGGCCCTTGTCGATCCGGGGTCCGAGCCAGCCGAGCAGCGCCGGGAGCAGCGTGAGGGCGGCGAGCATCATCACCGCGACGACGATTGCGGCGGTGAACCCGAGCACGGCGACGTACGGGATGCCCGCGACGAGGAGACCGCAGATCGCGATCACGACGGTCGTCCCGGCGAACAGCACCGCCTGGCCCGCGGTCGCGACCGAGTGACCGATCGACGCTTCCATCTCCATGCCCGACGCGAGGTTCTCGCGATGACGCGTGACGATGAAGAGCGAGTAGTCGATGCCGACACCGAGCCCGATCATCGACGCGAGCTCGGGGGCCGCGGTGCCGACATCGGTGACCGACGCGAGCAGCAAGATCGACGAGATGCCCACGGCGAGACCGAGGAGCGCGGTGCCGATCGGGAGGCCGGCCGCGACGAGCGAGCCGAACGCGAAGATGAGGATGATCACCGCGAACACCAGGCCGACGAGATCGGACGACGAGCTCTTCGGGGACTCGGCGTAGTCGGTGAACGGTCCGCCGAACTCGACCTGGACCCCGGCCGCGCGAGCGGGGGCGACCGCCGCCTGCAGGGCGTCAAAGCCTTCGACGCCGAGCGCGGGGCCCTGCTGGGTGTACTGGACCTGTGCGATCGCGATGGATGGATCCTTCGCGGGGATCGGCCCCGTGACCTGAGGCTGCTGTGGGAGCGCCTTCACCGCGGTCAGCGACTGCGCGACCGCGGCTTCGGCCGCTCCGGTCGTGAGCGTGCCCGAGGGTGCATGGAACACGATCGTCGCAGCGGCGCCCGACTGCTCCGGGAATCGAGACTCGAGGAGGTCGATCGCCTGCTGCGACTGGGTCCCCGGGATGGTGAAGTTGTCGAACGTGGTGCCACCACTCGCGACGGCGAGGGCGGCGATCGCGATCGCGCCGAGCACCCAGACGCTGATGAAGATTCGGTGTCTCCGAGCCGCTGTGCGGCCGAGCCGATCGAGGAGCGCTGCCACGGATTGGCAGGCTAGGCGTGCGCGACGATGCTGCTGTGGATGTCAGGCAGGAGGAGTTCGTCGACTGCCCGGAGGGCGGACGCCGGTATACGGGCGTCCGGCCGGTCCGGCTCGGCGACGTCTCGGCGTCCGGTCGTCTTCGTCTCGATGCGCTCGCCCGCTACCTCCAGGACGTCGCTGCGGACGACGGCGACGAGTACGGGCTCAACGGCGCCGGCGCGTGGGTCCTGCGCCGATGTGCGCTTCGTTGCTCGGGTCTCCCACGCTTTCGGGACGTTGCCGAGCTCACGACCTTCTGCTCCGGTACCGGGCCACGCTGGGCCGAGCGTCGCACGACGGTCCGCGTCGGTGATCGGGTGGCGGCCGAGTCGGTCGCGGTGTGGGTGTTCGTCGACGAGGCCGGCCGTCCGACACCGCTCGAGCCGTGGTTCTTCGAGCACTACGGCTCCTCGGCGGGCGATCGTCGGGTGAGCGGCCGGCTGCGTCTCCCGGCACCTGGCTCGGGAGACGGCATGGGGGAGTCGTGGCCGTTGCGGGCAACCGACCTCGACGTGCTCGGGCACGTCAACAACTCGATCGCCTGGGCCGTGGTGGAGGACCTGCTCGCCCGCCAGGCGCACGATCCGGTGCGGGCAACCCTCGAGTACTGCGCCCCCATCGATCCGGGTGATGCGCCCGACCTGGTTGCCAAGACGGATCCCGACGGCATCTCGTGCTGGATCCGGTGCGCCGGAGAGGTTCGGGTCTCCGCGAGGGTCGAGTTCACGGCAGCAGGCGCACAGTAACGTGACAGGCTTGGCTGGCACCGCAGCGTTCACACCTCGGGCCATCCCGTTGTTCAGCGTGGTCATCCCCATGTGGAACGAAGAGGATTCGTTCGCGACCACCGTCGGCGTGCTGCTCGCAGCCTGCGACCACCTCGTCGACCACAGCTCGGTCGGCACCTTCGAGCTCGTGCTCGTCGACGACGCCTCCACCGACTCGACCGGCGCGCTCGGCGACGAGGCATCGGCCGCGGACCCACGGATCCGGGTCGTGCACCACGAGCAGAACCTCGGGCTCGGCGGGTCGATCCGCACCGGTCTCGGCGACGCTCGTGGCGACCTCGTCCTCTACACCGACGCGGACCTGCCGTTCGACATGTTCGACCTCCCGCGGTTGGTGCGTCTGTTGCAGGTCTACGACGCGGGCATCCTCAGCGCGTGGCGGATGGACCGCCACTCCGAAGGGCTCCGGCGCACCGTGTACTCGGCGTTCTACAACGCGCTCGTCCGCATCCTCCTCCGACTCCGTATCCGCGACGTGAACTTCGCCTGCAAGCTGATCCGACGCGAGGTGCTCGACGACATCGAGCTGCACAGCACGGGTTCGTTCATCGATGCGGAGCTCATCGCCCGAGCGAACCGTCGTGGCCACAAGGTGATCCAGGCCGGCGTCGACTACTTCGCTCGGTCGGTCGGCGTGAGCACGCTGTCGTCGTGGCGCACGATCCGCGGCATCCTGCGGGAGATGTTCTCGATGTCGAGGGAGATCCGGCGGCTTCGCCCTCCTGAACCTGAGCAGGCCTGATGACGACGCGGCTCCTTGTCGTGAACGCCGACGACTTCGGGCTCACCGCCGGTGTCGACCGCGCCATCCTGCGGACCTGCGCCGACGGGATCGTCACGAGCACGTCGGTGCTCGCCACGGGTCCCACCCTCCCGGCGTCGATCATGGGCCTGCGCGACTCCGGGCTCGGTGTCGGCGCGCACCTCACCGCCGTCGGTGGCGCACCACCGTTGCTCTCCGCTCGTGAGGTTCCGAGCCTCGTCGACAAGCAGGGACACTTCCCGGCCTCCTGGCGGAAGTTCCTCGCCCGGTCGACGCTGAGCGCGATCGACCCGGCCGACCTCGAGCGCGAGTTCGCAGCGCAGATCGAGTCGCTGCGCAGTCTCGATCTCGAGCTGACGCACCTCGACACGCATCAGAACATCCACCTCTGGCCGTCGGTCGCGCGGATCGTCGCTCGACTCGCGCGCCGCGACGACATCGGTTTCGTCAGGATCCCGCGGACTCGCGGTCGCTCGCCGCTGGCCCTCGGGATCCGCTCGCTCTCGGCGCGCTTGGCGAGACGCATCTCGCGCGCCGGGCTCCCGGCCACGGGCGCGACCGTCGGCCTCGACGAAGCCGGTGCACTGCACGAAGCCGTGCTCCACGAGGCGATCGATCGGCTGGGCAGGTCCAGCGTCACGGCCGCCGACATCGTGTGCCACCCGGGGGAGGCCGGCGACGCCGACCTCGAGGCGACCGGTTGGGGCTTCGCGTGGGCCGACGAGGTCACCGCCCTGTTGGCGCCGACGACGCGAGCGGCGGTGCAGGACGCAGGCTTCCAGCTCGCGACCTATGCCGACGTCGCTCATGCCGGTTCCGGCGTGCGCCCCGGCACGGGCCGCTAGCGCGACCTCGTGGCGACGTCGAGCACGCCGGACGACGCAACTACGAAGGACGTCACGACGAAGGACGTCACGACGACGCGGCCGGATGCGCCCGTCCAGCGCCCGGGCGCGCTGCGCCAGCTGCTCACCGGTGTCACGATCGCCTACGTCGCGATCGCGACGGTGCTGACGGGGCTCGTCGCGCTGGCGGTCCAGCTCCCGAACGCGTTCCCCACCCTCCCGTACCCCGCGTCCGGTGCGCTCGGGGGATGGTGTCGCGCCGACTGCACCTGGTACGTCGAGATCGCGACGCGCGGCTACTCCTACACCCCGGGGCAGCAGTCGTCCGTCGCGTTCTTCCCCGGGTACCCGCTCGTGGTGCGCGCGGTCGATTCCGTCGTCGGCAACCCGATCATCTCCACCGCGCTCGTCACCTGGGTCGCCGGACTCGGAGCGGTCCTGATGTTCGCGCTCTGGAGCTGTGGGCGCTTCGAGGCCCGCGTGGCGGGATGGGCCGTCGCGGCGCTGCTCGTCTACCCCTACGGCTGGTTCCTCTTCGGGGCCGGGTACGGGGACGCGCTCTTCCTCGCACTGGTGCTCCTGGCCTTCCTGCTCGTCGAGCGCGACCAGCCGGTCCTCGCCGGTGTGGTCGGGGCGCTTGCCGGCGTCACGCGCCCGATCGGGATCGGAGTCGTTGCCGGTCTCGTGCTCGTCGCCCTCGAACGTCGCGGTGGTCTGCCTCGTCGCTCGGAGAAATCGGGCCGGTTGGCCCGTCTCGGCGTCCCCGCACGCATCCGCCTTCGTGCGTTCCGGCTCAGGGACGCGGGCCTGCTGCTGGCGCTCCTGGGTCCGATCGCCTGGTCGACCTGGCTGGCCGATCGCTTCGGTGACGCGTTCGCGTACGTCACCGTCCAGCGTGCGTGGGACCAGACCGAGGGGCCGCACACCTGGTTCAAGATCGGGTTCGGGGGTCAGCTGCTCCACGGCGCCGATGCCGGATACACCGCCGGACTCGTCGTCCAAGCGGTGCTCACGCTGCTCGCGCTCCTCGCCGTTCCGGCGATCGCTCGTCGCCTCGGACCCGCGTACGCGGGGTACACCGCGATCGTGGTCGTGCTCGCGGGGCTCGGGACGAAGGACTTCCAGGGGATGGGCCGGTACCTGCTCGCCGCGTTCCCGCTCTTCGCGCTCGTCGGCGCGGTGATCGCCGACCGACGGCGGGTGCGCGTCGTCGTGATCGTTGGCGGTGCGGTCCTGCTCGCAGTCGGCGCCTTCGGCTTCGGGCGGAACTGGTATCTCACGTGATGGTTGCTCGATGAACGATGCCGCTGGGCGCGCCGCTCGACGTGCGTACCGCGACGCGTCGATCGGTGTGCGTGTCCATGTCGGCGTGCGGTGGCGAACGTGTCCGTTCGCTCCGATCGCGGATGCGCTCGCGGACGCACGTCGCGTCCTCGACGTCGGCTGCGGGCACGGCTTGTTCCCCCTGTACCTGGCCAGCCGGCACCCCACGCCCGAGATCACCGGCGTCGACATCGATCGCGACAAGCTGGTCGCGGCACGAGCCGCCGTGGATTCGGCCGGTCTCGGTGCGCGCGTGCACCTCGTGGACGTCGAGGCCGGCTGGGACCCGACGCTGGAGCCCCCGACGCGTCCCGCCGAGGGGTGGGACGGGATAGCGATCGTCGACGTCCTCTACCTGCTGGGGCGCGAGCGCATGCGTCAGCTCGTCTCCTCGGCAGCCGAGGTGTTGGCGCCGGGCGGGAAGCTCGTGATCAAGGAGCTCGACACGACTCCTGCGTGGAAGCACCGGATCAGCGAAGCCCAGGAGCTGGTGTCGACGCGGGTGCTGCGCATCACCCAGGGCGATCACGTCGAGCAGGTGCCGAGTGCGGTGCTCGCGACGGAGCTGGCGTCAGCAGGGCTCGACGTGACGACGGTGCGACTCGATCGAGGGCGGATCCATCCCGACTATCTGGTGGTCGGGACGCGCGTCTGAGTGAGCGTCAGTGCTGTGCGGCGCGGAAGGTGTCGACCGTGAGCTCGGTCGTCGCACCGGCGTGGACGCCGAGGCCGGCGCCCCGACACGGCTCGCGGCCGAGCTCGATCGACGCTCGTGACAAGGCGGGCACTGCCAGCACGTTCTCGCCGTCGACGACGACGCCGAGGCGATCGCCCTGCACGGTGAGCGTGACGGTGTGCCGTCCGTACAGCTGCGCAGGGTCGGTCGTCGTGGCGTGCACGATCGGCTGCCAGTGGGCTCGGTTGTCATCCCACTGGCGCACGAGGTATCCACCGCCACCGGTGATGGGATCGAGATCGAACGAGTACCCGGTCACGCGGTCATGCGCGTCGACGCTTGCTCGGAACAGGAGGCCGAAGCCTGCGCCCGCTCGGTAGTCGAGCACGGCTTCGACGGTGAAGTCGCTCGTCGCCTCGAGGTCCGAGAGCGCCCAGCGCGTGTCGGCGCGCCGCAGCGCGAGTGCGCCGTCGTCGGCCATGGCGGTCGCCGGGAACAGTCCGCCGACCTGCCAGCCGTTGCTCGCGAGCTGGAACTGACCGGTGTTCGCGGGGAGTGCGGCAGCTGCGACGACGAGGTCGCTGGTGAACATGTCGGCGCGCCATGCGATGGGCGCGGCGTCCGACTCGGGGCCGGGCTCGATGTCGGTGACGTCGTCGACCGTCAGCGCACCCCAGCCGTCTCCGAGGATCACGCCGTCTCCGGGCATCACGTCTGGGAGGATCACGTCCGGGGGTGCGTCCGCGACCGCCGCGGCGTCCCGCAGGCCGGCCCAGTCGGTGAGCGTCGTGTCGGCATCGCCGACCTCGAGCGCGGGCGCCTCGGTCGTGGCGAGGAAGCCACTGGTCTCCGGCAGGTCACTGCTCGTCGACATCCCCGCGAGCGGGCCGTCGGGCACGTCCACCACGAAGCCGTCGATGCCGTCGTCGCCGTTCGGGGGTGATGTCACGCCGAAGGGATCGGGTCGAAGGGTCGGCATCGGCATCGCGAACGGGTCGATCGTCGGCTCGCCCTCGGCCATCGCCGGAGAGGTCTCGAAGGGTTGGCCCGTCTCGAACGTTGCCGTGGCATCTGCCGACGTCGCCGACTCGAACGGTGCGGTGGGGTCCCACGCAACGGGCTCGAACGGCGTGCCGGGGTCGAACGGGTTCGTCCCGTTCCCGCCGAACGCCGGCGCGGACGCGTCCTGCAGGTCGGCCGGTGCCGGTTGTCCTGATGGTTGTCCTGATGGTTGTCCTGATGGTTCGCCAGATCGTTCGGGTGACGGCTGCGGCGAGAAGGGATCCTGCGCGCGCGGTGCGGAGAAGAAGTCGACGACGGGTGCGCCAGTCTCGGGCACGCGGTACGCCGCGTAGGGGTCGGACGAGGACGGGAGCGCCGATGGGAGCGACAGCGGCGGAAGGATCATGGCCCGGAGGCGGGCCGCTTCCTCTCGGTTCGCGCCGATGAGCTCCATCAGCCGTGACTCGATGATGTCGGGCGCGCCGCCGAGCGCCTCGGCGAGGACCACGAGGTCGGATTCGCGAAGCGGGATGCGGCTGCCGGGCGGCAGGTTTCGCAGCTCGAAGACCATCGAGACGTACTCGCGGAGCATGCCGTCGGGCTGGCCCGGCTCTCGGAGCCGGCGGATGCTGTCGCCCATGGCGAGGGACGAGAGCCCGGAGCCGACCCGGAGCGGTGCCCGTTCCGGCAGGAGCTCGTTGACGTCGACGCCACAGGATCCGGCGAGGCACCAGAGGTCGCTCTCCGGGATGACGATGCGGCCGCGCTCGTAGGCGGCGAGCTCCCGGCGGGTCAGACCGGCGGAGCGGGCCACCTCGGCACGCGAGAGGCCCTGCTTGCGCCGGACCTGACGGAGGTGGCGCCCGACGTCCTTGGAGCCCATCTCCCGCGAGCCCAGATCCTTCGAGCCCAGGCTGGACGAGCTGCCGTCTGTCTCGGGGTGTTCGACGGTTGTGGCCACGCGCGACATATCGGCGTCATGGCCCGCTCTCTGAAGGGGCAGAATGCCACCCGAGCGAGCACGCCAGGCGAGCCAGAGAGAGCGAGCCCAAGAGAGAGATGGATGGAGCCAGCCCAGTGAGTGAGAGCAGCGAGACAGGTTCGGGGCCGAAGGAGCAGGACTTCGCCGATCGCGTCGCCCTGGTCACCGGCGGGGGTTCGGGCCTGGGTCAGGCCGCGGCGCGCATGCTGGCCGAGCGGGGGGCCAAGGTCCTGGTGGCCGATGTCGACGAGGCGGGCGGCGCGACCACCGTCCAGCAGTGCGTCGACGCCGGGAGCGAGGCCGTGTTCCTGCGCACCGACGTCACGTCCGAGCGCGATGTGCAGGCGATGGTGGCTGGCGCCGTCGACCGGTGGGGTCGCCTCGACGCCGCGATCAACAACGCGGGGACGACCGGCCCGACGAAGCCGACGGCCGACTACACGCTCGAGGAGTGGAACCAGGTCGTCGCGCTGAACCTGACCGGCGTCTTCCTCGGGCTCAAGTACGAGATCCCCCAGATGGTGGCCCAGGGTGGTGGCGCGATCGTCAACACCTCGTCGGGCGCGGGGCTCATGGGCTTCGCCGGCCTCCCCGGTTACGTCGCGACCAAGCACGGGGTGCTCGGCCTCACCAAGGCGTCGGCCCTCGAGTACATCAAGGCCGGCGTGCGCATCAACGCGGTGTGTCCCGGGAGCACGCGCACCCCGATGCTCGAAGGCTGGATGGGTGGGAACCCCGAGATCGAGAAGGCGATGGCCAACTCTGCGCCGATCGGGCGGCTCGCGCGCCCCGAGGAGATCGCGGCCGGGATGGTGTGGTTGCTGTCGGACGCGGCGTCGTTCATGGTCGGTCACGCGCTCGCCGTCGACGGCGGCGCCGTGATCATGTAGCGCTCCGCTAGGTCCGACCGAAGACCGTCGCGTCGCCGTCGTTCCCGACCGCACCCGACGGCGCGGCGCCGAGCATCGCGACGGGGTCTCGCTTGTCGATGTGTCCGATGAGACCGTGGTAGACGCCGTACCCGACGAGCTCGCGCAATCGGGGTGCGAAGCCGGCCGCGACGTCGCGCGGGATGCCGAGCTGTTGGTTCTCCTGCTGGCGCACGTACCCGGCGCAATAGTTCATCGCGACACCCACGCGCCGTTCGTTGGTGGTGTTCGCGCCACCCCCGTGCCACAGGCTCCCGTGCCAGAGGAGCACGCTGCCACGCGACATCTCGGCGGGAACGCTGTCGTAGGGCTGTCCGAAGTCGGGGCTGTGGTCGGACAGGTGGGAACCGGGGATGACGCGCGTCGCGCCGTTCGCCTCGGTGAAGTCGGTCAGCGCCCACATCGTGTTGCACACAAGCGGCGCATGTGGCTTGGGAAGCGGGATGAGCTGGTCGTCGGCATGGATGGGCTGGGCGTCCTCGCCCGCGGTGATGCTGATCGACGACAACGACGACACCAGGCAGCCGCGGTCGAGGACCCCCTCGACGACGGGGAGCACGTCGGGGTGCACGGGGATCTGCTCGTAGATCGTTCCCAGCGCGAGCAGGTTGTAGATGCGGACGGTGCGCGTGCCCTCGAAGGCATTCTCGGCCGGGCGCACGTCGTACGCCGTCTCGAGCCGGAGGAGGTCGTCGTTGAGCGCGTCGATGACGTCGGCACCGATGACGTCCTCGAGGATCGTGTACCCGTCGCGTTCGACGGCCGCGAGGTGTGCCGTGACGTCGCTCACGACTCGAAGGCTACCGTCGGCGCCATGGCCATCTATGCGCTCGGCGACCTCACGCCCACCATCCACCCCGACGCCTTTGTCCATCCCGACGCGACCGTGATCGGGAACGTCACGATCGGTGCCGAATCCACCATCTGGCCGCAGGCAGTGCTGCGCGGTGACTACGGGATCATCGAGGTCGGGCTGCGCACGTCGATCCAGGACGGCACCGTTGTGCACACGACCCGGGCGATCCCCACGATCGTCGGTGACGACTGCGTCGTCGGTCATCTCGCACACCTCGAGTGCTGCACTGTCGAGGACGGCTCGCTCATCGGCACCAACTCGGTCGTGTTGCACGGTGCCGTCGTTCGCAGCGGTGCGCTCGTGGGTGCGAGTGCGCTCGTACCGAACGGGATGGAGGTGCCCACCGGCGCGATGGCGCTCGGCGTCCCGGCCAAGCTGCGCCTCGACGCCGTCGAGCCGGGGATGATCGCCCGGCTGGCGCAGGGCTACGTGGCGAACGGCCACCGGTTCCGCGCCGAGCTGCGTCGCCTCGACTGACCCGAAGACACCTCAGCCCTTCACGTAGGCGAGCTTCTCCGCGACCTTGCCGTCGCGGACGCGCAGGACGTCGACACCGTGGAGCTGTTCGGTCGCGCCGGCGTCGTCCTGCCACGTGTAGATCCACCGGACGACGCATCGGTCGTCGGTCGTGATGACCTCTTCGGCGTCGAAGTGCGCCTTCGGCGACGCCGCGAAGAATGCGTCCCACGCCGCGCGGACCGCGGCGGCGCCCTCGTGCCGCTCGCCGGCCGGCGGCGAGGTGCTCTCGAACACCGCGTCGTCGGTCATGCACGCCATCACACCGTCGACGTCGTGCGCGTTGAACGCTTCGTTGAACGCGTCGACGGCGGCCCGGGTCGCGGCTTCGTCGCTCATCAGGAGCACCTCCTACCTGGTCGGGCTACCTGGTCGGGCTGCCTGGTGAGGGCGCCCGGTCAGGGCGCTCTTCGTCAGGTCCCGCTCGGGGAACGGTACTCGTCGGGCTCGATGTAGATCACGCGAGCGATCGGGACGGCGGCGCGCACGCGGACCTCGAGCGCGTCGATGGCGAGCGCGATCTCGTGACTCGATCGATCACCCAGGTCGACCTTTGCGGCGACCAGGAGCTCCTCGGGGCCCAGGTGCAGCGTGCGGAGGTGCACGAGGTGCTCGACGTCGGGGTCGGCGGTGATCGCCGCCTCGATCGCGCGCTGCTCCTCGGGGATTGCGGACTCGCCGAGCAGGAGGCTCTTCATCTCGACGGCGAGGATGATCGCGACGACCGCGAGGAGCAGTCCGATGGCGATGCTGCCGAGCGCGTCGAAGGCCGGTTCGTCCGTGATCACGTTGAGCGTGATCCCGATGAGTGCGAACGCCAGTCCGCAGAGAGCGGCGAGGTCCTCGAGCAGGACGACCGGCAGCTCGGGACTCCGCGCGGTCCGGATGAACCTCCACCAGGAGCGACCGTGTCGTTCGGGGTTTGCCTCGCGGACCGCGGTTCGGAGCGAGAAGCTCTCGAGGACGATGGCGACGCCCAGCACGATGTAGGCGACGAGGGGGTCCTCGAGGCCGTGGGGGTGGATCAGCTTGTCGACGCCCTCGTAGATCGCGAACACGGCCCCGAGCGAGAACAACACGAGCGCGACGACGAAGGCCCAGAAGTAGCGCTCGCCCCCGTGCCCGAACTGATGCAGCTCGTCGGCCGGACGCGCCGATCGCTTCCCGCCGAGGAAGAGCAACCCCTGGTTGCCGGTGTCGGCAAACGAGTGGATGGACTCGGCGAGCATCGACGACGCCCCGGTGAGCAGGAACGCGACGAACTTTGCGATCGCGATCCCGAGGTTCGCGAAGAAGGCGGCGAAGATCGCTTTGCGGCTGCCTTCCTGCATGGACGCGCAGGCTACCGGGTCGGCGTCTCGGCCCCCGGTGCCTCGACGGACCAGACCGACTTGGTCGGGACGCGCGTCACCCCGTCACCGCCGTCGCCGCCGTCGCTGGGGTCGAGCGTGAGCTCGTGCCCGCCGGGTCCCGTCGTCACGAGCACGCCGGTCGCGATGGCGCCCTCGTCGTCGGCGCTCCGGAAGCGGACGACGAGGCGGCGCCCGCGCGAGAGGCGGAGTCGTTCGTCCCAGCCGTACCGCGGCCGACCGTCGGGGCCCACGCGTGCAGCGCGACCGACGTGGACGCGCTGCTCGCGGTACGAGTCGGCGAGGATCGCGGCTCGTTCGGCGCCGAGGAACTCCTCGGTGATGTCGAGCAGCACGCGCGTGAACGTCCGGCCGTGGTGCGGGAGATCGCGCTCGTTCCAGAGGGCCCAGTGCACGAGCTCGTGGAGCACGACGCCCTTGGTGCGATATCGGCGGGGGAGTGTGATCGTGGGGTCCTCGCCGACGTCCTCGCCGGGACGGAAGAACGCCTGCCGCGCGCCGTTCCCGGGACGGAGCCGGGGCACCTGGTCGATCGTCTGCTCGGGGAAGCGCGCTTGCCACCACAACGTGCCCACGACCCGATCGGCGAAGGTCGCGCACGCATCGAGTCCGGGCAGGGGACTGACCGGCATCGGCGTCTCGGCCCGGTACACACGGGAGCGCTGCGAGTCCCGTGGCGATCGCGGGTGCTCCACGACTGCCCGGGTCGGGACGAGCCGCGTCGGGGCGGGCCGATTCCGAACGGACCGGTTCGCGACGGTGGACGACCGGAACGGGTTCAGCTCGGGAGCCGCATCGGGTTCTCGGTGAGCAGCCCCGGCGCCTGGTGGTGCTCGCGCCCGACGCGTGTGGGCATGATCCCCTCGGCGTCGCGCAACGCGCCCATGCCGTCGTTGTGGCCGGTGTAGGTCGCCGGCTGGCGCAGCATCCAGAGGATGCCCTCGGCGGCCACCTCGGAAGGCTCCCAGTCGGACCGGTCGGCGTCGGGCGCGTTCGCAACGAATCCTTCGGAGGCGACCGGGATGTCGATCCGGAAGGTGTTGACGGAGATGCCGTCATCTCGGAGCTGGGCCGCGAGGTCCACAGTGAGGTGCTCGAGCGCGATCTTCGACGCGCCGTACGCCATGAGGCCGGGGAAGTAGTTGAGCGCCGCGACCGACGAGACGTTCAGGATCGAGCCCTCGCCGCGCTCGCGCATGCCGGGCGCGACGGCCTGGATCGCGAGCAGCGGTGCGCGCAGGTTGACCGCGAACACGAGGTCGTGCCGCTTGATGGGGAGCTCGAGGTCGCCCGGGAACGTGATCGCGGCGTTGTTGACGAGGATGTCGACGCGTCCGAACGCGTCGAGCGTCGTCGCGACCATGCGGTCCACCTCGGCGTCGACCGCGAGGTTCGTGGGCACCGACAGCGCCTGGCCGCCTGCGTCGGTGATGCGACGGATGGTCTCGTCGATCGTGCCCGGCGTGGGCTGGGGTGACGCCTCGGTCGCGCGCGCTGCGCAGGCCACGGTGCACCCGGCTGCGGCGAGCGCCACCGCGGTGGCTGCGCCGACGCCGCGGCTGGCCCCGGTGACGATCGCGACTCTTCCGTCGAGCTCCATGGCCCGTGAACCTACGCGAGCGCGGGGAGCTCTTGCTCCATCGTGAGGTTCGCGGCGTACGGATCGCCGATGCGCTCGACCCGCTCGAGCACCGCCGCTGCGTCGAGCTCCAGCGCTTCGGAGGCACCCCCGTCGAGCGCGTCGGACACCTCGTTCCAGGTGAGTGGGGCTGACACGCTCGGTCGGGGCCGGGCTCGGAGCGAGTACGCCGCGACCGTCGTCTTGTGGCGGTCGTTCTGGCTCCAGTCCAGGAAGATGCGGCCCTTCCGCTGGTCGCGAGCCATGGCGATGGTCACGCGCTCCGGATCCCGCGCCGCGAGGAGCTGGCCCAGCGCCCGGGCGAAGTCCTTCGTCGCGTCTGCGGTGGTGCCGCGGACGGGGACCGCGAGATGGAGCCCCTTCGAGCCGGAGGTCTTCACGACGGCCTCGAGGCCGAGCTGGCCGAGGAGGTCCTTCACCTCGAGTGCGACCCGGCAGCAGTCGAGCACGTTCGCCGGTGCACCGGGGTCGAGGTCGAGGACCACCGAGGTGGGCTCGTCGGGTTCGTCGACCGTTGCCTGATGCGTGTGCAGCTCGAGGGCTGCGAGGTTTGCCACCCACACGAGACTCGGGAGATCGTCGATGACGCAGCCCAACAGGTCGCCCTCCGCGCGGGCAGTCGCGATCCACTCGGGTGCGTGCGGCGGGCACCGCTTCTCGAAGAACGAGGGCTCGTCGACGCCGTTCGGCCAGCGCACCATCGTGATCGCTCGCCGGTGGAGGTGCGGGAGCATCACCGGTGCGATGCGCGCGTAGTAGTCGACGATCGCAGCCTTGGTGAACCCGACGGCGGGATACAGCACCTTGTCGAGGTTGCTCAGCGTGAGACGACGGATCGTCCCGTCTGCAGCCGGGACCTCGATCGTCGTCTTGGACTCGCGCGCCACGTTCTGCGAACCTAGTTGTCATGCCGACCTCGATCTGGACAGGAACCATTGGCTTCGGGCTGGTGACCGTTCCCGTGAAGCTGGTGTCCGCCACCAAGAGCAAGGACGTGCGGTTCAACCAGCTCGAGGAGGGCACGAACTCGCGGATTCGCATCCGACGCGTGTCGGAGGCCACGGGCGAAGAGGTGTCGACCGATCGGATCGTCAAGGGTCATGAGGTCGCTCCCGGCCAGTATGTGGTCGTGTCCGACGACGAGATCAAGACACTTGCTCCGAAGGCGAGTCGCTCGATCGAGATCGAGGACTTCGTCGACCTCGACCAGATCGACCCGATCTACTTCGAGAACCCGTACTACCTCGCTCCCGACAAGACGGCGCTGAAGGCCTACGCGCTCCTCGTCGACGCGATGACGGAGCTGCGCAAGGTCGCGATCGGCCGTCTGGTGATGCGCTCGAAGGAGAGCCTCGTCGCGATCCGTCCCCTCGATGGTGTGCTGTGCGTGGAGACGATGCGCTTCGCCGACGAGGTGCTGCCGCCGTCGTCGGTCCTCCCTGACGACGCCGATCAGTCCGAGCTCACCGAGCGCGAGCGCGAGATGGCGAAGCAGCTCGTCGCCGCGCTCGCGACCGACTTCGAGCCGGAGAGGTACCGCGACTCCTACCGCGAGCAGCTCCAGGACCTGATCGACCGCAAGGCCGCCGGGGAAGAGATCGTCGCCGAGCCTGCTGCCGAGGATGCCGGCAAGGTGCTCGACCTCATGGCCGCGCTCGAGGCGAGCCTCGCGCGAGCGGGCAGCAAGGAAGGTGTGGAAGGTGGCGCCGAAGAGGACGAGCTCCCGCCCGCGGCCGAAGGCGACGCGGCGCCTGCGAAGGCGAAGAAGCGAGTACGCAAGTCGGCTTAGGGGGCCGTCTCCCCGGTTGCGTGCGCTCCGCCCACGAGTCGCTGCGCGAAGTACACCGGGATGATCGAGACGATGACCACGAATGTCGCGACCACGTTCACGATCGGGATCGCGTTCGGCCGCGCGAAGTTCTCGGCGAACCAGATGGGAAGGGTCTTGTAGCCCGCGCCGACCGTGAACGTCGTGACGACGATTTCGTCGAAGCTCAGCGCAAAGGCCAACAGTCCGCCGGCGAGCAGCGCGGAGCGCATGAGTGGGAACGTCACGTACCGGAACGTCTGCATGCCGTCGGCTCCGAGGTCGGCAGACGCTTCTTCGAGGTTGCCCTCCATGCGGCGCATGCGAGCGCCGACGTTGTTGTAGACGATCACGACACAGAACGTCGCGTGCGCGACGACCAGGGTGCTGAACGAGAGCTCGATCCCGACGCGCTGGAACGCGGAGAGCAGTGCGATGCCGGTCACGATGCCGGGGAGCGCGATCGGGAGCACGATGGCGAGGCTCACAGAGCCCTGACCGAAGAACCGGTGGCGAGAGAGCGCGAACGCCGCGAGTGTGCCGAGGAGCAGTGCGACGGCGGTGGCCCATGCAGCCGTCTGCAGCGAGTGCTGGAGCGCTTCGCGCGGTCCGTCCGCGTGGATGGCCTCGTCCCACCACTGGAGCGTCCAGCCCTTCGGTGGCCACACGTAGTTGACGCCCGTGTTCACGCTGAGTCGAGCGACGTACGCCAGCGGGAAGTAGAGGACGAAGAGGATGAGGCCCGCGAAGCACCGGAGCGCGAGGCGTGCGGGGCGCGAGAGGTACATCAGAGCTCCTCGAGCGCGCCCGTGCGCCGGATCGCGAGGAGGTACACCACCATGATGAGGACGGGAACCATGGAGTACGCCGCGGAGAACGGCAGGTCGGCGGAGAAGTTCCGGTAGACGATGTTGCCGATGTACTCGTTGGTGCCGCCGACGATCCGGTTCATGTAGAAGTCGCCGAGCGTCAGCGAGAACGTGAAGATCGATCCGGCGGCGAGCGCAGGCAGCAGCTGGGGCATCACGACGCTGCGGAAGGTGCGACCGGCCTTCGCGCCGAGGTCGGTCGATGCCTCGAGCAGCGAGTCGGGAAGTCGTTCGAGCCCGGCGAAGAGCGGGATCACCATGTACGGGAACCAGAGGTAGGAGAGGACGATGATGGCGCTGGTGGAGCCGAAGCCCGGGCTCGACCCGAACACCGACTTCAGGACGCCGCCACCCGGGTCGAGGATCGCCCGCCACGCGTAGCCCTTGACCAGGTAGCCCGCCCAGAGGGGCATGGTGACGGCGACCACGAGCGCGCGCTTCGCCCACGGAGAGGCGACCTTCGCCATGTAGAACGCGATCGGGAGCGCCAGGAGCGCGTCGACGACCGTCACCGTGATCGCTGCGAGCACCGTCCGCTGCGCGACCTCACGGTAGACGGCGGTGTTCCACAGCTTTTCGTAGTTGTCGAGGGTCAGGGTCGTGTTGAGACGCGTGAGCAACCCGGTCGGGTCGTCGACGAGCGAGAAGAGCGATGTCACGAGGAGCGCGGCGAGCGCGCCGATGTAGACGACGAGGAGCCAGGTGAACGGTGGTCCGAGCGTGATGCCCAGCCGGACTCGCGGGTGGCGCGCGAGGAAGCGAGCCGCGCGGCGACGAGGTCCGGCGGGTGGTGGGCCGCTCTGTCCGCCGGACGGCGGGGGCGACGGTGGGCTCGAGGGATCCTCGAGGGTGGCGGTCATGGGTCGGTCAAAGGTGATGACGGAGGTGGGCGGACCGGTTGCCCGGCCCGCCCACCCTCAGGCGTCGTCACGATCGACGACGACCTCCCGTCAGCTGGCCTTGATCTGGTCCCAGGCCGACAACCAGTCCTTGTACGCAACGCACTTCACGCCGGTGCGTCCGTCGAGGCACTTGGTCGTCGGAGTGACCCAGTACGAGAGCTGCTCGTAGAACGCCGGATCCTCGGCGTGGTAGTCGGTGCAGTGGTTCGGTGCGGAGGCGTCCGTGATGGGAACACCGAGCTCCGACCCACCGTTCGACGTGAGCGAGCACGCCTTGAGGTTCGCCGGGGCCTCACCGAAGTACTCGGCGACCTGCGACTGCACGGGCGGCGAGGTGATCCAGTTGATCCACTCGTACGCGCAGTTCGGGTGCTTGGCGCCGGACTGGATGAACCAGTTGTCCGACCACGCCGTGGCGCCCTCGGTCGGGATCTGGGTCTGCACCGGGGGAGCGGCCTTGTCGCCCTTCACCAGGTTGGCCTGGTACTGCCACGTGGCTCCGACGACGCTGCTCGCCTTGGTGAAGGCCTCCTGCTCCTTCGTCGCGCTGTCCCAGTACTCACCGATGTTCGCCTTCTGCTGCTTCAGCAGCGCGACCGCGGCCTTGAACTGCTTCTTGTCGAGTGCGTACGGGTTGGTGATCCCCAGGTCGGGCTGGGTCTTCGACAGGTAGAGCGCAGCATCCGCGATGTAGATCGGGTTGTCCGGCGCGGTGACCTTGCCCGAGTACGGGTTCTTCTTGTCGAAGACGACGCCCCACGACGTCGGCGCCGGCTTCACCACGTCCTCGTTCCACATGAGGAGGTTCGCACCCCATCCGTGCGGGACGCCGTAGGTCTTGCCCTTGTAGCTGTTCCACGCCTGGTCCTTCATGAAGTCGGCGAGGTCGGCGTAGTTGGTCAGGCGGGTGAGGTCGATGGGAGCCGTGTCACCGTTCACGATGCTGCGCAACGCGGAGTCGCCCGAGGCCGACACGACGTCGTACTGGCCGGTCGCGAACAGCTGGAACGCCTCGTCCGACGTGTTGAACGTCTTGACGGACGCCTTGCAACCGGTGTCCTTCTCGAACGGCGTGACCCAGTCATACGCCTTGTCCGTCGAGCCGTCTTCCGCGTACCCCGGCCAGGCAAGGATGCTCACCTTGCCCTCGTTCTTCCCTTGGGCAGCGACGCGAGCCCCGGCCGGGCCGACGGTGACGACCGTCAGCACGACAACGAGGCCGAGCGCGGCCCACAGCTGCTTCTTCATGATTCTTCCCCTTCGTCGTTGTCCCTGTGATCGGTTGTGCTTTGGGCGTTTGTGGAGGCGCTTGTGACGAGCGGGAGCACGTGCTCGCGCCGGAACGCCAGCTGGACGCGCCGGCCGCGGTCGGCGAGCGCATCGGTCGAGGTCGTGGTGAGGTTCTGCCGGTCGACGATGAGCTCCGCGCCCGCGTCGAGCGTCACGCGGTAGCGCGTGTCGGAGCCAAGGTAGAGGACGTCGTGGATGGTTCCCGGCGCGGCGATCTCGCCGTCGCCGAGGGCGCCATCGATCTCGTCGATGCGGATCTTCTCCGGTCGGATCGTCACCGTCGCGGGCGACCCGAGCACGGTTGCTGCGGCGTCGCCGGTGAGGAGGTTCGAGGTCCCGACGAAGTCGGCGACGAACGCCGTCTTGGGGTGCTCGTAGATCTCCGCAGGAGCTGCGACCTGCTCGACGCGTCCTTCGTTGAAGACGGCGATGCGGTCGCTCATGGTGAGCGCCTCCCCCTGGTCGTGGGTGACGAGGACGAACGTGATCCCGACGCGCTGCTGGATCTCCTTGAGCTCGACCTGCATCTCCTCGCGCAGCTTGCGGTCCAGCGCGGCGAGTGGCTCGTCGAGGAGGAGCACCCTCGGGCGGTTCACGAGCGCCCGTGCGAGCGCAACGCGCTGGCGCTGGCCACCGGACAGCTGTGCGGGCTTGCGCTCCTCGAAGCCGCCGAGTCGGACGACGTCGAGCGCTTCGGCGACTCGCTGCCTGCGCTCCGCGCGAGCGACCCGTTTCACCCGCAGGCCGTATTCGATGTTCTTCGCAACCGACATGTGCGGGAACAGGGCGTAGTCCTGGAACACCGTGTTCACGTCGCGATCGAACGGCGGCCAGGCGGTCACGTCGTCGCCGTGGAGGACGACCCGCCCCGAGGTCGGGCGCTCGAAGCCGGCGATCATCCGGAGCATCGTGGTCTTGCCGGACCCGGACGGGCCGAGCATCGTGAGGAACTCGCCGTCGCGCACCTCGAGGTCGACGGCGTCCACCGCCACGACCGAGCCGAAGTGCTTCGACACGCGTTCGAGTCGGACCGCCACCCCGTCGCGGTCGCGGGCAGTCGCAGCGTCGCGAACCGACGCAGGAGCGTTCACGCCGGCTCTCCCCCCTTGCCTCGAGTCGCGGAGCGTTGGCGGGCACGATACACGCAGGTGGAACTGCGGTCTCGGGGCGCGAATCGAAGCCGACGCGCTGAATCGCGACGGAAAGCGTGGTGCAAGGGTCTGACCGCTACGTCGAGACCTGGACCGTCTCCCCGTCCGTCCACTGCCGGAGCACCAGGTACTGCCCCGTGAGGGCGGCGTGGTCGTAGTGGCCGAACCCCATCGTCGTGCCCTCCGCGCCGCAGGTCGCCGGCAGGAGCTTGATGCGCTCGAGCGCGTCTCGGAGTCCGCCGCGGGTGAGGTGGTCGGTTCGGGCCAGTGCCTCGCCGATGAGACGACCGATGTCGAACATGGCGCATCCCACGGGCGTGACGGCGCTCGCCGGGTCGAGCGCGGCGAGGCGTTCGCGGAACACGTTGTCGTCGGCAACGCCGTCGATGTACTCCCACCCACGCCAACCGTCGCGCCACTCGGGGCGCACGTACCCGAACATGAGCGCCGAGTTCGCGACGACGGGCACCTCCCATCCGATCTGGGCGAGGCTGGCTGCGGTCGGCCCCGAGG
>JBBQFJ010000029.1:0-28745 GCA_038321755.1 Acidimicrobiia bacterium | reverse complement strand
ACTGCGCTGATGATGGTGAGGGCCCTGACGTAGGTACTCATGACGCTTCGTCCAGGTCCAACGAGGTGGCGGGGGCGGGGGTGGTGGGGGTGGTGGTGGGGTTGTCGTTGTCCATGAGGACCACGATGACCGGCCCGGTGTGGACATTCCATGGCTGAACGGCTCACTTTCATGTTTCATCGTCTACGCTCGGCCGGCGTGGACGACCTCACCGCACTGCTCGACGGCCCGCGTGCGCGCGCCGCGTTCCTGCTCCGCTGCGTGATGAACCCGCCGTGGTCGCTTCGGATCGTCGACGAGGCACCGCTCACCCTGCTGGCGGTGGCCCGTGGTTCGGCGTCGGTGACGACCGACGGCGGCCAGTGCGTGCGGCTCGGCGCCGGCGACGTGGCCATCGTGCGTGGCCCCGATCACTACACCGTCGGCGACGACCCGGCGAGCTCTCCTGACGTGGTGATCCACCCGGGCCAGCACTGCGTGTCACGAGACGGCGACCCGATGGCCGCTGCGATGTCCATCGGGGTTCGCACCTGGGGGAACGATCCGAAGGGATCCACGGTGATGCTCGTCGGCACCTATGAGGCCGCGGGCAGCGTGAGCGAGTCCCTCTTGCGTTCGTTGCCACCAATGCTCTCGATGGCGAGCGACCAATGGGATTGTCCGCTCATCCCGATCTTGGGCGATGAAGTCGTCAAGGACGAACCCGGACAGTCCGCCGTGCTCGACCGCCTCCTGGATCTGCTGGTGATCGCCACACTGCGGGCCTGGTTCGCCCGGCCGGACGCCGACACGCCGCGTTGGTACCGGGCCCAGCGCGATCCCATAGTCGGTCGGGCGCTCGCCCTGCTCGACAACAACCCTGCCCATCCCTGGACCGTCGCCGAGCTCGCTGCGGCAAGCGGCCAGTCGCGAGCAGCGTTCGCCCGACGCTTCAACGAACACGTCGGCGAACCCCCGATGACCTACCTGACCAAGCGGCGCCTCAACATCGCAGCCGACCTCCTGCTCGACCCCGACACCACCCTCGGCGCCGTCGCCCGACAGGTCGGCTACAGCGGCCCGTTCGCCCTCAGCGCCGCATTCAAGCGAGAACGCGGCGTCAGCCCACGCGACCATCGAACCAGTGGCCGAGTTCTCAGCGCACCATCGCCGCAACCGCACTGATCTCGACGACCGGACCCGGCATGCCAAGTGCGACCGTGGCGGTCACGACGATGCCCGACCTCGACCTCTTGCGACGACTACGTCGACGCGAAACGGTCGGCCATCGGAGGTCCATCGGAGGCTTTTGGTGGCTCTGCTGTGCCTGATGAGGTTTACGAGTTGCCATGGCATGCTTGTGCAGTGACGTACAGCTCCCCGAAGATGCGGCCGTTCCACGGGATGAAACGATGGATCTACCGTGGCAATCGCCCCAGCCGCGTTGCGCGAGTGTTGAACCAGTTCTGGGCACGTCAGTACGGCTCGGGGAAGATGGCGCGCGATCGCGACGTGGTCCTTGAGGTGCGGGGTCGGTCGAGCGGAAAGATGATTGCATTCCCAGTAGTGCTGGCCGACTACCGCGGTGGGTGGTTCCTGGTATCGATGCTTGGTGAAGACGCGAACTGGGTACGCAACGTGCGCGCTGCCGACGGGCGGGCAGTGATCCGTCACGGCACGACACACGATGTCGAGCTGCACGAGGTTCCGGTGTCACACCGTGCTCCGATACTGCAGAGATACCTGGATGTCGCGCCGGGGGCCCGTCCGCACGTACCGATCGGCCGGGCTGCACCGGTCGGAGAGTTCGAAAGCGTTGCTCCCGACTTCCCGGTCTTCAGGGTCGTTGGGCTCGGTGCTGCTGGACCCGGATGAGAGCCACCGGCGACCGCTGATGATTCGAACGACGACAACTGAGCGCCGGGGTGCGGGCGTTCGCAGGCCCGATGAATTGGGGGATTGTCGGGCGTCAGGCTGCGGTGGCCCAGGGCAGGGTGGGGCCGATGCCGGCTCGGCCGAGCATGACCATGGTGATGAAGGCTTGGGCGGTGTGGAGGCCGCGGGCGTTGGTGCGGAGCCGCCCGATGGAGGCGTTGTTGGACTCGGCGATGCCGTTGGTGAGGCGCCACTCGATGGTAGTCTCGACCGACGCCCGGTAGGTGCGGATGGTGCGGGCGAGCTTCACGAACGGGGTGAGCTTGGAGCGGCTGGCGTAGGCGAGCCAGGCGTCGACGTGGTCAAGCGGTGCGTGCCGGTGCGCGTGTTCGTAGCTGGTCCGCAGCGACAGGGCCACTCCCGCAGCGGCCAACGGCACCGCGAGAACCTGGACCAACGAGATCGATTTGTGGAGCACGGTCCACGACACGACCGCGCCGATGAAGGGGGCGGCCGCGAAGACGACCTGGCCGCGCGCGCCGAGGTCCCGGGCGCCTTTGACCCACAGGGCGATCGAGGCGCCGGAGCCAGCGCCCCAATGGCCAGCGCGGCGAGGATCTGTCGGGGCTCGATGCCGGCCGCGCCTGCGATGGCTGGCCAGGCCGAGGATGACGTTGACGCTCCCGGCGACGGCGCCCCTTGGTGAAAGTGATCTGCTCCGGGCTGAGTTGGTCGATGCGGGCAGTGACGCTGTTGTCTATCCCCCAGCACACACACGCCCCGATGATGAACAGGCCCCCACGTCGAACGCGACGCCGGGCTGCCTCACCAGCAGGACCCCGGCCACGCCGATGAGACCTGCGGCGAGCACGAGCCGGCGACCGAGATGCTCACGGAACACGAGCGCGGCGATCGTCAGGGTGGCGACGAGCTCGAAGTTCAACAGGAGCGACCCGGTGGCCGCGGGGATGCGGGCTAGGCCGGCGACGAGGAGCACGGGTCCGAGCGCGCCCCCCCACACCACGGCAGTGGCGAGAGGCCGCCGCCCGGCCCGGATGCCCCGTCGGTCGGGGTGATTTTGGGCGAGCTCCTCCCGTTCCAGTTCGAGAGCGCATCCGTGGAGGTGCAGGCCCAACGCGAAGACAGCCCGCCCAAGATCGCTCGGATCACCTACGTCCTCACCGTCGTCACCGACGAACCCGACCACCGCGTCGACCTCCTCCACCGCAACATCCAACGCCACAGCACCATCTACAACACCCTCGCCGCCGCCTGCGACGTCACCGGCACCATCACCGCCACCAGAACCTGACCATGAACATTGAGATCCGCTACTTCGACGACTGCCCCAACTGGAAGATCGCCGACGACCGCGTCGCCGAGGCCCTCCACGAGGTCGGGATCGAGAAAGCGCTGGTCACCTACCGGCAAGTCACCTCGACCGACCAAGCAAACGCGATCGAGTTCCGAGGCTCACCGACGATCGTCATCAACGGCGTCGATCCGTTCGCCACCCCCGGGGACGCAATCGGACTGGCATGCCGGATGTTCCGCACCGAACACGGCATCGAAGGCTCACCATCAATCGCGCAGATCCGGAAAGCCCTGACGCAATCGCTCGACGCCAGTCACAGACCGCCGACCAAGACCGGCTGAGCGAATCGCGGAAACCTTGGCGACCGGGACCCGTTTTGGGGTGGGTATGTATAAGGAAGGAGCCAATCGCCGAGACCACCACCCGAACCCCGCGACAACCACCCCGAGCCAGGCCAATCCGCCCATTCGTCGCATGGCCAGCAAAGGCCGAGACGCACCCGACTCGCCCGCCGACCGGGCTGCTTGTTGCTGCATGTATTTCGTGTCGGAGGGGGGACTTGAACCCCCACGCCCTTTCGGGCACTAGCCCCTCAAGCTAGCGCGTCTGCCGATTCCGCCACTCCGACGTGGAGCGGAGAGTGTAGCCAAGACCCTCGAAACTCCTTTGCCCGTCGCGCCGTTCGGACAGCACCCTCGTGCCCTACGCGCTCACGGTGACGTCGGCGAAGTGACACGCCACCGGATGCCCCTGCCCGCGATCCTTCAGCTCCGGCTCTTCGGTCGCGCAGATGTCCTCGGCCTTCCAGCACCGCGTCCGGAAGCGACAGCCGCTCGGCGGATCGATGGGGCTCGGCAGATCGCCCTGGAGAACGATCCGCTGACGAGCACGCTCGCGTCGCGGGTCGGGCTCCGGCACCGCCGAGAGCAGCGCCTGGGTGTAGGGGTGCCCCGCACCCGCGTAGATGTCGGCGGCAGGGCCGATCTCGACGACCTTGCCGAGGTACATCACCGCGATTCGATCCGAGATGTGACGAACCACCGAGAGGTCGTGCGCGATGAAGAGGAACGCGAGGCCGAGTCGTTCCTGGAGCTCGGCGAGAAGGTTCAGGACCTGCGCCTGGATCGAGACGTCGAGCGCCGACACCGGCTCGTCGAGCACGACGAGTTCCGGCTCGAGGGCAAGCGCCCGCGCGATGCCGATCCGTTGACGCTGGCCGCCGGAGAACTCGTGCGGATACCGAGCCGCGTGCTCCGAGCGCAGGCCGACCATGTCGAGCAGCTCGGGCACTCGCTCGTTGACCTCCTTGCGTCGCCCCTGGATCAGGAGCGGCTCCGCGAGGATCTCCTGCACACGCATCCGTGGGTTCAGGGACGCGTACGGGTCCTGGAACACGATCTGCATCCGACGACGAAGGTCCCGCAAGGCGCGGCCCCGCAATGACTGGATCTCGGTGCCGTCGAAGCGGATCGACCCCGACGTCGGCTCGAGGAGGCGCAGGACGAGCCGACCGGTCGTCGACTTCCCGCAGCCGGACTCGCCCACGAGCCCGAGCGTCTCGTTGCGAGCGACCGTGAACGACGCATCGTCGACCGCGTGCACCAGTCCCCCGTCACCACCGAAGTAGCCCTGCTTGACCTCGAAGTGCTTGACGAGGTGCTCGACCTCGAGCAGCGGCTCGCTCATGTCGGCGACACCGATCCGGCCGCGACCTCGGCGGCGACGAGCGCCGGCAGCTCGGAAGATCGGAAGCACGCCGACCGATGCGTCGCCGATTCGACGGACTCGAGCTCGGGTCGCTCCTCCCGACAATGGTCCTGCACGTACGGGCAGCGCGGCGCGAGCGCGCAGCCCGCTGGAAGGTTCAGGACGCTCGGGGGCGTTCCCGGGATCGTGCGGAGGGGTTGGCGTCGATCCGAGTCGAGTCGTGGCAACGAGTTCAGGAGCCCGAGCGTGTACGGGTGTCGAGGTTCGTAGAAGAGATCGTCGAGGGATCCCTCTTCCACGATGCGGCCGGCGTACATCACGACGACTCGATCCGCCATGCCGGCAACGACGCCGAGATCGTGCGTGATCAGCAACATCGCCGCGTTCGTCTCACGTTGCGCGAGCCGTAACACCTCGAGCACCTGCGCTTGGATCGTGACGTCGAGTGCGGTTGTCGGCTCGTCGGCGATGAGCAGCTTCGGCTTGTTCGCGATCGCCATCGCGATCATGGCGCGCTGACGCATGCCACCCGAGAACTGGTGCGGATAGTCGCGCGCACGATCCCCCGCTTGCGGGATGCCCACCTTGTCGAGCAGCACGGCGGCCTGCCGGCGCGCCGCGTCCTTCTTCGTGTACGTGTGGGTGAGCAACGCCTCGGCGATCTGATCGCCGACCCGGAACGCCGGGTTCAGCGACGACAACGGATCCTGGAAGATCATCGCGAGGTCGCCACCGCGGAGCTTGCGGTACTCGGCGTCCGAGAGCGAGCGCAACGAGCGTCCCGCGAACGTCAGCTCACCGTTCGCGATCCGACCCGGCTTCTCGATGAGCCCCATCACCGACAGCGCACTGACGCTCTTACCTGAGCCGGACTCACCCACGATCGCCAACGTCTCGTTGGGGCGCACCGAGAAGCTCACGCTGTTCACCGCGGTGACGAGGCCGTCTTCCGTGCCGAACTCGACGCGCAGGTCGTCGACCTCGAGCAGAGCGTCGGTCATTTCACCGCCCGTGGATCGAGCGCATCGCGCAAGCCGTCGCCGACGAAGTTCACGCACAGCACGACGAGGAACAGAACCAGGCCTGGAACGATGATGAGGTACGCAAGGTCGGTGCCAACGGTGTCCTCGGCATCGGAGATCAGGTTGCCGAGCGAGACGTCGGGGAGCTGGATGCCGGCGCCGAGGAACGACAGCGTCGCCTCCGTGATGATCGCCGCACCGACGGCGAGGGTTGCGAACACCACGATGGAGCCGAGCGTATTCGGGAGGAGGTGGCGGAAGATGATGCGCCGTGCCGGCGCACCGGCGGCACGTGCAGCCTCGACGTACTCCTTCTCGCGCAAGGAGAGGAACTCGCCGCGCACGATCCGAGCCATCGGCATCCATCCGAGGATGCTGATGACGATGATCATCCCGTTGACCGTGGTCGCAGGCGGGAAGTCGATCAGACCGAAGAAGGAGGGGTCGGGGTTGCTCGCCATGATCAGCAGCACCGCGAGTGCCGGGAGGACGAGCACCAGATCGGTGAAGCGCATCAGGAGCTGATCGATCCACCCGCCGTAGAACCCCGCGAGCGATCCGACGAACACGCCGATCACGACCGAGATGAACGCGACCCCGATGCCGACCTGCAGCGACTTCTGGAGTGCGTAGAGCACGCGCGTGAACTGGTCGCGTCCGAGCTTGTCGGTGCCCCCGAGGTGCTCCGACGAAGGCGATTGCCGCGCTCCCTTGAGGGTCGCGGCATCGAGCTGTGGGTTGAACTCGTACGGCGAGATCACGTCGGCGAACACCGCCATCCCACCGAGGATGATCAGGATGAGCAACGAGATGACGGCCAGCTTGTGGCGCAGGAAGCGCCGGCCCACGAGTCGCCATTGCGAACGAACTGGTTCACCTTGGTCGGTGGTGTCCTCGGTCTCGAGGCCGACGTCGAACAACCCTGAGCTACCCGCGACGGCGACACCGCCGGTCCGGGCCTCGCGCACGCGCTCCTGGTGCGTGAGCCGGTCCTCGGGTCGCGACCCTCCGTGTTGGGTCATGAGACCCTCACCCTCGGATCCAGCACGCCGTACATCACGTCCGCGATCAGGTTGAAGATGATGATGAGCGTCCCGGTCACGAGCATCCACGGCAGAAGGATGTTGGTGTCACCGTTCCGGAGCGCAGTGAGGAGCAAGGTTCCCATGCCTGGCCGCGAGAAGACGCGTTCGGTGATGATCAGCCCGCCGAAGAGTGCTCCGATGTCGATCGCCATCACCGTCACCAGCGCGCTCAGCGAGTTGCGCAGGCCGTGCTTCCAGATGACCTTCCGACGGCGCAGTCCTTTCGCCTTCGCGGTCCGGATGTAGTCGCTGTTGAGCTCCTCGAGCATCGAGGAGCGCTGGTACCGGCTCCACCCGGCAACGAGCTGGATCGACAGCACGAACACCGGGAGCGCGAGCTCCTGGAAGTACTGCAGCGGGGTCTGCGGCCCCTCCGCGAAGGGGATCGACCGGAACAGCACGTCGGCCGAGCCGGTCCATTGTTGGAGCTCGTAGGTGAAGTACTGGATCATCAGCAGCCCGAACCAGAACGTCGGCATCGCGACGCCGGCGAAGGCGAGCCCGGTGAACGTGTAGTCCGCGGGCGAGTACGGCTTGCTCGCGGAGTAGACCCCGACCGCGACCGCGATGCCGCCAGAGAAGAGCACGGCCCAGAACGCGAGCTGGCTCGTGTCCCAGAGATCGCGCTGGATCGAGTCGGCGACGGACTGGCCCGTGCGCTGACTGTCGCCCCACTGCCCTTGCACGAAGTCGGTCATGTAATCGACGTACTGAACGGGCAACGACTTGTCGAGCCCCAGCTGCTTCTCCACGCGCGGGATGCACGTCTTGTCGCGCGAGGCGCCGCAACGCGCGCGCGCCGGATCGGTGCCGAACTCACGTACGAGCACGAAGATCAGGATGGACGCAAGGATCAGGACCGGGATCGAATAGAGCACTCGGCGCAGCACGTACTTCGCCATCGAACTCGCCTCACCCCCGTCCCCGTTCCCAGCAGCCGACGCGGAGGGCCCGACCGCGTTCGGTCGGGCCCTCCTGCATCAGCGTGTGCGACGACCCTCGCTCAGCCCGAGTACGTCCAGAGGTTCATGTTGTAGAAGGGCCCCAGCTGGGCGTTCACGGCGAGCGGCCCGCTGATCTTCGTCTTGTCCCAGACGAAGACGTTGCCCTTCTGGTAGAGCGGGATCGAGGACACGTCAGCCGCGAGTGCGTCCTGGCACTGCTTCGACGCCGCGGTCCGTGCGGTCTCGTCGAGCGTGTTGTCGACGGCGGTGCACGTCGTGTCGACGTCCCCGTTGTCGGTGCGGGTCCAGTTCTGGCCGACGAAGCCGTTCTTCTTGGTCGGGATGTTCGCCGAGCAGAAGAGGATGCACACGCCGGGGTCGGGGGTGCCGACCGTGGCGTACTCCGCGACCTCGAACTTGCCCTTCGGACCGTTCACGCCGAACAGGACGTCCGGACTCTTGTTGTCGATGGTGAGGTCGAAGCCGGCCGTCTGGAGCTGGCTCTGCCACAGCTGCTCGCTCAGCTCGCGCGCCTCGTTGCCGGCGGTGGTCTGGATCGAGAAGGCAGCCGCTTGGCCGCTCTTCTCCCAGATCCCGTCACCGTTCTTGGCCCAGCCGTCGCCGGTCATGACCTCGTTGACCTTGTCGAGATTCGCGGTCTTGGTGTAGCCCGCGTCCGCGAAGGCCGGGGTGTAGAACGCCGGGAACGTGGGGAGCACGAAGCCCTGGAGCACCTCGCCCTCGCGCACGCCGGGCTTCAGGGTCGCGTCCACGATCGCCTGACGGTCCGTCGCGTACATGATCGCGGACCGGACGGCCTGCGAATCGAGCGGCGGGTTCTTGGCGTTGATCCAGAACGCCTCGTACTCGTTGCCCGGCTTGAAGAGGTAGGTGAGGTCAGAGTTCTGGTCGAACTCGTCGAGGATCCCCTCCTGGGGCTGCGGGTACGCCGCCGTGACCTGACCGGTCTTCACCGCCTGCGTCTCGGCCGCGGACTCGACGATGAACTGGAACACCACCTTCTTGATCGTCGGCTTGGTGCCCCAGTACGCGTCGTTCGGCACGAGCGTGATGCTCTTGCCCTTCTTCCATCCGGCCTTGCCACCCGCGAGCTTCCACGGGCCGCCCGAGAACGCGTACCCGTCCTTCATCGCGGCGTTCAGGTTCTTCCCCTCGAGCAGGTGGCTCGGCACGAGGAAGTAGAACCCACCGAAGAGGTCCTTCCACGCCGCGTACGGCTCCTTGAAGGTCACGACTGCCGTCTTCGGGTCGGTCGTATCGATGCTCGCGATCGAGGTGTAGCCGGTCGAGTCGTAGATGTCCTTGCCCGTCGAGATCTGCTTCCACAGGTACTCGAAGTCGGCCGAGGTGATCGGCTGACCGTCGCTCCACACCGCAGCCGGGTTGATGCGGTACGTCACGACCTGCGGAGGTCCGGGCGACAGCTCGGGCTCGCCCGCGAGGACCCCGCCCGGTGTGTACTCCCCGTCTGAGGTCACGTCGAAGGCCTGCGGCAAGGTCTGGGTCCCGAGGGTCCACACGCCCCACGACGAACCGGCGGCGCTACTGATCCAGTTCGCGGTCGCCAGCTCCTGTTCGGCCGCGATGAGCAACGTGCCCCCAGAGCTCTGGTGATGCACCCGCTCGTGCGTCGCGGCCGGCGACGACGCGCCAACCGGCGTCGCGGCCACCAATCCCGATACGCACACCAACGCCACGACGGCCAACAGACCGCGCTTCTTCGATCGACCCTGCACCGCAACCCCCTCGGTTACCGCTCGGTAAGTGCTCAGCAGCATACGGGTGTCGGCGCCGCTGTGGGCGGAACCCGGCCCAAGTGCCCGAGAACGCAACCGGTGAGGTCCCTGTCCGGGACCTGACTCAGGACGGCTGGAGCGCGAGCGCCAGGATGACCGTGGAGAAGAGGAAGATCACCGCGGTGAGGACCGTCAGACGGTCGAGGTTGCGCTCCACCACGGTCGATCCAGCCGATGAGCCTCCGAGCGAGCCCCCACCGAACATGTCGGAGAGGCCGCCGCCACGCCCCGAGTGGAGCAGGACCAGGAAGATCAGTGCGAGAGCGGAGCCCACGCACAGGACGATGAGGACGGCGTTGAAGGCGTTCACGGCCGAGATTGTACCTTCACGCCCGGTACTGCACGATCCGGGCGAAGTCATCGGGTTCGAGTGACGCGCCGCCCACGAGCGCACCGTCGATCTCCGGCATCTTCATCAGCTCGGCGATGTTGCCCGGCTTCACGCTGCCGCCGTACTGGATGCGGACCGCATCGGCAGTGGCGCCGTACAGGTCGCGCAGGACGCCGCGAATGGCACCGATCGTCTCGTTCGCGTCGTCGGGCGTGGCATTGCGCCCGGTGCCGATCGCCCAGATCGGCTCGTACGCGAGGACGCACCGCCCCGCGACCGCGGCCTTCACGCCCTGGAACGCCGCACGGGTCTGCGCGTCGACTCGCGCCTCGGTCTGGCCCGCTTCGCGCTCCTCGAGCGTCTCGCCGACGCAGACGATCGGCGTCATCTCGTGCTTGAGGACCGCGCGGAGCTTCTGGTTCACCATCTCGTCCGTCTCACCGAAGAGCTGCCGACGCTCCGAATGCCCGACGATCACGTACTCGACGATGAGCTTCTTGAGCATCGCTGGGCTGACCTCGCCGGTGAACGCACCAGTCTCCTCCCAATGGCAGTTCTGCGCACCGAGCGCGAGCGGGATCTTGTCGCTCTCGATCAGGGTCTGGAGCGTGCGCAGGTCGGTGAATGGCGGGCAGATCACCACGTCGCACTCCTCGTAGTCCTCCTTCTCGAGGCGGTACGAGAGCTTCTGCACCACCTGGATGGCGACGAGGTGATCGTGGTGCATCTTCCAGTTCGCCGCGATGATCGGCTGGCGTCTCGACGTGGCCATGATTGTTCCCTCTTCTCGGTGCGTTCGTGTGCGCTACCGCGCACCTGCTGCGCGGAGTGCCGCGAGCCCGGGCAGGTCGCCCTGTTCGATGAACTCCAGTGACGCGCCGCCGCCGGTGCTCACGTGGCTCACGCGGTCAGCGAACCCCATCTGTCTGATCGCAGCGGCGCTGTCACCACCGCCGACCACGGTGAAGTGCTCGTTCTCGGCGACGGCCTCCGCAACCGTTCGCGTGCCTTCGGCGAACGGCTCGAGCTCGAACACGCCCATCGGTCCGTTCCAGAGCACCGTCTGCGCGGCGCGGACCTCGCCGGCGAATGCCGTCGCGGTCTCCGGTCCGATGTCGAGACCTTTCCAAAAGGGGGGGATCGCGTCGACAGGGACCACTCGAGTCTCGGCGTCCGCCGCCATCTCCTGGGCGATCACGACGTCGGTCGGGATGCGGACGCGTCCGGTCTCGAGGAGCTGCCGGCACACCTCGACTCGATCGGGCTCGACCAACGAATCGCCGATCTCCCCGCCTCGCGCCACGACGAACGTGAATGCCATGGCACCACCGACGAGGATGGTGTCGCAGCGGTCGAGCAGCGCTTCGATCACCCCGAGCTTGTCGCTCACCTTCGCACCGCCGAGCACGGCAACGAACGGCCGGGCCGGCGCTTCGAGCAGACGGGTCAGCACCTCCACCTCGCGCTCGAACAGGCGGCCAGCGGCGCTCGGGAGCACCCCCGGCGGGCCGACGATCGACGCGTGCTCGCGGTGCGACGCACCGAACGCATCGTTGACGTAGGCGTCGAAGCCGTCCGCGAGGCGCGCCGCGAAGGCGGGGTCGTTGTCGGTCTCCCCTGCCTCGAACCGGAGGTTCTCGAGCATCGCGACGTCACCGGGCTCGAGCGCCGCGAGTGCGGCATCGACGTCGGGGCCGACGACCGCAGGCACGAGCACCACCTCGGTGTCGAGCAGCTCGCTGAGTCGCTCGGCCACCGGCGCCATGGAGAGCGTCGGATCGACCTTCCCCTTCGGCCGGCCGAGGTGCCCGCAGGTCACGACGACGGCGCCCCGGTCACGCAGCCACTGGATCGTCGGTAGCGCCGTCGCGATGCGCAGATCGTCATCGACCCGCCCGTCGCGGAGAGGCGCGTTGAAGTCGAAGCGCACCAGGACGCGCGCGCCGGGCTCGAGCGCGAGGTCTTCGAGCCGAGGGATCGTCGCCAGGGGGATCGTCGCCAGGGGGATCAGCGCCCGCCGACGAAGGCGGACAGGTCGACGAGACGGTTCGAGTAGCCCCACTCGTTGTCGTACCAGCCGAGCACCTTCACGAGCGGACCGTTCGCCATCGTGTCGACCGACGAGAAGATGCACGACGCCGGGTTGCCGACGATGTCGGCCGAGACCAGCTCTTCGTCGCTGAACTCCAGCACCCGCTGGTAGGACGCATCGTTCGACGCCTCCAGGAACGCTGCGTTGAGCTCGTCGACGGACGCACTGGTCTTCAGCTCGGCGGTCAGGTCGGTGATCGAGCCGGTGGCCGTCGGGACCCGGAGCGACGTACCGTCGAGGCGGCCGTCGAGCTCGGGGAGCACCTTGCCGATCGCCTTTGCGGCCCCCGTGGTGCTGGGGATGATCGAGAGCGCTGCCGCGCGCATCCGGCGCAGGTCGGGCTTCCCCGAGCGCGTCGGCTTCGCGAGGTCCTGGAGCGACTGATCGCTCGTGTACGCGTGCACCGTCATCATCAGCCCACGCTCGATGCCGAACCGCTCGTTGAGGACCTTCGCCATCGGCGCCAGGCAGTTCGTGGTGCACGATGCGTTGGAGATCACGGTGTGCGCGGCCGGGTCGAACACGCTGTCGTTCACGCCGATGCAGATCATCGCGTCCGCATCGCCGCTCGGGGCCGAGATGATCACGCGCTTGGCACCCCCGACGAGGTGGCCGGCTGCCTTCTCACGAGCGGTGAAGAGCCCCGTCGACTCGATGACGACCTCGACACCGTGCTCGGCCCACGGGATCTCGGCGGGGTCCATCACTTCGAGCTTGCGGATCTCCTTGCCATCGACGCTGAAGCCTTGCTCAGTGGCCTTCACGTCATGGTGGAGCGTCCCCCCGACGGAGTCGTGCTTGAGGAGGAACGACGCGGTGTGGGCATCCCCCATCGGGTCGTTCACCGCCACCAGCTCGACGCCCGCGGACGCGCCGCGAGCGATCAAAGCCCGGGTGAACGAGCGCCCGATGCGCCCAAAACCGTTGATTCCCACTCGAACGCTCATGCGCCCCTCATTCGTGAAGACCGATCTCCTGGTGTGGAGTACTCAGGACTCCAGCAGATCGGCGAGTGCTTGCGCCAATTCCACTGGATCGTGCCGGTGCCCGTTGGGCTCGGCCAGGGGCGTGCAGACGGGCCGCACCCCCAATGCCCGCACTCCCGCCTCGTCGGCCCGGAGCCGACCATCGGTCGGCGCGAGCAGCACATCCACCCTCGACCATGGATCGAGGACGGCCCGCAGATGGTCGACGGCGTCGAGGCCCTCGGTCTCGGGGACCTGGGGCTCCAGGTTCGAGACCTGCACCACCTGCCCTGCCGCTCCTCGGATCGCGTCACGGATCTCCGGGACCACGAGGACCGGGAGCAGGCTCGTGAAGAGCGAGCCGGGCGCCAGCACGATCTGGTCAGCAGCCGCGATCGCCGCGATCGCGTCCGGGTGCGCGCGGGCGTCGGCGGGCACCAGCTCGACGCTCCGGATCCGACCTCGGTGCTGCATCACCGCGACCTGACCCTCGACGGAGGACGCGACTCCCCCTGGCCCGCCTTCCTCGATCTGGGCCTTCAGGACCACGTGGTCGACGGTCGCCGGACGCACCCGCCCGGTGGCGCCGAGCACCCGACCTGCTTCGTCGAGCGCACGTCCGACGTCGCCGAGTGTCTCGGTGAGGCCGACGAGCACGAGGTTTCCGAGTGCGTGGCCGCCGAGCTCGGCGCCACCGAACCGGTGCTCGAACGCGGCGCTCCACACGTTGTCGGGCGCGGCGAGCGCGACCAGACAGGTCCGCAGGTCCCCCGGAGGCACGACATCGAGATCTCGACGGAGGCGACCGCTCGACCCGCCGTCGTCGGCCACGCTGACCACACCCATGATCGAGCCCGCGTAGCGCTCGACGGCTCGGAGCACCGCCGCGAGGCCGTGCCCACCGCCGAGCGCGACAACCCGCGGGCGGTCAGTCACGGTCGACGTCCCGATGATGCAACCGAGCGGCGAACCCGAGCTCCTGCAGGATCTGGGCGAGCTCGGTCGCGATCACGACGCTCCGATGGCGGCCCCCCGTGCAGCCGACCCCGATCGAGAGGTACGCCTTGCCCTCGCGCACGTAGGCCGGGAGGAGCAGCGCGAAGAGGCGCCGGAGCTCGTCGAGGAACGGCCCGGCCTCGTCTTGTTCGAGGACGTACTCCCGAACCTCGGCATCAGTCCCGGAGAGCGGGCGCAGCCGATCGACCCAGTGCGGGTTCGGGAGGAATCGGCAGTCGAACAGCAGGTCGACGTCGACGGGGACGCCGTGCTTGTAGCCGAACGACACGACGCTCGTCTGGAGCTCACCAGCTTCGGGTTCGCCTGCGCCGAACAGCACCCGAAGCCGGTCGCGCAGCTCGTGCACGTTCAGGTTCGTCGTGTCGAGGACGAGGTCGGCTTGGCCCTTGAGCTCACCGAGGAGCACGCGCTCGCGCGAGATCCCGTCGGCAATCCCGTCGGCCTCGGCGAGCGGGTGGCGGCGCCGCGATGCCTCGAACCGGCGCACGAGCACCTCGTCGGCGGCATCGAGGAACAGGATCCGAGTGCGCGCGCCGGTCGAGCGGAGGTCGCCCAGCGCGGCCTCGAGGTCGTGCATGAACGCACCCGAACGCACATCGACGACAAGGGCATAGCTCGACGGTCGCCCACCGCCACTGGCGAGCTCGGCCACCTTCGGGATCAGCGCCGGCGGCAGGTTGTCGATGACGAAGAAGCCGAGATCCTCGAGTGCGTCGGCCGCGGACGACCGCCCGGCGCCCGACATCCCGGTGACGATCGTGAGGTCAAGCATGGCGAACCCAGATCATGCCCGACCGCCCGGTGCCGGGGAGCCGCTGTGCAGGCGCTCGTGCAGCGCGCGACCAACAGCATCGGGCAGCCAGGGAAGCGCGAGCAGGTCGTCCTCCGACAGATCCCGCAGCTTCTTCACCGACCCGAACTCCCGGAGCAGGCGGGTTCGCCTCGTCGGGCCGAGGCCGACGACCTCGTCGAGCACCGACTGCGTCGCCTTCTTGTCGCGCAACGTGCGGTGGTAGGTGATCGCGAAGCGGTGTGCTTCGTCCCGCACCTGCTGCAAGAGGTACAGCGCCTCCGAGTCGCGCGCGATGCGGACGGGGTCGGGGCGATCGGGGAGGTAGACCTCCTCGAGGCGCTTCGCGAGGGACGCGACCTGGATCTCCTCGAGCCCGAGCTCTTCGAGCACCCGCACGGCGACGTTGAGCTGGCCTCGCCCACCATCGACGACGAGCAGGTTCGGCGGATAGGCGAATCGCTTTCCGGCCCGCGCTCCCTCGTCGCGCTCGTCGAGGTAGCGCTTGAAGCGGCGGGTGAGCACTTCTTCCATTGCCGCGAAGTCGTCCTGTCCGTCCTGGTGACGCACCTTGAAGCGTCGGTAGTCGGAGCGCTTCGCGAGCCCGTCCTCCATCACGACCATCGACCCGACGATCTCGGTGCCCTGCAGGTTCGAGATGTCGAAGCACTCGATTCGCAGCGGCGCATCGGGCAGGCCGAGCGCGTCCTGGAGGGAGGTGAGCGCTCGTGCGCGCGCGTTGTGGTCGGAGGCTCGCTTCAGCTTGTGCTGCGTGAACGCCTCGGTGGCGTTGCGCGTCACGGTCGCGAGCAGCTCACGCTTCTCCCCTCGCTGCGGGACACGCACCCCGACGCGCGCCCCGCGCACCTCGGCGAGAAAGGCCTCGGCCAACACGAGGTCGGCGGGAGGCACCGGGACGAGCACCTCACGCGGGACGTCCTCCGGTGGTGCGCCGGCGTACAGCTGCTCGAGGGTCCGCTCGACCAGCGCCGGGGTGTCCAGGTCTTCGACCTTGTCGACGACCAGGCCCCGCCGCCCGACGACTCGGCCCTTCCTGACGAAGAAGAGCTGGATCGATGCCTCGAGCTCGTCCTCGGCGAGGCCGATCACGTCGAAGTCCTCTTCCTTGGCTGCCACCATCTGCTGACGCTCGATGGCCTTGCGCACCGAGGTGAGCTGGTCGCGCAGGCGCGCCGCTCGCTCGAACTCGAGCTCGTCCGAGGCTTCGCGCATGTGCCGCTCGAGCCGTGCGACGACCGGTGCGGTCTCACCGTCGAGGAACGAGATCAGCTCGCTGACGAGTTGGTCGTACTCGGCCTTGCTGATGTCGGCGACGCAGGGCGCCGCGCACTTCTCGATGTGTGCGTAGAGGCACGGTCGCCCGAGCCGCTTGTGGCGGTCGAACTTGGCGCTGGTGCACGTCCGGATGGGGAACGTTCGGAGCAGCAGATCGAGGGTCTCGCGGATGGCGTACGCGTGGGCATACGGGCCGAAGTAGCGCACACCCTTGCGCTTCTTGCCGCGCATCACCATGGCGCGCGGCCACTCCTCGTCGAGCGTCACCGCGAGGTACGGGTAGGACTTGTCGTCCTTGTAGCGGATGTTGAATCGCGGGTGATGCGTCTTGATGAGGTTGTACTCGAGGAACAGCGCCTCGACCTCGTTGCTGACCTCGATCCACTCCACCGTCTCGGCGACCGCGACCATCTGACGGGTTCGGGGCAGGAGCGAGTCGGGCGGGCCGAAGTAGTTCGAAAGTCGGCTCCGGAGGTTCTTCGCCTTGCCGACGTAGATGACGCGGCCCGTCGGGTCCTTGAACTGGTACGACCCCGGCGTGGTGGGGATCGAGCCTGCTTCGGGGCGCTGCACCCCTCCAGTGTCCCATCCCGCTCCCCGTGCGAGGTCCGCTCGGCTGGGAATCAGATCCGGACGCCCCGGCGTTATGATCGGAGAAGGCCGGGCCTGGAAGTCCCCGGTCACAACTTCGGACCCGGGGCCGACATCCCCGCGGTGGGCGACCAGGCTGTCCCCGCCGGCCACGACCGGGCCCGCACCCATCAGGTACCAAGCGTGAGGTGCCACGACATGCTGCGACTTCAGGCTCCGCTCCCGGACCGCTACACCCTCGCGAGCCCCGACGACCTCGCGTCGTGGATCCAGGCCGCGAAGGACGAGCTCGGCGACCGCCTGCTCATCCTCGGTCACCACTACCAGCGCCCCGAGGTGATCCGCTGGGCGGACCTGCGCGGTGACTCGTTCAAGCTCGCGCAGTGGGCCGCCGAGCACGACGAGGCCGACACCATCGTGTTCTGCGGCGTGCACTTCATGGCCGAAGCGGCCGACGTCCTCACGGCCGATCACCAGCGGGTGATCCTCCCCGACCTCAACGCCGGTTGTTCCATGGCCGACATGGCCGACATCGACCAGGTCGAGGAGGCGTGGGCCGAGATCGCAGCGATCACCGACATCGAAAGGGTCGTCCCGATCACCTACATGAACTCGTCGGCGGCGCTCAAGGCGTTCGTCGGTGAGCACGGTGGCTCGGTGTGCACGTCGTCGAACGCACGGGCGTCGCTCGAGTGGGCGTTCGAGCGCGGCGACCGCGTGCTCTTCTTCCCCGACCAGCACCTCGGACGCAACACCGGGTTCCAGATGGGGTACGACGAGTCGCACATGCGCGTGTGGAACCCGCATCGCGACCTCGGGGGGCTCGAGGATCGTGACGTGAAGGAAGCGAAGATCCTCCTCTGGAAGGGTCACTGCACCGTCCACCAGCGCTTTCAACCGAAGCACATCGAGGCGTTCCGCGCCGAGCACCCGGATGGTGAGGTCATCGTCCACCCCGAGTGCATGCACGAGGTGGCCGAGCTCGCCGACAAGGTGGGCTCGACCGAACGCATCCTCGAGTGGGTCACCGCCGCGCCGGCCGGGTCGACGCTCGCCATCGGCACCGAGATCCACATGGTGCAGCGGCTCGCAGCCGAGAACCCCGACAAGACCGTGGTCTCCCTCGACCCGCTCGTCTGCCCGTGCGCCACGATGTTCCGCATCGATGAGCCGCACCTCGCGTGGTGCCTCGAGTCGCTCGTCGCGGGGACGACCGTCAATCAGATCGTGGTCGACGAGCGCACCACCGAGTGGGCCAAGGTCGCACTGGAGCGCATGCTCGCCATCACCTGACCTCCGGCTGCACCGATCGCGGCGCGTGGTCAGCGGGAGCAGCAGAACAGGGTCCGGCCGTAGTTGTCGGCGAACGAGCCGACCGCGTCGGCGTCGGTGCCGAGCGCGATCACCTCGCGGAACGACGAGTGCTCGCGCAGCCAGGCCGCGATGAACTCAGGAGTCCACTCGGGCAAGAGGTCGCGGAACCAGGCTTCGTGGGCCTCGCCGGTGTCGAAGAACAGGACGCGACCAGTCGCGCGGTCGAGTCGGGTGAGCAGCTCCTCAGCCGAGCACGGTCCGTTCCCGAGTGCGAAGTGGTGCAGCACGCTGAAGCACGACACGACGTCGAAGCGCGCGTCGAGCGTCGAGAGGTACGCCGAGCACTCTCCCTGGACCACACTCCCGGGCGTCAGCCCGTAGACGGTCTCGCCGAGCAGAATGGCCTCTGGATCGAGCTCCACCCCGCGTGCGTCGAACCCCCGCGCCCCCATCTCGGAGACGTACCAGCCGTAGCACGAGCCGACATCGAGGTACGAGGCTCGCCGCGGGATGTCTGCGCGCGCGTCGAGCGCGCTGTTCATCAGGTCCAGGCGATCGGTGCATCGACGGACGAGGGTCCACGCTCGCTCGAGCTCGGGCGCGGGAACCGGCTGATAGAGCTCGCGACGTCCCGACGTCCACGACAGCCGCTCCACGATCTCTTGGAGCGGCGTCAGGACCTTCGCACGCTCGACCGCGACCTCGACCTCGACCTCGGTACCTCCGCCGACGATCGCGACCGCGATGCGATGGTGGCCGTCGACGACCTGATAGCAGTCGGAGTGGCGAACGCGCTTGACCCGCACCGGGTCACCGATCGGACTCCGACCAGGACGCGCGGTCGGGGCCGCACCACCCGCCGCCGCGAGGAAGTCACGCGCCACCCCGAGCACCTCGGCATCCGAGTGCGCTCCGAAGTAGTCGCCGGTCAGCGCGATCGACGTCCGTGCGTGCGCGACGTACGCGCTCTCGAGGAGCTCGGCGTCGGGCACCGTCGGTCGTCCGAGGGCTCGACGCAGCAGATCGACGTGCGGACCGTCGAGCACTCGCGTCGAGGGCCAGAGCGGCTCGTGTGCGAGCCGGGCGTATTCGTGCGCGCTCAAGCGATTCACGCCGCCGAGCAACAGCCGGTCGGTCGGGACGACGGTGCAGCGCCCGGCGAGCGTCCGCCGCCGCAACCAGACGTACACCGCCTGCACTGCCGTCGAGCGTGCGGCCACGACCCGGACCCGACGGAGCGGCGCCCTGAGTGCGTGCGCGATGCGGCGGGCCGATCCCCGGGCGCGACGCAGATCTCCCTGGGTGCGCCGAACCAAGCGTCCGAGCCGGTGCCGGACCCGGCGGCGCCGAGTCGGGACCGGCCTCGGTGCCGACGTCGGAGCAGAGGTCGGAGCAGAGGTCGGAGCAGAGGTCGCAGCAGAGGTCGGAGCAGGCGTCGACATCGCCCGGCCCGCAGTCACCGCCGCCCTCACGCGGCGACCGCGCGAGCACTGAGCGACGGCGTCGACTCGTGACGTCGCCACGCGATGCGCAGGCGGAACCACCAGCATGCAGCGCCGCAGAGCGAGGCGATCGCCCAACCCACGGCAGCCCCGGTCGCTCCGGCGAGCGCGCCGCCGCCGAGCACCGCGGCGACCACGAGGGACGCGCTGACGACACGGGCAACGAGACTGTCGCGTGCTGCGGCCAGCACCCGCAGGGCGCACAACGCACCGAGCGTGATGCCCACACCCACCATGACCGCGGCGATCGCCGGGAGCAGGTCTCGAGCTTCGGACCAGCTGGCGCCGAGGAGATCGTGCCCAACCGAAGCCGGCAACATGCTCACGACGGCACCCCAGACCACGGCCAGCGCCGTGAGCGTCGACGCCACGACGACCGCGTGCTCGAACGGCTCACCACGCTTCGCGCGCCACAGACGCTGGCTCTCGGGAACGGCAACGAGCGGGACTGCAAGGAACGCGACGTTCAGCGGCCCGACGAGGAGCTGCGCCGCGCGGAGCGCGCCGACCGCGTCGAGGCCTGCGACCGCACCCAGACCGAGGAGCGCCACCTGCCAGGAACCGGTCAGTGCGACGAACTCACCCGTGAAGCGTGGCCAGAGGTCATGGTGCGCGGCCAGCCATGCACGCGCGGCACCGACATCGGGGCGGAGCCCACTTTGGAAGCCGGCCACGATCGCGGCCAGGTTCGCCGCGACCCCCCACGCCAGGAGGATCGCCGGGAGCGTGAGGCCACCACCGGCCGTCAGCGCGAGCAGAGCGAGCACCTGCACCACGAGCCAGATGCCGTCATTGGCACACGCGGCCGCGGGACGGCCGCCGGCCATGAACACGAAGCGCCACGAGTCCTGCAGCACCAGGCCCGGGAGGACGACCGCGAGCGGCACCAGCGCCTCGCCGAGCACACCTCCCACCAGGGCGCCCACGACCACCACGACGAGTCCCCCCAGCACCCCGACGATCGCCGCCGTGCCGAGGGCTGCGTTGGCTGCCGCGTCCGTTGCGGCGGCCGACGTGACGGAGAACCGAACGGTCAGGGGCTCGCCCGCAAGCGCTCGTGCCAATCCGATCGCCATCGCGTACACGGCGAAGGCGATCCCGAGCGCGCCGAACGCTGCCCGCCCCACCACGCCCGCAGCGACGACGAGGAAGAGGAAGTTCGTCGCACTCGAGAGCGCCTGGTCCCCGACACCCCATCCGATGCGTCGCGCCGCCGTCCCGATCACGCGGGCCGTCCGGCGGTCACGGGCACGCCGACACCCGGACGCGTGCCGCGGTGGCGCCGAAGGTGCCGCAGCACCGCGCGGGCGTGCGCTGCGCCACTGCGCGAGAAGAGCCTGCGGTTCCGACGACGCGCCGGGTGGACGCAGTGCGCCGATCCCACCTGCACGACGCGCCACCCGCGCGCGCGGAGTCGGAGACAGAAGTCCACGTCTTCGGGCCCGTAGAAGATCGACCCGTCGAGTCCACCGACGAGGTCGTACACCTCACGGCGGAAGAGCTGGCACGCGCCGATCGCGAAGTCGACGTCCCAGTCACGCGCCGCGGCGGGCCGTCGCGTCGGGGCGTAGTGCGACACCAGCCCCGATGCACGCGCAGCCTTGCGGAGCAAGGTGGGAGCGTGCCCCGCGCTTGCCTCGGGGCGCTGGCCGGTGAACACGGGCGCCGCGAGTCCGACGCCGAGCGTCGTGGCCGCCAACAGCTGGCGGATGCACTCGGGTTCGAGCCGGGCATCGCTGTCGAGGAAGCAGACGAACGGCGCGCGCCCGAGCGCGACGCCCTGACGACGAGCCGGGGCCACCCCGAGGTTCGTGGCGTTCCGGACCAGGTGGACGCGGGGATCCTCCGGCTCTGGCACCGGGGCCTCGGACCCGTTGTCGACGATCCACACGGCGACGTCGACGTCGGTCGACCGCAACGCCGAAGCGACCGCAGCATCGAGGACGGGTCCGTCGTTCCACGTGAGCACGATGACGTCGACCAGGGGAAGGTGCAGGGGACGGGTCATCGTCCGTCCTGTCCGACCATGCTGCGCGTGGTGCGCGCCATCACGCGCAGGTCGAGCGACAGACCTTGATGACGGAGGTAGAAGAACTCGTACTGCAGCTTCTCCAGCGCATCGAGATCGTCGGCGCCGTAGTGGTACTTCACCTGCGCCCACCCGGTGAGACCCGGTCGCACCAGGTGCCGCAGCCCGTAGAACGGGATCTTCTGCGACAGTCGCTCGACGAGGTGCGGCTGCTCCGGACGCGGTCCGACGATCGAGAGCTCGCCGCGCAGGATGTTCACGACCTGGGGGAGCTCGTCGAGGTGGGTGCGGCGGAGGAACCCGCCGAACGGTGTCACACGCACGTCGGACTCTGCGGTCGGCTCCGAGCCACCGTCGGTTGCCACGCTGGTGGCAGGATCCGGGAGCATGGTGCGGAACTTCCAGATCTGGAAGGTCTCCCCAGCACGACCCACTCGCGCCTGGCAGTAGACCAACGGCCCGCGGTTCGCGAAGAGGTTGCCCAGCAGCACCACGGGGGTGATGACGAACAGCGCAACCAGGCCTGCGGTCGCCGCGGCGACGTCAAGCATGCGCTTGAGACGCGCATACCGCGGCGCGTGCACCTCGCCGATGTCGAACAGGAGCGACACCCGCTCGAGCTCCGAAAGTGGGAGCTTGCCGAGGTACTGCTCGTAGAAGAGCGACAGAGTACGGACGCGGACGCCTTGCTCGTGCAACAGCGCCGCTTGGAGGACCAGCTCCTCGTCCGACTGCGCCGCCCGGTTCAGGACGAGCACGCTGCCTCGCTCGGCCCGCACCACATCGACGAGCGGCCGCGTCGGCGGGTCATGGGGACGGGCTGCCTCGGGCGTCAGCGCGGCGACCACGATCGCCGGCCGTTCCGCCGATCGATCGAGCTCGACGCGCAGCGTCTCAGCCTCGTCGAGGTCGCCGACGAGGACGACGCGATCGCGCTCCCCGGCGCGATGCCGCGCATCGTCCGCAAGATGTGCACAGAGCACGTACCAGGGAACGAGGACGAGCGCGGATCCGAACACGACGATTCGCGGTAGGAGCGCGTCGCCGACGATCAGCTGCGCCACCGACACGGCGATCGCACCGGTGAAGGCCGCGCCGACTGACGCCATCCAGGCCGCTCGGCGCGTCCGCGTGACCTCCGGGAGCCCGAACCCGTAGGCGGCGGCGAGGAAGCTCAGGACCAGTGCGAGCGACCACCCGAACCGGGCCGAGTCCGTGTAGTCGTACCCGTGGACGACGGCATGCACCTTGCTGAGGCCGACGACCGTCCCGACCGTTCCCAGGACCACGGCGAGGCGGGCGAGCCGGCGCATCCCGTCGTATCGGCCGGGAATCCCGTCTTGCTGAGCGCGAAATCGGGGATTCCCGCTCGGCCCGGGGTCCAGGATCCCTGGTTCAGCCCCGTTCGTAGGTCGTCAGGACAACGTCGGTGTCGTCCAGATAGTGCATCCGCTCGCTCCCGGTCCGCCGATACGGCCCGAGGGTCGGTCGACCTCGCACGGTGCCCACCAGGGTCAGGCGCCGGTACCCCGCTCGGTCCACGATCCGGATCGCGGGCGCCACCTCGGAGGGCGTCTCGGCGGTGAGCCATGGCCGGTCCGGGCCGTAGAAGCCGCCACCTTCGCGGAGGAAGTGCGGCAGGTCGGTCGTGACCACCGGTCCGTGGATCCGATCGATGGTCTCCATCGTGTCGGCGATCGCGTGAGAGCGGACCGACAGCCACGCGACACCGCACCCGGTGATGACGAGTGCGAGCAGAACGACACCGACGCGTGCCGCGCGGGGCGCGGCACCGAGTGCCACGGCTGCACCGACCGCGAGCAGGGTTCCTGTCAGGAGCAGGTAGCGACCACCCCACTGCGGGTTCGCGCCACCGGAGTACTGGAAGAACCAGACGACCGGGACCGCGAGCAGCGCGATCGCCGCCGGGAGACGGAGCTCACGCCGACGCCAGCAGACGAACAATCCCGCGGCCGCGAACGGTGACGCGGTCAGGACACCGGGGAGGAACCCGAGGCCGTCCGCGAACCGGAACATGTACAGGACGACCGCACCGCCGAGCGCGTACCAACCCCAACGCCGACGGTCGGGGGCCTTCGCGAGGAAGCAGAGGACGGCGCCCCCGATCAACACGGCGATCGCAGCACCCAACGTCCAGTCGAGCTCGGGTCGGAACCGGTTCAGTCCGACCGCGGTGATCACCGAGTCGCGCACTCGGCTCCCACCCCCGCCCCCCGGCGTCAGCGCAGCCCGAGACCCGCGCGCGGCCCGAAAGCTCGTACCGAGCACCGCGCGCTCGAGCAGGTTGTTCAGCAGGAGCGGGATCGCGACGCCGACAAGTGACGCCACGCCCAGACGGAACGCTCGCCGGAACTCATGATCATCGAACCACGCGACGAGCAGTGACACGCCGACCGCCGCGACGGCGTACACCAGCGCTTCGGTGCGCATCGTCGCGGCCATACCGAAGAGCAGACCGGCAGCGAGCGCGGCCTTCCATCCCGCGACGCGCCGCGCGACGTCGAACAGCAGCACGACGCCCCAGAGCATCGCGGCGAGGCCGAGCGCGTGCTCCCAGAAGTCGAGGGCGTACACCGCGACCGGGGTCGCGAGCCCGACGGCCCAGAAGGCAAACATGCCGTCGCCACCGAGGCGTCGCGCGAGCGCCCGCGCCGCCAACGCCGTCAGAACGGCTCCCAACATCGGGAGCAGCAGGATCCCCCGCAGCCCCCCGACGTCGTACAGCGGCACCGCCGCGTAGAGCATCGGCAGCGTGGTCACGTTCACCCACTGATCACCGACGTGACGCGTGAGCGCGAGCGGATGGGCGCCGCCCTGCGGATCGAAGTGCTCGGCCCAGTATCCGACGTCCGGGTCGAGGTCGCCGCGTTCGTCCATCGCCCGAAGCGTCGCGACCTTCGCGCCGGTGTCGGTGCCGAGGAACGCGCGCGGGTCGTTCAGGAGCGAGAGGCAGCCGTAGACGGCCAGGAGGGCGACGCACGCGACGAGCGGTCGGGCGAGCATCGCTCGGACGCGCCCGCCGAGCGTCGCGGATGGGACCGGACAGGGCTCCGACGCCGCCACCGGCGGCGCCGTCGCCAGGCTCACGCCTGCTTGCGGGCGCGCAGGACGAGCAGTCTGGGGATCGAAGCCGCCTCGCCGTACTCGGGCGCCTGTGCGAGGAAGCCCGGGGGTGGCGGCGGTTCGTCCATGTGCTCGACGAGCAGCCCACAAGAAGCCATCACGTTGATGTATCGGCTGAGAGGCCGATGCATGAAGGGCAACTTGATCCCGGGCGCCACCTCCTCCATCGACACGTCGTCGTGCAGGTACGGGCCGACGCGCCAGTACTGCTCCTCGAGGATGTGATCGTCGATCCACCCGCTGTTCGGCGCCTGGAGCAGCGGGTGGTTCAGGAAGAGGAGGAAGCGCCCCCCGGTGGCCAGCACCCGGCCGACCTCCTCCACCGCCGGTTCGAACGGCTCCATGTGCTCGAGGCTGAGGCAGATCACGAGTGCGTCGAACGCACCGGTGGCGAAGGGGAGGTGTTCCGCGGCGCTCCGGGCGTAGGTGACCCCGCCGCCGCGCGCCTTCGCCTCGACGATCTGGTTCTCGGTGAGGTCCACACCGACGACCTGTGCACCGCTCGACGCGGCGCGGCGCGAGAGCTGCCCCTCACCGCACCCGACATCGAGGAGGAGCGACGCGCCCGCGAGGTGCTGGTCGGCGAGCGGGAGGATCTGCTCCTCGTACTCGGGGTCGGCGCCATCGGTGAAGTGCTCCTGCCACCACCCCGCGTGCGTCTCCCACTCGTTGCCGGTCGCGTCCTGGCTCATGGTGCGACCGTATGCCGCGTCAGAGGCCGAGCAGCGGAGCGAGGAACCGACCGGTGTGGCTGCCGGGCGTCTTGGCAACATGCTCGGGCGGTCCTTCGGCGATGACCTGACCGCCGCCGTCGCCGCCTTCGGGCCCGAGGTCGATCACCCAGTCGGCCGACTTGATCACGTCGAGGTTGTGCTCGATGACGAGCACGGTGTTCCCGGTCTCGACGAGCCGAGCCAGCACGCCGAGCAACCGGCGCACATCCTCGAAGTGCAACCCGGTGGTCGGTTCGTCGAGGAGGTAGATCGTGCGCCCGGTGGCACGCTTGCCGAGCTCGGATGCGAGCTTCACCCGTTGCGCCTCGCCGCCCGACAGCGTGGGTGCCGGCTGTCCGAGACGTACGTACCCGAGGCCGACGTCGTTGAGCGTGGTGAGGTGGCGAGCGATCGTGGGCTGGTTCTCGAAGAACGTCGCTCCTTCTTCGATCGAGAGTGCGAGCACGTCGGCGATGTTCTTGCCCTTGAACTGGATGTCGAGCGTGTCGCGGTTGTAGCGGGCACCCTTGCAGACCTCACACGGCACGTAGACGTCGGGAAGGAAGTGCATCTCGATCTTGATCGTCCCGTCGCCGGCGCATGCTTCGCAACGACCACCTTTGACGTTGAAAGAGAATCGGCCCGGCAGGTATCCGCGCACCTTGGCCTCTTGGGTCGCCGCGAACAGCGTGCGGATCTTGTCGAAGACGCCGGTGTAGGTCGCCGGGTTCGACCGTGGGGTCCGGCCGATCGGCGACTGATCGATGTTGATGACCTTGTCCAGATGCTCGGTGCCCTCGACCGTCTTGTGTCGGCCCGGCACATCACGAGACCGGTACACCCGCTGCATCAACGAGCGGTAGAGGATGTCGTTCACGAGCGTCGACTTCCCGCTGCCACTCACGCCCGTGATGGCGATGAAGCACCCGAGCGGGAAGGACACGTCGATGTCCTTGAGGTTGTGCTCGCGCGCGCCCCGCACGACGAGCGCGTTGTCGCCGGGGGCGCGCCGCGTCTCGGGAATTGGGATCGCGCGTTTCCCCGAGAGGTACTGACCAGTGATCGAGCGGGGCTCGTTGAGCACGTCGTCGAGCGATCCGGCCGCGACGATCTCGCCGCCGTGCTCCCCCGCCCCGGGCCCGATGTCGACCACATGATCCGCGATCCGGATCGTCTCCTCGTCGTGCTCGACGACGATCACGGTGTTCCCGAGCTCGCGCAACCGGACGAGGGTGTCGATCAACCGCTGGTTGTCGCGCTGGTGCAGGCCGATCGACGGCTCGTCGAGCACGTACAGCACCCCGACGAGACCGCTCCCGATCTGCGACGCGAGTCGGATCCGCTGCGCTTCGCCGCCGGCGAGCGTCGCCGACGATCGGTTGAGGCTCAGGTAGTCGAGGCCGACGTCGAGCAGGAAGCGCAGCCGCTCCTGCACCTCCTTGAGGATGGGTTCGGCGATGATCCGGTCGCGCTTCGAGAGTCGCATCGCGTCGAAGAACTCAGAGGCCTTGCGGATCGACATGTCGCCGACCTCGAAGATGTTCTTCGCGCCGACGGTGACCGCGAGCGTCGTGGGCTTGAGACGCGCACCGCCACACGCGGGGCACGGCACCTCGCGCATGTACCCCTAGATCTGCTCGCGCGCGCGATCACTCTCGGAGTCGGCTTGTCGGCGCTCGAGCCACGGGACCACGCCCTCGAACGGCGTGTGGTACGAGCGGCGTCGTCCGTACCGGTTCCGGTACTCGACGTGCACCTCGCGCGTGCCGGTCCCTTCCAGCACGGCGGCCCGCGCCCGCTTCCCGAGCTTCTTCCACGGAGTGTCGACGGAGAACTTGAACTCCTCCGCGACCGCTTCGAGCACGCGGTCGAAGTAGCGACTGCGGAACCCGGACCACGGGGCGATCGCGCCTTCCGCGAGGCTCAGATCGTCGTCGGGGACCACGAGCTCGGCGTCGACCTGGAACCGGTACCCGAGGCCGTCGCAGGTCGAGCAGGCGCCGTACGGGGAGTTGAACGAGAAGTTGCGCGGCTCGAGTGCTTCGCCGCCCTGCGACAGCTCGAGCGGGTCACCCGTCTGCACGCCGTCGGGGTCGACGATCTCGACGACGCAGACGCCTTCGGCCAGCCGCAGCGCCGTCTCGACCGAGTCGGTCAAGCGGCGCTCGATCCCGCCGCGTCGCACGAGCCGGTCGACGATCACCTCGATCGTGTGCTGCTCATACCGCGCGAGTCGCAGTCCTTCGCCGGAGATGCCGCCGGTGCCCGACAGCTCGGCGAGCTCGACGACGTCGCCGTCGATGCGGGCGCGGCTGAACCCCTCCTGGGCGAGCTCGGCGAGCAGCGTGTGGTATTCGCCCTTGCGGCCCCGCACCACCGGAGCGAGCACCTGGAAGCGCGTGCCTTCCTCGAGCTCGAGCACCAGATCGACGAACTCCTGCGGCGTCTGCCGGATGAGCACCTCGCCGGTCTCGGGATCGTGCTGTACACCGATGCGCGCGTAGAGCAGGCGCAGGTAGTCCGAGACCTCGGTGATCGTGCCGACCGTGGAGCGCGGGTTGCGCGATGCCGACTTCTGGTCGATCGAGATCGCCGGTGACAGACCCTCGATGAAGTCGACGTCGGGCTTGTCCATCTGTCCGAGGAACTGACGCGCGTACGCCGACAGCGATTCGACGTAGCGGCGCTGGCCTTCGGCGTAGATCGTGTCGAACGCGAGCGACGACTTCCCGGAGCCCGACAGCCCGGTGAACACGATGAGCTCGTCACGGGGAAGGTCGAGGTCGACGTTCTTCAGGTTGTGCTCGCGCGCACCCCGAATCGTGAGCTGCGGGCTGGACGGCTTGGTCAGCGGCCGAGGCTTCTTGGCCGGTGCCTTCCTCACCTTGGAGCCCGTCACCTTGGAGCCCGTCACCTTGGAGCCCGTCGTCGCCACCGGCCCATTGTACCGACCGACGGGCCGGATCGAACGGATGTTCGCCCGACCGAGGCCCGGGTCACCACCCAGGCCGCGCGGTCAGCCGACCGCCTTGAGCTCGCGCTTCAGCTCGGTGATCTCGTCGCGGAGCCGGGCGGCCTCTTCGAAGCGCAAGCCGGTCGCGGCGTCGTGCATCTCCTCCTGCAGCGTGAGGATCAGTCGACCCAACTCTTCCGGCGGCACGCCCGAGAGGTCGAACACGGCCGACTGCCCCGTGCTGCGTCCACGCCCTCGAGAACG
>JBBQFJ010000028.1:0-28806 GCA_038321755.1 Acidimicrobiia bacterium | reverse complement strand
GTGACGCGCCGCGGCCCCCGCGAACGCGGGGGCCGCGGCAACGTGCGTGGTGGTGGTCAGGCTGCGGGAGGTGTAGTGCCGCCCTTGCCCGTGAGCTCGTCGAGGTGCCCGGTCTCCTTGGCGACCAGGAACCCGCCGACGGCGAGTCCGAGGGTCGTGAGCAGACCGACGTAGATCCCGATCTTCGTGCCATCGGTGTTGCCGATGAACTTGATGAGCACGAACAGGAAGGCGATGACGCCACCGGCGAGGTAGAAGACGCCCCAGCCGAGCTTGCCGAGTCGCTCCGGCATCTCGACGCCGGCGAGCTTGTTCACGATGACGTGGGCCGCCATCACCACGCCGATCAGGATCGCGATGATCGACAGGAAGGCGCTGGGCGACTGCCATCCGTTCGAGCTGGACCGGACACCGAGCGCGTCCGCGATGTCAGCGGCCTGGCCGCTGGCGCCGTACCACTTGAAGAAGCTGAAGATGAGCAAGAGGATCCCGGACACGCCGATGATCATCTCGCCGGGGGTGAGCTTCTTGAGATCCATGCAGTGTTCCTCCGAACGGGGGTAGCAAGACTGGGGGCGCGACCGCCGTCCGGGGCGCCTCGGCCAGCCCATCACGGATCGCCCGGTGACGCAAGCACCCTCACAGGGCGCAGGAGCAGGATTCGAGCGGGAGAGCCGTCATCTGAGCGACGCAGGAGCGGGGGAGCCTTCGCCCTGAGCGGCGGCGGAGCGGGAGAGCCTTCGCCCTGAGCGGCGGCGGAGCGGGAGAGTAGGTTCGGATCCGTGCGCCGGCTCGGGATCCTCGCCTCAGGGAGCGGGACCATCCTCCAGGCGCTGCTCGACGCCGGCCTGCCGGCCGCGGTGGTCGTGGTCGACCGGGCGTGTGGCGCCACCGAGCGAGCCATCGCGGCTTCCGTCCCCGTCGAGCTCGTCGAGCGGGAGTCGTTCGGCGCCGACTTCGACCGCAGGGCGTACACGGAGCGGGTGGTCGACACCCTGAAGCGCCACGAGGTCGAGCTCGTCGCCATGGCCGGCTTCATGACCATCCTCGAGCAGCCCATCCACGATGCGTACGGCGGACGGATCACCAACACCCACCCGTCGCTCCTGCCCGCCTTCAAGGGGGCGCACGCGGTCGAGGACGCCCTGGCGGCGGGCGTCACCGTCACCGGGTGCACGGTGCACTTCGCGACGCTGGCGGTCGACGACGGCCCGATCCTGGCTCAGGAGTCGGTTCCCGTCCGGCCCGACGACACGGCAGACTCGCTGCACGAGCGGATCAAGGAAGTCGAACGACGCCTCTACCCTCAGGTGCTGCAACGCCTGGTGAACGAGGACGAGCTGGTGAACGAGGACGAGCTGGTGAACGGGGAGCACGAGTGACTCGGCGGGCGTTGCTCTCGGTGTACGACAAGGCGGGCCTGGTGGAGCTCGCGCGCGGGCTGCACGAGCTCGGCTTCGAGCTGGTGTCGTCCGGCGGCACCGCGAAGGCGATCGCGGATGCCGGCATCGAGGTGACGCTCCTGTCCGACATGACGGGCGTGCCCGAGATGCTCGAGCACCGGGTCGTGACGCTGCACCCGAAGGTGCACGGCGGGATCCTCGCCGACCGGGGCAAGCAGTCCCACCTCGACGACCTCGAGGAGCACGGCATCGAGCCGTTCGACCTGGTGGTGACCAACCTCTACCCCTTCTTCGAGCGCCCAGAGATCGAGACGATCGACATCGGTGGTCCGGCCATGACCCGTGCCGCGGCGAAGAACCACGCGTGGGTCGGCGTCGTCACCTCACCCGAGCAGTACCCGGTGGTGCTCGCGGAGCTGCAGGCCGGCAACGGCACCCTCAGCGACGACACGCGACGAGGACTCGCCGCCGAGGCGTTCGCGCACACGGCGGCTTACGACGCCGCGATCGTCCGGTGGTTCGGCGAGTCGGACCCGGCCGACGACGGTGCCCCGCCCGAGCATCTGCGGCTCGCGCTGGACCGTACCGACGAGGTGCTGCGCTACGGCGAGAACCCGCATCAGCGCGCCGCGCGCTACCGGCTGGCCGGCACCACGAGCTGGTGGGACGGTGTAGAGCAGCACTCCGGGCTCGCACTCTCGTACCTCAACTTCTACGACACCGATGCCGCGTGGCGCGTGGTGCACGATCTCCACGGCGGTGGCCTGGGCGATCTCCCCGCGGTCGCGATCATCAAGCACGCGAACCCGTGCGGGGTCGCGATCCACGCCGACCTCGCGACCGCGTACCAGCGCGCGCTCGAGTGCGACGAGCGCTCGGCGTTCGGTGGGATCGTGGCGTTCAACCGTCCGGTCGACGCCGCGACCGTCGAGCGGATGCTCGCGGGCCCGCAGGCCGACGTCCTGATCGCCCCCGGCTACGAGCCCGGCGCGATCGAAGCGCTGATCGGCAAGCGCAAGAACACTCGCATCCTCACCGCACCGGTCCCCGAGGAGTGGCCGATCGACGTACGGCAGATCTCGGGTGGCTTCCTCGTCCAGGATCCGCACCACTTCGCGAGCAGCCGTGACGACTGGCAGGTGGTCACGAAGGTCGCGCCGACGGACGACCAGTGGCGTGACGTCGAGCTGGCCTGGCGGGTCTGCGGTCACGTGAAGTCGAACGCGATCGTGCTCGTGAAGGACGGCCAGGCCGTGGGCATCGGTGCGGGCCAGCAGAACCGGGTCGAGTCGGGCGAGATCGCGGCGAAGAAGGCCGACGGACGGGCTCGCGGCGGCGCTTGTGCCAGTGACGCGTTCTTCCCGTTCCCGGACGGCATCGAGGCCGCGGCCGAAGCGGCGGTGGCCGTGGTCATCCAGCCGGGTGGCGCCATGCGCGACGACGCCAACGTCGAGCGGGCCGACGAGCTCGGCCTCGCGATGGTCTTCACCGGCGAACGTCACTTCCTCCATTGATCGTGCTGAAGGACGCCAGATGACCGCGGAGCTGCTCGACGGGAAGGCCTTCCTCGACGAGACGAAAGCGCGCCTCGCGGTGCGCGTCGATGCGCTTCGTGAGCGCGGCGTTGTTCCCGGCCTCGGCACGATCCTGGTGGGTGACGACCCCAACAGCCACGCGTACGTCCGGGGCAAGCGGCTCGCGTGCGAAGAGATCGGCATGACTTCTCACCACCGTGAGCTCGCCGACGACATCTCGTCATCGCACCTGCACGCTGAGATCACCGCGTTCAACGAGAACCGCGACGTCGACGGCTTCATCGTCCAGCTCCCGTTGCCCGATCACCTCGATGAGGAGGCCGCGCTGCTCGCGGTCGATCCCGAGAAGGACGCCGACGGGTTGCATCCCGTGAACCTCGGTCGCCTCGTGATGGGCGTCCCGGCGCCGCGCCCATGCACACCGCTCGGCATCCAGGCGTTGCTCGCCGCGCACGGCGTCGCGATCGCCGGGAAGCACGTGGTGGTGGTGGGCCGAGGTCTGACGATCGGGCGCCCGCTCGCACTCCTGCTCGCGCTGAAGGAGCCGAACGCGAACGCGGCGGTCTCGGTGGTGCACACGGGCGTCGCCGATCTCGGGGCGTACACCCGCCAAGCCGACATCCTCGTCGCGGCGGCCGGTCGGGCCTCGATCATCACGCCCGACATGGTGAAGCCCGGCGCTGCGGTCGTGAGCGCCGGCATCACGATGGACGGGCGCAAGGTCGTCCCCGACGTCGACGAGGCGGTGGGCGAGATCGCCGGCTGGATCACCCCCCGGCTGGGTGGCGTCGGACCCACGACCATTGCGATGCTGCTCTCGAACGCCGTCGATGCCGCCGAGCGGCGAGCGGAGGGATCGAGATGAGCATGGCCGAGTCGGTTCCCGCGAATGTTCCCGGGATCTGCCCGCTCTGCGGTGCAGGCACCCGGTCCGACCTCGAGCGTTGCCCGTCGTGCGGCTTCGCGCTGGCCGGCGTCGACGGCCGGCCGCCGGCCTTCTCCCGGACCACGCTCCTGTGGACGTCGATGGGCTTCCTGGCCTTCTACCTCATTACCCTCGCGATCGTGGTCGCCACTCGCTAGGCGACACCCCTTCAACAAGGAGCTCCCCCGCAATGGCCGAGAAGATCACGCTCGTCGACGGCGAGCTGCACGTCCCCGACGACCCCATCATCCCGTTCATCGAGGGGGACGGCACCGGCGTCGACATCTGGCCCGCCTCCCAGCTCGTCCTCGACGCCGCCGCGAAGAAGCACGGCAAGAACATCGAGTGGACCGAGGTGCTCGCCGGCCAGAAGGCGTTCGACAACACGGGCGAGTGGCTTCCCGAGGCGACCGTGCAGTCGTTCCGCGACCACCTCATCGGGATCAAGGGCCCGCTCACGACCCCGATCGGCGGAGGGATCCGCAGCCTCAACGTCGCACTGCGCCAGATCATGGACCTCTACGTGTGCCTGCGACCGGTTCGGTGGTTCACGGGGGTTCCGTCGCCGGTGAAGCACCCCGAGAAGGTCGACATGGTGATCTTCCGCGAGAACACCGAGGACATCTATGCGGGCCTCGAGGTCGAAGAGGGCACGCCGGAAGCCAAGAAGATGATCGAGCTGCTGCACGACGCGTTCGGTTGGGAGATCAAGCCCGATTCGGGCATCGGGGTGAAGCCAGTCTCGGAGAGTGGCTCGAAGCGCCTGGTCCGCGCCGCGATCCAGTACGCGGCGAAGCGCAATCGCAAGAGCGTCACCCTCGTGCACAAGGGCAACATCATGAAGTTCACCGAGGGCGCGTTCATGAACTGGGGCTATGAGCTGACGCGCGATGAGTTCGCCGACATCGCCGTCGGCTGGGACGACTGCAACGGCGACCCCGGCGACAAGATCCTGGTCAAGGATGCGATCGCCGACATCACGCTCCAGCAGGTGCTCACGCGTCCTGACGAGTTCGACGTGATCGCGACGCTCAACCTCAACGGCGATTACCTGTCGGACGCGCTGGCCGCGCAGGTGGGCGGCATCGGCATCGCACCCGGCGGCAACATCAACTACGTCACCGGTCACGGGGTGTTCGAGGCGACCCACGGCACCGCCCCGAAGTACGCGGGCCAGGACAAGGTCAACCCGGGCTCCGTGATCCTCTCCGGCGTGATGATGTTCGAGCATCTCGGCTGGCAGGACGCGGCCGACGACATCGTGACCGCGCTCGAGGCGACCATCGCCGACAAGATCGTCACGTACGACTTCGCCCGCCTGATGGACGGTGCGACCGAGGTCAAGACGAGCGAGTTCGCGAAGGCGATCGTCGACCACATGTGACCGAGCTGCTGGTGACGCGCTCGTCGGCCTGCAGGAGGCACGGTGCTGCTCGCTGAGCTGAACGTCCGGCACACGCGCCTGCACATGCCGACGCGTCGCGTCGCCCTCGGCGACGTGTACCTCCCGACCAGCGGGCCCGCCTACGGCGCGGTCCTGCTCGGTGCGGTGATGTCGGAGTTCGCCCCCGAGCTCGACGAAGAGCAGCGCGAGCTCTTGCCGCGTCTGCTCGACGACGCTCGTTCGGGTCTCGCGGTGCCACGCATCGCGCTGCGGTACCGACTGCAGAACGACACGCACGGCCTCGACCGTTCGCGCCACCGCATCGTCGGGGAGCCACGCGACCCGACGCCAGGTGGATCCGACCACCGGGTCGTCCTCGAGCTCGACCACCACGGTCGGGCCGACCCGCAGGTGATCGGCGCGGTCCTCGCCGCGACGGCCTTGCCGCCGTCGGCCCGACAGGTCGCGCTGCGTGCCCTCGACGACGCGCTCCGCCACCCGCGTCTCCCGGTCGGGGTCACGGTGCGTCGCCTGCTCGAGGGTGCTCCGGACCTTCGGGAGTTCATCGCACCGGGCGCGACGACGAGCGGGTCCGCGGCGGACGTCTGGAGCGGCGTGCCGGCCGATCGCCGGTGGGCGATGGAGGTGCTCGGGCTCCGGGCCGACATGGGCGTGGAGCGGGCCGACGTGCAGTCGCGCTTCCGGCGGCTCGTTCGCATGGCGCACCCCGACCACGGTGCCGCCCGCGACGGTGCCGCCGAGCGCCTCGCCCAGCTCCGTGAGGCCCGAGAGCTGCTCCTGGCCGCCGCACTGGCCGAGGCCGAGGCCACCGAGCGCACCGGCTGACCCCACCTTTTCGGCTTCTTCGCACGTTGAGACGCGCATGGCGCGTGTCAGCGTGCCAAGAACGTCGAGGGTGGCTGGGTGGGTCCACTTCCCGGCACGAGGCGCCGCGCCGGTAGATTCTCGGACATGGCGAAGTCACCAGTTCATGTCACCGTCACGGGAGCGGCAGGCCAGATCGGCTACGCGCTCGTGCACCGCATCGCGAGCGGGCAGCTGCTCGGGAACGAGCAGCCGATCGTGTTGCGGCTCCTCGAGATCGAGCCCGCGATGGCGTCGCTCGAGGGCGTCGTGATGGAGCTCGAGGACGGGGCGCACCCGCTGCTCGAGGGCATCGAGGCCACCAGCAGCCTCGAGACTGCCTTCGACGGCACGTCGTGGGCGCTGCTCGTGGGTTCGATCCCGCGCAAGGCCGGCATGGAGCGGGGCGACCTGCTCTCGGTCAACGGCGGGATCTTCAAGCCGCAGGGTCAGGCCATCAACGCGCATGCCGCCGAGGATGTGCGCGTCCTCGTGGTGGGCAACCCGTGCAACACGAACTGCCTCATCGCCCGTTCGAACGCACCCGACGTGCCGGCCGACCGCTGGTTCGCGATGACGCGTCTCGACGAGAACCGCGCGAAGACGCAGCTGGCGCGCAAGGCTGGTGTGCCCGTGCGCGAGGTCAGCAACCTCGCGATCTGGGGCAACCACTCCGCCACGCAGTTCCCCGACTTCGAGAACGCCAAGATCGGTGGCAAGGCGGCGCCGGGCGTCATCGGCGACGAGGCCTGGCTCCAGGGTGCGTTCCTCGAGACCGTGCAGAAGCGTGGTGCCGCGGTGATCGACAAGCGGGGTGCCTCGTCGGCCGCATCGGCCGCACACGCCGCGATCGGTTCGGTCAACAGCGTCGTCGAGAAGACCGCCAAGGGTGACTGGCACTCGTTGGCCGTCGCGAGCCGGGGGGAGTACGGCACGCCCGAGGGCCTGCAGTTCGGCTTCCCGATCGTGAGCACCGGGAGCTCGTGGGAGGTCGTCGAAGGCCTCGAGCATGACGCCTTCGCCCAGGAGAAGGTGCGCATCACGACGCAAGAGCTCATCGACGAGCGCACCGAGATCGAGTCCCTGGGCCTGATCTAGAACCTGATCGAGGCGCCTGCATGACTTCGGTGCGCTGGTGGTGTCAGCCGACGCCGATCGGTGAGCTGGGGATCGTGGTCGACGGGACGACCCTCCTGCGCATCAACCTCCCTGGGTACGAGTTCGAGCCGCCACCTGGTTCGGAGGAGCACCGCGACACGGTGGTCGCCCGACAGCTCGACGACTACTTCGACGGGTTACGTCATCGGATCGACGTCGACGTGGATCTCTCGGGCGTCACCGGGCCGTTCCACCGCACCGTCCTCGAAACCCTGCGTCGCGACGTGCCCTGGGGTGAGACGGTCACCTACGGCGAGCTCGCCGACATGGCGGGGCGCCCGCGAGCCGCACGGGCCGTGGGCACGGCGATGGCGTCGAACCCGGTACCGCTCGTCGTCCCGTGTCACCGCGTCCTCGCGGCGAACGGGCTCGGCGGCTACGGCGGTACTGATGGCCGTCCCGACCTGAAGCGGGCGTTGCTCGCGCTCGAAGGGGTCCACGTCCCCTGACGCGCAGCAGGCCAGCATTGCGGCGTGGCCGACCGGCGCGAGATCCCTGACGACGACGGACGGGAGACGGGAGCATCGCTCGTCCGCCTGATCGCGTTCAGCGACGGTGTCTTCTCGATCGCCATGACGCTGCTCGTCCTGAACCTGCGGATCCCCGACCTCGTCGGCGGGAACCAGAGCGAACGCCTCTGGGAGATCATTCGCGACCAGTGGCCCGAGCTCCTCAGCTACGCGATCAGCTTTGCGGTCATCGGGCGCTACTGGATCGTCCACCACCGAACGTTTCGCCTGGTGCGAGAGGCCGATGCCCGCCTGCTCGTGCTCAACTTGGTGTTCCTCGGGTGCATCGCCGTGGTGCCCTGGCCGACGGAGATCCTCGGACGCTATGGCGACACCACGACCGCGGTCGTCCTGTACTCGGTGGTGATGACGGCAACCGGCGTCGCCAACGCCGCGGTCACGTGGCACCTCGACCATGCCGAGCTGTTCGATGAGCGCGTCGGCGCGCCGTACAAGCGACATTCGATGGTCCGGGCGCTCACGATGCCGCTCGTGTTCGCGGTGGGCATCCCGATCGCGTTCTTCAGCCCCCAGATCGCGCTGCTCTCGTGGCTCGTGATGCCGTTCGTCTTGCGGTTCACGACCACGCACTTCTACGGCAAGATCACCGAGCCGTACGAGGCGTAAGGCCGCCCCGAAGACGTCCTGCCGAAGACGTCGCGCGTGAGACGGGCTACGCCGAGGCGGTGCCCTCTTGGGTCTTGCCCTCTTCGACCTTCTTCTCCGGCGGGGGAGGAGTCGAGAGGCCGAGCTCGGTGCGCAGCTCGCTGAGGCGGGCCTGAGCCTCGGCGCTCGCCTGGGCCTGCTCCACCTCGAGCATCTTCGTGTCGACCGTCGCGCCCGTGAGGTCGCTCGTCGCCTGCGCCTTCGCGAGCCGCTTCTCGATCTTGTCGCGGACCTGCTCGAACGTTGGCACGTCGTCGCCGACCGTCTCGCTGAGCTGGGTCATCGCCTTGCTCATCTGCTCCTGCATCTTCGCCTGGTCGAGCTGGCTCAGGAGCTTCTCGCGCTCGGCGAGCTTCTTCTGCAGGGCCGCCGAGTTCTGGGCGACCATCTGCTTCGCCTTCTCGGACTGCTGCGTCGCGTCGAGAAGCGTCTTCTTCAGGTCGTCGATCTGCTTCTCGAGGTTGATGAGCTTGTTGGCGAACGCTTCCGCCGCACCGCTGAACGAGGCGGCCTTGTCGGCGTTGCCGGCGCGCGTCTCCTGGTCGGTGAGCATGAGCGCCTGACGCGCCGAGGCGTTGGCCTTCTCGTACTCGTCCATGGCGCGGTCGAGCTTGAGCTGGGTCTGCTTCTGGTTCGCGATGACGTTCGCAGCCTGCTCGGTGAGCTTGCGATGCTGGTCGCGAGCCTCCGTGATCGCCTGCTCGAGCTGGACCTTCGGGTCAGCCGACTCCTCGAGCTTCAGCCCGAGCTTCGCCCCGAGGTACTTCCACCAACGCTTGATCGCCTTCCACATAGGGCGAGAGCCTAGGCGCGCACCCTCGGCGCTCGCCTCAACCGCCGGCCCCGGCGGTCTGGGACTTGCCGCCCCGCTCGTCCGCCGGTTCGTCTGGCAGCGAGGACGTTGCCTGCTCGGCCTTCTCGGCCTCGGACGTGTCCGCCTCGTCGAGGGAGACCCGGAGGGTCTCCAGGTCGCTGACGAGATCGTCCACGTCGCCGCCCAGTCCACCGAGCTCCCCGACGTCCTCGGCCCGGATCGACAGCTCGACGGCCCGCGCGACCGCCTCGTCGAGCCGCGCGTCGAGGAGTCGGAGCTTGTCCTGGGCCTCGGACGCCACCTTGATGAGCCGGTCCGCGGAGTCGGCCTGGGCCTGGAGCGCCTCGACGGTCGCCTTCTGGTTGGGGCCGGGGTTGAGCTTCTGCGCCTGCTTCGCCGCGTCGAGCTCACGACGCGCCGAGGCCGGGTCGAGGTTCCCGATCGCGTCGACGAGTGCGTCGCCGCGCCGGGCGACCCGCCAGCACTCCTGGACGCCGGCGTCGATGCGCTCACCGATCTCGACGAGTCGATCCTGCAGCGGCCCCGGGTTCGCGCTGCTCACGGCCTTGCGGTAGCGGCGCTGCGCGTCCTGCGCTTCCCGGACGAACCCGCGCCACGGGTCGCTCAGGCTCATCGCGTCGATGCCGTCCCGATGCTTGCCGCGCGGCATCAGCGTCGCGACCCGCGCCAACCAGGCCAGCGCCCCGACCCCGATGACCGCGAGCCCAGGCAGCCCGGCGACGATCGCCACGGCGGCACCGGCGCCGAGCAGGACGATCGCCGAAGGCGCCATGAGCGCGTCGGCGGTCTTCTGCGTCTTCCAACGTTCCGGGAGCTTGTCGACGACGCCCATGTCAGAAGTTGCTGATCACTGCGTTGAAGACGTTCACGATCGTGGCCGGGTCGACCGCGCTGTACGCAGCGGCGTTGGTGGACTCCGCGATGCGCTTGAGCGTCGCCTCGTCGGCGTCGTTCCCGTACGCGATCGTGAAGATCCGGACGGGCTTGCCCGACTCGCCCTCGTTCTGGCCCCGGAGGTACTTCAGCAGGTCGGCGAGGCTCTCGTTGCGCGGGTCCTCGTTGCGCCCGTCGCTGAGCAGCACCACCGCGTTGATGCGGGTGGGGTCGAACTCGTCCACGAGCTTGCTGTACGAGTCCTTCGCCGCGGTGTACAGGGGGGTCCCCTGCGTCGGCACCAATCGTTCGATCTGGCTCTTCAGGTCGGGGCGGTTCGCCGACATCGGACCGATCGGCACGACGTCGCGGTAGTCGGTCGGCTCGCTCGAGTTGAGGTCGGTCGAGAAGATCCTGAGGCCGACCTCGTCGTCGGGCTGGAACTGATCGAGCGCCGCGATCGCGGCCTTCTTCGCGAGGTCGAGCTTGGTCGCGCCCGAGCCCGGATCGGCTTCGTCGCCCATCGAACCGGACACGTCGATCACGAGCAGCGCGCGGGCCTTCTTGCGGACCTGGTTCCACTCGTCGATCACGCCTGCGAGCACCGGAGGCTTCGGTACCTCGAGGGTCGTCTGCGGCTCGTTCGGGTTCGTGCCGTTCGCCGCGGTGATGGGTTTGCCGATCGCCACCGCGGCGTTGCCCGGGCGGAACCCGTACTTGAGCACGCGTCGCTGCGCCTTCGGCTCGGTCACGAACGCCGTGAACTTGCGTGCGGCGGCAGCCTGGGCCTTCGACACCCACGGTGCGTCGAGCACGATGAGCGGGTTGTCGGAGAAGAGCGTGCCTTCCTTCGGGTAGATCGACACGAGCGGGATGCGCGGCTTGCGCGGCTGCTCACCCGGATCGAGGATCCCGTCGGGGTTGCCGCGGTTGTAGTCGATGACCGACTTCTCCTCGACGGCGACCGCGGAGGCGTAGCCGTAGGGGTTCCCTCGCCGGTCGGCCCGGTAGAGGTTGTTGAGGAACGTGAGCGTCGTGTCGCCGTAGTGCACGACCGCGGACTCGACACCACGAGCGAAGGCTTCGACCTCGGGGCGGGCGAGGTCCTCGAGGGTGAGATCACTCGTCTTGCCGGTCGCGGCGTAGTATTGCGCGACGGTTTGGGAGAGTCCGCTCGTGGAGAAGTTCGGGTTCGTCTTGCCGAGCCGGAACGGACCCCACTCCGGGTGCCCCCGGTTCGTCCAGGCGTTGGGGTCCTGTGCGAGTGCCAGGATGTCGGAGAACCCGATCGGCGTGGCCGGGTACCCGAGCGCGTCGGCCATCGGCTTCGGCATCGCGATCACGAGTGGTGTGAGCATGAAGGACTTGCCGGGAGTCGTGACGTAGGGGGCCTTGCCCGCAGCGGCGCGCCGCTGGTCGAGCACCGCGCCCCAGGTGCTGGCCGCGGGCGACCAGATCACCGGGCGCACGCCGTTCTTGGCGGGCTTCGGCCAGTCGGCCGCGAGGAGGGAAGCCGCCGCGCCCGAGGACTGCTTCTGGATCTTCACCGTCACGCACTTGCCGTTCACGGTGGCTTCCTCGGAACGCCCGAACTGCTTCGCGAGGCCGGTCAGCAGCTCGAGCTTCTCGGGCGACGACGCGATGTTGACGGTGACGCAGCCGCCGGCGGCCTGTGCGACGCCGGTGCCGGTGGTGACGAACGCGCCTGCGAGCAGGCTCGTCGCCAGGAGCGTCATGATCGTGCGTCTCATCCGGTGACCTCTCTCCATGTCTGGAGCAGCGCCTCGAGGGAGCCGGCGGTCGGGAGGTTCGAGCCGGCCGGGAGCACGGGTGTGCTCCGGACGCCCTGGACCTTGGATTCGCCCTCGACTCGCCACCCCGCTCGGGCGAGTGCTGCCCGTCCATCATCGCCGGTCATGAGGTCGCGCAGGTCGTCGGCCCCCGGAGCCCCCGCGATCGGGACGTAGACGGCGTCGGCGCTGGCCACGGGCGCAGGGTAGAGCAGGCTGATCTGGGCCCGACGGTCGGCCGACGCCGCGGCGAGCAGCGGCCCCGCCTCGGCCTCGGTCGTCCCCACGACGTCGTAGATCGCGGGTCCGCCGACGAGCATGCGTTCGAAAGCCGAGCCCGGGTCGAAGCGGATCGACCGCTCGAGGCGGCCGAACCAGTCGAGGAACCCGTCGTCGTCGTAGTCGTCGCGGGAGAGATCGGACCGGCCGAAGTACTGCGACGCCGCCTGCCCGATCACGAGCAGGCCGATGCCGTCGACCGTCGGGGTGGCGTGGCCCGGCTTCACCGCGCCCCAGGCGGCCTGGCCGCCGATCGATGACCAGGAGGTGCCGGCGACGTTGCCGATGCACTTCCAGTCGAGCTCGCCCTTGCACGCCTTGGCGAGGACGGTCGCGCGGTCCTTCCAGATCCCGAGGACGAGCGGCGACCGCCCGATGGGCGCCGACGGCGTGCCGACGGAGCGAGGGAGGCCGGAGCGCTCGCGCGCGTCGCGCACGGTCTCGGCTTCGGTGCCGAAGGTGAGCCAGCCGTCGTACCCGAGCTCACGCGGATCGAGGGTGCTGAGGTCGTTTGCCGAGGTTCCAGCAGGCGCGATCGTCACGTCGACGTCGGGGTGGTCCGACGCGAACGACTCGCACACGCCGAGCTCGTCGGCGCAGAGCAGCGAGAGCGCCCGGTCGGAGTGCTGACCGCCGCCCCCGCCGTCGCCGCCGTCGAGCACCGCGCGGGCACCCAGCGCGAGACCGATGAGCACCAGGGCGACGAGGACGGCGATGCCGCGCTTGAGCGCGAGGGTCATCAGCCGCGGCCTCTCGTCACGAGGACGGCGCCTTGCCACTCGGGACGTCGGCCGCGACGAGCGTGATGAGCTGCTCGTTCGACGGGTTCTCATTCTCGACGATGCGCGACGCCTGGCGCGTGACGCAGTCCTCGAACAGGTTGCGCGCGAGTCGGCCGTTCCCGAAGCTCTCGCCGCGGGGTTGCGCCGCGAAGAACGCCTTCACCGCGGCCTTGCCGCCTTCGTCGAGCTCGTAGTGGTGTTCCTTCCCGATCGACTCGAAGATCGAACAGAGCTCGTCGTCGGTGTAGTCGGGGAAGTCGATCGTCTTCGGGAAGCGTGAGCGCAGGCCGGGGTTCGACTCCAGGAACTTCCCCATGGGCCCGGGATAGCCCGCGACGATCACGATCAGATCGTCGCGGTCGTCTTCCATGCGCTTGAGGAGTGTTGCCACGGCCTCCGCACCGAAGTCCTGCTGGCTGTCGGTCGTGAGTGCGTACGCCTCGTCGATGAACAGGATGCCGCCGCGCGCCTCGTCGCACACCTTGTTCACCTTCGGCGCGGTCTGGCCGACGTAGCCGGCAACGAGCCCGGAGCGGTCGGTCTCCACCAGATGACCCTTGGAGACGACCTTGAGCACCTTGTAGAAGCGCGCGAGCAGGCGCGCGACGGTGGTCTTGCCGGTGCCCGGGTTGCCGACGAACACCAGATGCAGGCTGCGGTCGACGACCGGCAGCTTCCGCTCCCGGCGCAGGTTCTCGACCCGCACGAGGTTGGTGAGGAGGCGGACCTCGGTCTTCACGGCTTCGAGGCCGATGAGCGTGTCGAGCTCTGCGAGCAGCGACTCGATCGTGTCGGCGGGCTTCGCCGGCTCGCCGGAGGCGCCCGGCGGTTGGGGACCGGACGCGGGAGGGCGCTCGATCGCCGCCGCGTTGATGCGGCGCAGCATCATCGCTCGGAGGGTGTCGACGGCGAGCAGCTCTTCGCGCGTCGGGGTCGGGTCGATCGCGCACGACGCGTGTGCCACGCGCAGCGCGGCGTCGTAGTACTTCCAACAGTTGTTCGTGTGGTTGCTCGCGTCGGCGGACACGATCGTCTCGAACAGCGGTGACGGCGTGATGACGAAGCCGCGGTTCTGCCGGATCGCCGCGCTGTCGCGCAGCGACGCGGCGGTGGCGCCGCGCAGCGACTCGAACCAGGGAGCGAGCGCCTCCGCGAAGGCCGCGAGCTCCGCGTCGCTCGGCCGTCCGTCGGCTGCGATCACGCTGGCGGCCACGGCCTGGGCCTCGAGCGCGGCATCGCGCTCGATCGCGCTCGCGTCGGCCGGCTTCGCCGAGATCTGTTGGAGCTCGCCGAGGACCTGGGTCAGCTCGGTGACGAAGGCGCGGACGGGTTCGCCGAGGAGGCCTGCGCCGGACCCTGCCCCCGTCCCCGTGTCCGCCATGTCTCCCTCGCGTCCGATCCGTCCCGAGGCCCCATCCTTCCATTTGCCGGGCCATACGTCGGGTCGATGGGGAGTGCCGGAGCGTCGTCGAGGAAGGCGGCGACGGTGTCGACGAACCACTGGGGCTCCTCGAGCTGGGGCGCGTGGCCGACCCCTTCGAGCACGCAGAGGTCGAGGGTCGCGTGCCGAGCCGCGGCGGCGTGGGCGAAGCCGACGCTGACGAGCTGGTCCTCGGCCCCGTGCAGGAGGAGGGTGGGACGGGCGGCGGCGGCGAGGGCCAGGTCGGCGTCGAAGTCCCCCGAGACCTCTTGCAGCAACGTGCGAGCGGCGTCGGCGTAGGCGGCCGCCGCCTCGGGATAGGCGTACCGCTCGGCCGCGAGGAGCACGATGCGGCGGCGGAGGTCGGGATCGAGGCGTTCGGGATCGTGGAGGGTGACGCCCAGGCTCAGATCCACGAGCCGTTCGGGCCCGAGCATGCGGGCGCGGGCCGAGACGGTGCGGCGACCGAGCGACGGCATCATCACCGGCATGTAGCGCGCTGCACGCAGCCAGGACGATGGGGGGATGCGGCCCCACGGGAGCGCGGGATTGACCAGCACCAGCGCCTCGACGAGGTCCGGGCGTCGAGCGGTGACGCCCGTCGCGATCACGCCGCCCATCGAGTTGCCGAGGAGGGTCGTCGGCCCGGTCTGCTCGAGGAGCGTGAGCACGAGGTCGCGGTTGGTCTGGATCGTGGCCGACCGTTCCGGCGCACGGGTGCGTCCGAAGCCGACGAGGTCGATCGCGGTGACGGTCGCGTCGAAGCGATCCGCGAGCAGCTGACCGACGGGCTGCCACGAGAGCGTGTTGGCGCCGAGCCCGTGGACGAGCAGGATGCGCCGGGCCGCGTCGGGGTTGGCCACCGGCGTCCAGCCGACGGAGTGCACGCGCACGCCGTCGAGGTCGAGGTACTGCACGGAGCCGGGAGCCACGCCTCCAGGCTACGCGTGCCCGCGCGAGGATCGAGGTCGTGGAGCCCCAGCCGTCGGATCGAACGAGCTGGTTGCTCGACTACGTGTCGCACGGAGCCGTGGCGGCGGGGGCGTCGTCGGGGGTGGCGGACTGGATCGCCGGGTTCGTGCGGCTGGAGCTTCGGCCCGACCTGGGCGAAGCCTGGTACTGGGCGTACGTCGTCGGCCCCCAGGTCGGCCTGATCACCGTGCGTGATCACGAGGTACCGCTGCCGAGGGGGGACCAGCTCGTGGTGCGCGCCGACGGCCTGTGGGCCGAGCTCGTGTGCGAGACCGCGGGAGAGCACTGGAGCGTCGGGCTCGAGGCGTTCGGAGTGCGCCTCGACGATCCCGCCGACGGGTTTCGCGACGAGATCGGGGAGCGTCTCGCGGTGGGGCTCGACCTCGAGTGGGAGATCGCTCCCGAGCTGGTCGGCGAGCCAGTCGGCCAGGTGTCGAACGACTCGACGGTGCACAGGACGGTGCACAGGACGGTGCACAGGACGTTGCACGGGACGGTGTTCGGCGAGGTCCTCGTCGGGCGCGGCCGCATCGAGCTCGACGGCACCGGGGTGTTGCACGAGCAACGGGGCGCGCACGAGTGGGTCACGACCGACGGGGTGTCGGCCGAGCTCGGCACGGACGGCCTCCCGACGTCGGTGACCGTCCGAGTCGGGGCCGACGTCGCCGGTGTCGAGATCCTCGCTCGTGCCGGCCTCCCGATCGACGGCAGCCCGCCGTTCCGCCTCGTCCGTGTCCTCGGTCGGTGGACGGGCGAGGATGAGTCGACCAAGGTGGGCTGGCTCGATCTGGTGGAGCGACGATGACCGACCCCACAACCGAACCGCCCCTGGTGCCGCCCCTGGTGCCGCCCCTGGTGCCGGGTGACGTGCCGACCGCCTCGGCCCCGGCCGCCCCGCCTCCCCTACCGCCTCCCCTCCCAGGTGACGAACCTCCGGCGACCCTGCTCCCCCCGACCCCACCTGCCGTGATCCCGCCTGCCGCGAACGCCGGTGGTCACCATCCGGCCGCGCTCGTCGTCGCCGCCACGCTGTCGTTCCTCACCGCGGTGGCGACGGTCGCCGGGGTGTTCCCGAACTTCTGGCAGAGCGGGACCTACGCGATCGTCGACCAGACCGGACCGCTCGCGCAGCAGCTCGTCTTCGCGGTGGGCATGGTCGTGATCGGTGTGGCGTTGCTGCGCAGGCGATCGTCGACGAGCGGTGCGGCGGCCGCAGCCGTGGTGGTCGCGATCGGTGTGCAGCCGCGCATCGTCGAGGTCGCCGTGTATGCCGACCGACACGGCCCGCGCGGCGACCTCGGGTTCTCGCTCACCGTTGGGGCGGCCGTGCTCGCAGTCACAGCCGCCCTCATCGCGTCGACGGTCGAGCTGCGGCCACGCGCCTGGTCGCTCCGGGGTCGGGCGCGCGGCTGGGCGACGCTTGCCGCGCTGCTCGGCTTCGCGACCGCCGTCGGGTACGCGATGGAGCCGTTCCAGGGTTCGGTGTCGAAGCGCGCCCCCTTCCCGTTCGCGTTCGGCGGCCCCTTCGAGTCGTTCGGAGGCCCGCGCTCGCTCTGGGCCGCCATCCTCGTCGTGGTGCTCCTCAGCGTCGTGCCGCCGGTCGCGGTCGCGGTGGGCCGCGCGATCGGGGTCGGGCTCGGCCTCGGGCTGCTCGGTGCGATCGCCGGCATCGCGGCTGCCCGGTTGGGCGAGGTGCTCGGGACGTCGAGCACCCGCTTCGCGCACGTCGGCGGCGCCGAGGGAACCTGGACGTTCCTCGCTGCCGGTGGCGCGGCCCTCCTCGTCGTGTTCGGTGGGCTGGCGGTCGGTCGTCGCCGGGCCGCGCGGACGCCTGCTCCGCCCCCGCCCCCGCCCGCACTCCCCGCACCACCGCCCGGTGTTCCGGTGAGCGAAATGGCTGCTCCCGCGACCGAATCGCTCACGGGAGCGGAGGGGGCAGCCGGGTTCGGGGAGCCGGACGACGGGAAGCCGTTCGCTTCCGACGAGTCCGGTGCGCCAGCATGAGCGGCATGTTCGAGGGGCAGGTCGTCGCCATCTACCTCGCGTCGGGCGAAGGTGCTCCGATGGAGTCGCGCGACGAGGCCGAGGCGTTGGCGGGGAAGGGCCTCGACGGCGACCGCTACGCGATCGAAGCCGGCAAGTACTCGGGGACCAAGGTCGGCAAGCGCGCGATCACCCTGATCGAGCGCGAGGCGATCGCGGCGGCGAACGACGCGTACGGCCTCGACCTGACCGAGCAGGAGTCGCGCCGCAACGTCGTCGTCGAGGGAGTGCCGTTGAACCATCTCGTCGGACGCGACTTCTTCGTCGGCGGGGTGCGGCTGCGGGGCTTTGACCTGTCGGAGCCGTGCGTGTACCTCGAGGAGCTCACGGGGAAGCCGGCGCGCAAGGCGTTGCTGCACCGGGGCGGCCTCCGCGCCGAGATCATCGATGGTGGGGCGATCCGAGTCGGGGACCTCGTGCGCCCCGACGTCGGCTGAAACACCCGATGGGTCTCGATCCGCGAGCGCTCGACGAGGCTGCGCTGGCGTTCCTCGCCGAGCGCCACGTCGGCACCCTCACGACCACGCGTCCCGACGGCTCGCCGCACGTGTGCGCGATCGCCTTCACCTGGGACGACGACGCGAAGCTCGCGCGGCTGATCACGTCCGACGGGAGCACCAAGGTTCGCAACGTCGAAGCCGGCACGGCCGGCGGTCCGGCTGCTCGTGCCGTGGTCGCCCAGGTCGATGGGCCGCGCTGGCTCGCGCTCGAGGGTCCCGCGCGCGTCGTGCGCGATCCGGATGCCATCTCGGAGGCCGTTCGCCGGCACGGTCAGCGGTTCAAGGTGCCGTCCGAGAATCCCCACCGGGTGGCGATCGAGATCGCGGTCGACCGGATCCTGGGGCGAGCCGCGACGTCGTAGCCAGGCAGCCGCCACCGGCCACGCCCTAGCGTGCGGCTTCATGGCAGACAAGCAGTACGAGACCGGCGCCGTCGTCCACGAGCTGATCGAGACCTTGCGCGCGCTCGACCAGCGCTTCCTCGAAGGCCCCAACGCACTCCGGGACGAGCAGCAGGTGCTCGAGGGCTACAAGTGGATGTTCTCGATCCTGCAGGTCGCGCTCGACGTGCAGGTGTGGGCCGATCCTGCGAACCCACGGTTCGTCGAGATCGTCGGTCCGTACAAGAAGTGGGGTGGCGACAACTCCGACGCGTACTACCAGCACGCACCGGTCCATCCCGACCACACCTACCGTGTGCGTGGCAAGATCGGCGACGCGGTGTACCTCTCGCTCACCGTGTACGGCGGGCCGCGTGACGGCCGGTACTCGGAGCGGATCGTCAAGTCCTTCAACGACCGCGACGACCTCGACATCGGTCCGGACGGATCGTTCGAGTTCATGATGGCCAAGGAGCGTCCGGTCGGTTGGGACGGACCCTTCCTGCAGCTCGAGGACGACGCCGTCGTCGCGATCACGCGCGACTACCTCGAGGATCCGTTCCACGGGACGCGCTGCACCTGGCACATCGAGGCGATCGACCCGCCCGCGACGTTCCGCGAGACCGACGCGGATCTCGCGCGTCGGTTCCGCGCCGCGGTCACCTGGTTGCAGGAGCAGTCGCAGATGGTGCCCCTCGGGCTCGGCGAACCGAACCAGATCGACGAACCGTACGGAGTGCAGCAGGTCACGTTCGGGTGGGCTGCCGGCGACGCGGCGTACGCGATGGGGAGCTTCGACCTTGCCGACGACGAGGCGCTCGTGATCAAGGGCAGCTCGCCCGAGTGCGCGTTCTGGAACTGCTGCCTGTGGAACCAGTTCATGCACACCTACAACTACGACTACGAGCAGGTCACGATCAACGGGGCACAGACCACCTACGAGGATGACGGGTCGTGGACGATCGTGGTGTCGGAGCAGGACCCAGGCCGCCCGAACTGGCTGTCCACCGCCGGGCACCCTCGTGGTCGCATCTGGTTCCGGTGGTTCTACCCGTCGGCGACGCCCGACCGCCCCACGACCGAGGTGGTCAAGGTCGCCTCGCTCCGCGGTTGAGATCGGCCCATCGGCTGCGAGCTGCGAGGGACCGGCGCGGTTCAGTGCTCGAGTGTCACGCCGAAGCGGTCGGTGTAGTCGCGTAGCTGCTCGCGGAGGGCGGCGGGGTCGAGGCCGAAGTCGCCGACCGGGTCGTAGATGACGCTGCCGTTCACGCCACGCGGGTGTGCCTCGATGAACGCCTCCATCGCGACCCGAGCCTCCGGGGTGAACGGTTGGCGAGCGACCTCGTAGATCCGCTGCACCATCGCGAGGTCGTCGGCCATGAACTCGTCGAACCGCACGTCGATGGTGCGGTCGGCCGGCAGCAGGTCGTGGTCGCGCATCCCGGCTCGCAGCATCTCCTCGATGCGATCGGCCCAGTAGTGGCCGATCTTCGGTGGGTCGACCGGTTCGGCGCTGAACCGCGCGGTGTAGGCGATCATCTCGGCGTTCGACGCGATCACCGCGACCGGATCGCGATGGGTGAACACGAACGTCGCGTCGGAGTACACGTTCAGCAGTGGCGTGATCTGCTCGAGGTGCTGCGGTGACTTCAGCACCCAGCGGTCGCCGCCGCGCAGCCACTGGGCACACTGGAGGACCCGCTTCAGGTACGCGTACGCGGGGGTCTGGTCGGTGCCGACGTACCACTCGCGCCAGCTCGGCATGATGCCCATGGTCTCGTAGAGCATCGAGGACCCGGCGGCGCCGAGCAGCTGGATCTCCTCGTGCACGTGGTCGACCGTCATCTCGTGCATGCGCTTGAAGTACGGGAGCGCGTCGTTGAGGATCGTGAGCCCCATCGCGCAGCGCGCAGGGCGAGGGTCGGGTGCGCCCGCGGCGACGGCTTCGCGCTCCGCAGCAGGAGGCACTGGTTCGAGGCTCTCCCAGTAGGGCAGCGAACGAAGCGCCGGGTCCTCGGCCATCAGGTTGTGGAGGTGTGTGGTTCCGGTGCGGGGTTGGCCGACGATCACGATCGGTCGGGCGATCTCGACGTCGAGGATCTCCGGGTGCTCCCGCACGATCGCCTCGACCTGGAGACGGTTTCGCATGTGCGTGACCATCTGGCTCTGGGCGGTGACGCGTCCCCACGCGGAGAGCCCGGCCTCCGTGTCGAGTGCACGCAGGATCACCTCGAGGGGTTCGCGGAACCAGTCGTCGCCGAAGTCGTCGAGTCCGCTCTCGGCACTCGCCTGTGCGAGCACGGCGTCCGGCGTGAGCACCACGTCGGCGGCGAGCGGGGCGACGCTGTCCATGATCTCGACGATGTGGGCCGGGAACGTGGGATGCGCGAGGTCGTCGATGCGGACGGGAGCCGGTCGTTCCTGAGCGCTCATGGCGGCAGCGTCGCAGGCGTCCTGCGCCCTCGTCCAGTGTGCCGAGGTCACCCGGCATCGGCGTGACGGCGAGCGCGCGAGGGGGATCGGGTCACCGCCACGCCGACGGTCGGGCGTGCCCGCCCACGACCCTCGGCCGTGGCGCCGGTGACGTCGGCGCCGCGTGCTGCTTCGTCAGGCGCCCGCTTCAGGCACCCACCTCAGAACGTGAGCGCGGAGAGGGCGGGGATCCAACCCTCGGAACGCGTGACTGCTTCGCGCCAGCGGTCGCGGTCGGTGGGCGGTCCGGGTTCGACGACACGCGCCGGTCGCCAGGTCGCAGCCAGGTCGTCGTCGTTCGACCAGATTCCGACGGCCAGACCGGCGCAGAACGCGGCGCCGAGCGTCGTCGCCTCGCGCACGGGTGCGACCTCGACGGGCCGTTGCCCGGCGTCCGCGAGGGCCTGCAGGAAGACGGTGTTCGCGGCCATCCCGCCGTCGACCTTCAGTCGCAGGATCTGGGATCCGGCATCGCGCTCGGCCGCCTCGAGGAGATCCGCGCCACGATGTGCGACTCCTTCGAGCACGGCGCGCACGATCTGCGCGCGTTCGGTGCCGCGCGTGAGGCCGACGAGCGCACCGCGCGCGCCGTAGTCCCAGTGCGGCGTCCCGAGCCCGAGCAGAGCGGGCACGTACCACACGTCGCCGGTGTCGCGGCACGACGCGGCCACTGCTTCGGACTCCGCAGCCGTCGCGATGAGGCCGAGCTCGTCGCGCAGCCACTCGACGTTCGTACCCGCAGCGAGCATCACCGCTTCGAGCCCCCAGTCGTCGTGACCTGCGATCCGACGCGTCACGATCGGGAACGTGCCCGCATCGCCCTCGTCGAAGTCGGGGTGGATTCCGTCGATGACGACGTCGAGCATGCCTCCGGTGCCGAACGTTGCCTTCGCGTCGCAGTGGCGAACACAGCCCTGGCCGAGGAGCGACCCTTGCTGGTCGCCGATGAGCCCGGCGATCGGCGGCGCGCCGGGGAGCACGCTGGCGGCGCCGAGCACCCCACTGGAGTCGACGACGCGTGGCAGCGCCCCTTCCGGGATCCGCAGCGTTTCGAGCAGGTGGGTCGACCATGCGTCGTTCGCGGGCGTGCGGAGCGCGGTGACCTGCGCGTTGGTCGCGTCACTCACATGCAGTGCACCGTGCGAGAGCGACCAGACGAGCCAGCTGTCGACCGTCCCGATGCAGAGGTCTCGCGTGCGATCGGGGTCGGCGAGGTCCAGGAGGTGCTCGATTTTGGTCGCGGAGTGGTTGGGGGCGACGCGGAGCCCGTCCGCGGAGAGCTCGAGGCAGCGTCCGACCGTGCGAAGGTCCTGCCAGCCGAGCCCCGGAGCCACCGGCTCGCCCGTCGCCCGGTCCCAGACGACCGTCGAGGCCCGCTGATTCGCGATGCCGAGCGCGTCGACGGCTCCGTCGGCCTCGAGCACGCGAGTCGCGACCTCGACGGCCACGCGCGCCAGCTCGGTGGCGTCGAACTCCACGAGCCCGGGTGCGGGTGAGTCGGGGAGGAGTGGCGCGTGCTCCTCGACGACGACCCGCGCGTCCCCGTCGACGATTGCGGCACGCACCGACGACGTCCCGACGTCGATGACCAGGACCCGACCCGTCACCGGTGGCTCCACGCCTTGCTTACTGGGGCCACGCCGGGCTCGGGCCGAAGGGGCTCGGCAGGCCGAGCTTGCCGGGGTTCAGGATGCCGTGGGGGTCGAGCGCCTGCTTGGTGGTCGCGAGCACGTCGAACGCGTCGCCGAGCGCCTCACGCACGAACCGGGCTCGGTTGAGCCCGATGCCGTGGTGGTGGCTGAGCGCACCGCCGTGGCCGAGGACGGCGCGCGTCCCGGCGTCCCACGCGGCGCGGTAGTACCCCTCGCGCTGGTCGGCAGGGGGCTGACCGGCGAACGTGAAGTAGAGGCAGGCGCCGTCCGAGTATGAGTGCGACTGATGGGCCGACACGACCATCGTGTGCTCGACCTCGCGAATCGCGTCCGTTGCCGCGAGGTAGATCGCGGGGAGGTCGCGCCAACTCGCGGCGACCTCCATCGTGTCGACGACGTAGCCGCGTGAGATCAGCGCTTCGAGTGCCGAGACGTCGTTGCGGTGTTCGAGCCACCGTGCCAGGAGATCGTTGCCGTCGAGGTCGCTCGTCCAGTCGCACTCTTCGCGCACGACCGTCATGGCCGCGTCGATCACGTGTGGATCGCCTTCGTCGAGCACGAGGAGCGGATGGACGTCCTCGCCGGTCTGGAAGTTCCGGTCGCCCTCGATCGCGTCGTAGAGCCGGAGCACCGCAGGGGTCGCGCCGCGCTGGACGATCTTCCGGCACGCGTCGAGCCCGGCCTGGAACGTCGGGAAGCCATAGGCCGCGCGTCGCTCGGCCGGCGGGACCGGGTGGAGCCGCAGGCGAGCACTCGTGATCACACCGAGCGTGCCCTCGCTCCCGACGAAGAGCTGGGTGAGGTCGGGCCCGACGGCGGCCCGCGGCGCGCCTCCGGTGGTGATCGTGCGCCCATCGGCGAGGACGACGTCCAGTCCCACCACCATGTCCTCGATCTTGCCGTACCGCGTGGAGTACTGACCGGCCCCACGGCAGGCGATCCAACCGCCGACGGTCGAGAGGTCGACCGACTGGGGCCAGTGCCCGACCGTCACGTCGTGCGCCTTGCGCAGCTCGCCCTCCAGGACGTCGCCGAAGGTGCCGGCGCGCACGTCGAGCACCATCGAGTCCCGGTCGACGGCGACGATCCCGTCGAGGCCGCAGAGGTCGAGGACCACGCCGCCGGAGAGCGGAACGCTCGCTCCACACACGCCACTCCGCCCGCCCGCGGCGGTGACGGGCACGCGGGCTTCGTGGCAGACCCGGAGCACGGCGGCGACCTGCGCGGCCGAGGTGGGGGCCGCGACTGCCGCCGCGCGGGCGGCGACCTCACCGTCGAGGGCCCAGATCATCGCGAGGGGCCACCAGTCGCGGCTCGCCTCGGTGATCGCGGCGGGATCCGTGGTGACCGAGGCACACGCGCCGCGCAGCCGCTCGAGCAGCGCGTCGTCGACGTCGACGAATCCGCACTGCAGGTGCGCCGTGACCTCGGCCGCGTCGCGCGCCAGTGCGATCGGCGGGGTCGGTGTGCCTCGACGCGCCTCGATCCTGCTCATCGACATCTCTCGAGCGCGGTGATCCGCATCACGGTGATCCGCATCACGGCGATCCAGCTCTCCCTGCGATCAGGCGCCGAGTGTCGCGTCGAGCGCGGTCTCGGGCAGCTCGGCGGATGCACGCTCGTGCGTGACCGCGGCGCGGTAGGTCTCGATCTGTCGGGTCGTCTCGTCGACATCCCATCCGAGCTCTGGACCGATCAGCGCGGCGACCGAAGCGGCTGCCGCCGCGGAAGCATCGCGCGCCAGGAGGCGGGCACGGGTCCGTCGCGAGAGGACGTCGTCGAGGGTGCGCGCCATCTCGTGCCGGACGGCGTGGACCGCCTCGGCGCGCAGGTAGGGCAGACCGACGACGAGCGGTTCCCCGAGGTCGGGATCCGCAGCGACGAGATCGAGCACCGCCTGGCTCTCCGTGCCGTATCGGCCGCTGAGGTGCTCGTGGAGGCTGGGCTCCATCGATTCGCCAGGGTGCTCGTAGCCCTCGGCGCCGATGATTGCCACCTTCTTGGTCCGGGACCGGGTGCGGCGTCCGACGAACCGCGACGCCTGGTCGACGGTGTCCGCCGCCATCCGGCGATACGTCGTGAGCTTGCCGCCGGTGATCGTGATGACGCCGCTGTCGGACACGCGCACGCCGTACTTGCGTGAGAGATCGGCCGTGCGCTCCGTGTTCGCTGTCCGCAGCAACGGTCGGAGGCCCGCCCACGTGCCGATCACGTCGTCGGTCGTCACTTCTTCGTCGATCGCGAAGTTCAGTGCCCGGAGGAGGTACGCGACGTCGTCGGCCGTGCACTGGGGGTCGTCGATCGGTCCGTCGTAGTCGGTGTCGGTGGTGCCGACGTACGTGGTGTCGCCCCACGGGACGACGAACACGGAACGCTTGTCCTTCGGGACCGGGACGATCGCCGCGATGTCGTTGCGGACCTTCGCCCACGGCACCGTGATGTGGATGCCCTTGGCCGGGCGGATGGAGTCGGGGTCGGCACCCTCATCCATCGTGCGCACCTGGTCCGACCAGACGCCGGTCGCGTTGATCACCGCGCGGGCGCGCACCTCGAGCGCTCGACCGTCGGCGTCGATGCTCGCGCCCCGAACCTTCCCGTGCTCGTCCTTGAGGAGGCCCGTGACCCGTGCGTAGTTGGCCACGGCCGCGCCGTGCGCGCCTGCAGTGCGGGCGATCGCAAGGGTGAGGCGGGCATCGTCGGCCCGGGCGTCGTAGTAGAGGTACGCGCTCGCGACGTTGTCGCGGCGCAGCGTCGGCATGTGACGGAGTGCCTCGTCCTTGTCGATGCGCTTGTGGGCCTTCCGGATGCGTAGGCCGCCGGTGAGGTCGTACATCCACATCACGCCGCCGAGCGCGCGGGCGACCCGACGATCGATGAGCCCGTCACGCGTGAGGATGGGGATGAGGAAGGGGAGCACGCGCACGAGGTGCGGCGCGTTCCGGAGGGCGATCTGGCGTTCGTGGAGTGCCTCGTAGACGAGGAGGAACTCCTTCTGCTGGAGGTAGCGGATCCCGCCGTGCACGAGCTAGGACGACTACGAGGAGGTGCCCGAGGCGAAGTCGTCGCGTTCGACGAGGGCGGTCCGCAGTCCCCGACTGGCGGCGTCGAGTGCACATCCGGCGCCGGTGATCCCACCGCCGACCACGAGGACGTCGAACTCCTCGGTGCCCAGTCGGGCCAGCGCGGCGCGCCGCTCGGAGGCGACCCGGTCGGAGGACGTGGCCATGCCTCCCAGGTTACCGACGGGTAGTAGGGGGAGGCACCGCCGGCCCGCCACCGCGGTCGGCGGCCCAGGGCTTCCGCTCAGGCGTCGACGGGACCCGTGCGAGCGAGCTCGTCTGGCGGGTCGCCTCGGTCCGGGTCCACCACATCGTTCCGCCGGTGAAGACCGCAGCGGCGCCGAAGATCACCGCGACCGCGGCGGGCAGCAGCGCGTTGGTGTCGGTGCCGGCCATCATCAGGGCGAGCACGGTGCTCAGCTCCCGCGTGTCGAGGTGTCGGCACTCGACGAGGAGCTCGAGCTCGACGACGAGCTGGGAGAGACCGAGCTGCTCGAGCTGTTGCTGGAGCCGTAGTCGTCGTTCGAGTACGTCGAGCTCTTGCTCGCCGACGTGTTCGACGACGAGCTGGAGCTGGTCGCCGCGGCACCCTGCGATCCGCCGAGGCCCATCGCGACCGCCAGGGCCACCGCCGCGGTCGCGCTCGTCACCGCCGCGATCGTGCGGCTCGTGCGGAACCGCGACTTGCGGGCTCGGGCGCGGTTCTTGCGGGCTCGGGCACCCGGGCGCGACGCCGGGACGGTGCTCGGCGCGCGGGCCGGGCGGGGTGCGGCCGGGGTGGCCGGGGGTGCGGGAGGTGCCGCCGGGGTGGGAGCGACCGGGGGAGCGTCGGCTCGGGGTCTGCGGGGCGGGGGGATCGGTGGGTCGGTCATCGGAGGCTCCTGCGGTGGGGGTGGCCCCATTCAACCCACCCCGCTTGTGAGGAACCTGAGAGCCAGGTCAGCGCTTCGTCAATGTGAGGCCGGTGTTGCGGAGGCCGGTGTTCAGAGGACGGTGCCGGCGCCGCCGTCGTCGGTGACGACCGGGAGCCCGGCGGCCTCCCATGCCTGCATCCCCCCGCCGAGGTTCACGGCCTCGAATCCCGCCTGCACGAGCGCCTGGGTCACCTTGCCCGAGCGGCCGCCCACCCGGCACACCACGACGACCGGTCGGTCGCCGGGAACCTCGCCTTGGCGCGCCACGAGCTCTCCCATGGGGATCCACTGCGCGCCGGCGGCGTGGCCTGCGCCCCATTCATCCGGTTCGCGGACGTCGAGCAACGCGGCTCCGGCGTCGAGACGACGCTGGGCTTCGGCCACGTCGATCTCGGGGATCTGTGGGTCGGGCACGAACGGCTCCTTCGGGTCTCGGCGCCCGGTGGGGGAGGCCAGGCGCCGTGTCATGGAGAGGCTACGCCGTCGTCCGCGGAGGAAATCCGACGCCCCGCTCAAGTCCTGCCGCGTGTCGTGCCGAGAACACGGGTGGGCTTCTCGAAGCGGGTTCCGGTCCCGGGCTGTCCGAAGGGACGAAGACTTGCGCACGAGACTGATGATCGCGGTCAGCGTCATGGTCGCGTCGATCAGCATGCTCGCGATCGGCATCGACGCCGGGTCGGCGAGCGCGCGCGACGGGCACGACTGGGGCGGACGCGGACCCGCGTCCAGCTGCTTCCTCCCGCCACCGTTCCGTCCCTCGTGGTGCGGCTCCGGCTCGACCGATTGGCACGAACACGGCCCCACCACGACGACGACCCCCACCACGGTCGGGCCCGAGGAGGTGCCCGAGCCCGAGACGGTCCCGAGAACGACGCCCACCACGTCCGCTCCCGCCCCATCGACCCCCGCGACGACGCCCGCCGCGCCGTTCGCCGACGCGACCAGCGCTGCGACGCCACGATCGGCGCTCGTGCCGTCTCGCGCCACACCGCCCGAGAGCGACCTCGCCGCGGCGGCTCCGGTGCTCGAGGCCGCGGCCGTCCCGTCCGCCGCGCTCCCGGACCGGCTGACGGTGGCACCGGGCGCGTTCCCGTTCCCGACGGAGTCGGGGGGCGGATCCGTGCCGCTCGGTGTCGCGGTCGGGATCGGGATCGCCGGGCTGGTGACCGGGATGCTCGTCGGGTTCGGGGCGCTCGGTCGCCCGCGGCGGCGCCCCGCCGCCTGATCCGGGTGCCTGATCGAGGTACCTGATCAGGGGGTTTGGTGATCAGGGTGTTCGGTGAGCTCTTCGGCGAGTGCCCGGAGCTTGCGGTAGTCGGCCTTGCCTGCCGCGGAGCGCGCGAGCGTCTCGACGAGGAGGAAGCGCTTCGGCCGCTTGTAGCCCGAGAGTCGACCGCGACACCACGCCGCCAACCTGTCTTCGTCGGCACCGTCGAATGCCGTCGGCACGACCAGCGCGACCACCACCTCGCCGAACCGGTCGTCGGGGACGCCCACCACGAGACAGTCGAACACGCCGGGGTGCTCCCGCAGCAGGAGCTCGACCTCCTCCGGATAGACCTTCTCGCCGCCGGTGTTGATGCACGCCGAGCCGCGGCCGAGCAGTCGGATCGTGCCGTCGGACTCCACCGTCGCGTAGTCGCCCGGGATCGAGTACCGGACGCCGTCGACGACTCGGAACGTCGCGGCCGTCTTCGCCTCGTCCTTGTAGTAGCCGAGCGGGATGGCTCCGGTGACGCCGACCATGCCGACGTCGCCGCTCCCCGGCGCGACTTCGTGTCCGGTGTGCTCGTCGAGCACCTTGACACGGTCGTTCACCGCGAATCGTGCGGGCTTGATCTCGCTGTCGGAGCGCGACGCCGTGCGCGACATCATCCCTTCGGACGCGCCGAGCGAGTCGATGAGGGTGACATGCGGGAGGTGGCGCAGCAGGCCCGCCTTCACCTCGGGACTCCAGGTGACGCCCGACGACGTGATCGCGCGCAGGGCCGTGAGGTCCCACCGTCGTGGTGCGGCCTCGAGCGCGTCGAGCAGCGGACGCGCGAACACGTCGCCCACGATCGTGAGGACCGCCACGTCGTTGCGCTCGACCTCGGACCAGAGGAGGTCCGGGTCGAGGCCGATCTGGTCGACGAGCACGACGGTCCCGGCGCCGGCGAGCGTCGAGAGCGCGATGAACAGACCCGTGCCGTGCATGAGCGGACAAGCGGGCAGCGCCGTGCCGGTGCGCTTCCCCTGGTGTGCAGCGGCGATCGGGTCGGGCGGCTCGCCGGTGCGCGCCATCTGCCACAGCGCGCGATACAGGTCGTCGTTGCGCCACATCACGCCCTTCGGCATGCCCGAGGGGACCAGCCGCCAGTCGTCGAGGCTTCGGCCAAGGCCGCCTCGTAC
>JBBQFJ010000027.1:0-29077 GCA_038321755.1 Acidimicrobiia bacterium | reverse complement strand
GGGGAGCACGGGTGGCGCCCCTACTGGGAGCAGCTGCGGGCCAACGACGTGAAGGTCGTGAACGGCTGGGAAGAGGCGTACAACGGTGACTTCAGCGCCGGCGAGGGCAACGGCGACCGGCCCCTGGTCGTCTCCTACGCGTCGAGCCCACCGGCGGCCGTCTACTACGCCGACCCGCGCCCGAAGATGTCCCCGATCGGCACGGTCCTCGATACCTGCTTCTCGCATACCGAGTTCGTCGGCATCCTGCGTGGCACGCAGCACCAGCGAGCAGCCCGCGAGCTCGTCGACTTCATGCTCTCGCGTCGGTTCCAGGAGGACGTCCCGCTGCAGATGTTCGTGTTCCCAGTCCGGGACGATACGGAGCTGCCACCCGTCTTCACGAAGTTCGCCGAGGTCGCTGTCCACCCTGCGACCGTTCCACCCAGCACCATCGGCGAGCACCGCGAGCAGTGGATCGACGAGTGGACCGACACCGTGCTGCGGTGAGTCGCCCGGTCCGGTGGCTGCTCGCCGTCGTCCCGCTGGCATTCCTCGTCGTGTTCTTCGCGTACCCCGTCGTCACGATCGTCGGGCGTGGGTTGTGGCCGGGCGGGTCACTCGACCTCGCGCCACTCGGTGATGTCCTGGGCGATGCTTCGCTCCGTGGCATCGCCTGGTTCACCGTCTGGCAGGCCGCGCTCTCGACCGCACTCGCCCTGGTCGTCGGGATCCCAGGTGCGTACGTGCTCGCTCGCTATCAGTTCGCCGGGCGTTCGGTCGTGCGCGCGCTCATCGTCGTCCCGTTCGTGCTCCCGACGATCGTGGTCGCCTCGGCGTTCCTCGCGCTCGGTGTGGAACCGTCGCTCGGCGCGATCCTGCTGGCCCACGTGTTCTTCAACTATGCGGTCGTGGTCCGGACGGTGGGCGGCCTCTGGGAGCATCTCGACCCGCAGCAGGAGGAGGTCGCCCGGGTGCTGGGCGCATCTCGGCTGCAAGCGCTTCGGAGCGTGACCCTGCCCGCGCTGCGACCGGCAATCCTCGCCGCGGCGTCGATCACTTTCCTCTTCACGTTCACGTCGTTCGGCGTGATCCTCGTGCTCGGCGGGCCGACGCGCGCCACCCTGGAGACGGAGATCTATCGCCAGACCGCGCAGCTGCTCGACCTGCGGACCGCGGCCGCGCTCTCGATCCTCCAGCTCGTCGCCGTCGTCGTGCTCCTCGTGGTGAGCGGCCGCTTCCAGGGTCGCCGCGCCGTCGCGCTCGGACTGCGATCGGCGGGAGCCTCGGCTCGGCGGATCCGTTCGTGGCGAGAACGCGTGCTCGTGCTCGGGAACCTCGGGGTGATGGTCGCGATCCTCGGCATCCCGATGGCGGTGCTGGTCGCGCGCTCCTTCGACACGGCCGGTGCTCCGGGCTTCGGCTTCTACCGCGCGCTCGGCGTGCTGCGCTCCGACAGCGTCCTCTTCATCTCACCGGTCGATGCCGTGGTGAACTCACTCCTCTTCGCGACCGTCGCGACGGCCATCGCGCTCCTGGTGGGTGGGCTGGCGTCGTTCGCCGTCGTTCGTCATCGTCAGGGCGGCGCGCTGGAGTCGGCGCTCGCGCTCCCGCTCGGGATCTCGGCGGTCACCGTGGGATTCGGCTTCCTCATCGCGCTCGACGAGCCGCCACTCGACCTCCGCACGTCGTGGGTCCTCGTTCCCATCGCGCACGCGCTCATCGCGATCCCCTTCGTGGTCTGGCTCGTCACGCCACTCCTGCGCGCCATCGATCCACGGCTTCGAGAAGCTGCGGCCGTGCTCGGCGCCTCACCCCGCCGGGTGTGGCGCGAGGTGGACCTCCCGATCGTCGGCCGTGCGTTCGCGATCGCGGCCGGCTTCGCGTTCGCGATCTCATTGGGCGAGTTCGGCGCGACCCTCTTTCTCGCACGGCCCGATCGCGCGACCTTGCCGGTCGTCATCTACCGGCTCCTCGGGCAGCCCGGCGCGCTCAACTTCGGCGCGGCGATGGCTGCGAGCACGATCCTCATGCTGCTCACCATCGTGGCGATTCTCACCGCCGACCGGGCCCGCATCGGCGACGTGGGAACCTTCTGAGCCCGCGATGGTGACGATCGAGCAGCTCACCGTCCGGTACGGCAACCACGTCGCACTCGACGGCGTCGACCTCACGATCGGCGACCGGGAGATCGTGTGCGTCCTCGGGCCGAGCGGGAGCGGGAAGTCGACGCTGCTGCGTGCCATCGCCGGGCTCGAGCGCCCGACATCGGGCGTCCTCCGACGCGACGGCGTCGACCTCGCGGGTGTCCCCACCCACCAGCGTCGCCTGGGCCTGATGTTCCAGGACCACGCCCTCTTCCCGCACCGCGACGTGATCGGCAACGTGGTCTTCGGCCTGCGGATGCACGGCATGGGTCGATCGGAGGCGAGCGCCCGCGCGACCGAGACGCTCGAGCGGATCGGACTCGGCGGCTACGAAGACCGCGACATCCACGAGCTCTCGGGCGGCGAGCAGCAACGGGTCGCGCTCGCCCGGGCGCTCGCACCGGCACCCTCGCTGCTGATGCTCGACGAGCCGCTCGGCGCGCTCGACCGCTCCCTGCGCGAACACCTCGTCGACGAGCTCGGCGTGCTGTTCCGCACGCTCGGACTCGGGGTGCTCTTCGTCACCCACGACCACGACGAGGCGTTCGCTCTCGCGGATCGCGTCGCGATCCTCCACGACGGGCGGATCGAGCAGATCGGGACACCGGTCGAGCTCTGGACGCGTCCCGCCAACGGGTTCGTGGCCGACTTCCTCGGCTGGAACGTGACCCGGTCGTTCGGCTCCGGGCTCGCCGCCGTCCGACCCGACGCCGTGCGCCTCGACGTGGGGTCTCCGGGACCACCGACCGCCCGGGACCGACAGCCTCCGAGCCGAACGGCCACCGTGACGAGCCGGACCTTCCGTCGGGATCACTGGAGGATCCGGCTCCAGCTGGTCGACGGCAGCCTGCTCGACGTCGAGCTGCGAGACGCCGAGCCGCCCGAGCCCGGAACGGTCGTGGGAATCGCCGTCGACCCCGCGGACATCATCAGCCTGCCCGACTGAGGCGGGCCCAAGCCTGCACCGAATCCGCACATCTTGGGCAGGACTCCCCGACACCCGGTCCATACCATGGGTCTCGTGCCGGTCAAGACCCTCGACTCGTCCCCTACCCTGCCAGGCGCTGTGCCGGGCAGGGTAGGGGACGTGCCGGTGGGGACGCGGACGGTCCTCGTGATCGAGGACGAGGCGACGATCGCCCAGGCCGTCGCGGCACGGCTCCGCAGCGAGGGCTTCACCGTCGAGGTCGCGGACGACGGCCCGGGTGGCGTCGAGGCGTGCGCGCGACTGCAGCCCGACCTCGTCGTCCTCGACCTCATGCTCCCGGGCCTCGACGGCCTCGAGGTGTGCCGCCGCATCCAGCGAGACCGACCGGTTCCTGTCCTGATGCTGACGGCGCGCGACTCCGAGACCGACCTGGTCGTGGGCCTCGCCGTCGGTGCCGACGACTATCTCACGAAGCCGTTCAGCGCTCGTGAGCTCGTTGCACGCGTCCACGCACTGCTGCGCCGCGTCGAACGCACCCCCGACCGCGCAGCGGGCGAGCCGCTTCGGCTCGGGAACGTCGAGCTCGACCTCGCGTCGCGCGTCGTGCGCCTCGAGGGAGCGGTGGTCCACCTCACCCCGACCGAGTTCGACCTCGTCGCCTTCCTCTCGAAGCGCCCGAGCCGGGTCTTCACCCGCGACCAGCTGCTCGGCGAGGTGTGGGGATACCGCGACGGCGCAGGCGGTCGCACGGTCGACTCGCACGTTCGCGCCCTCCGCCGCAAGCTCGGCGCCGACATCGTCCGCACGGTGCACGGTGTGGGGTACGCCGCGGGAGGCGATGACGCGTGAGCCGGGCGCTCGGAAGTCACCGCCTCCCCGATCTGGACCAGCTGCGCGACCTCGACGTGCGCCGTCCGCTGGACCCCCTTCCCTCCATCAAGCTCAAGCTCGGCGCGCTCCTCGCCGTTGCCGTGGCCGTCACCATCTTCGTCTTCTGGATCGGCATCAAGATCGGCATCTGGCCCTCGGTCAGCGGGGTGCTCGCCGGCTTCACCGCGATGGGCTTCGTGTGGTGGCTCTCTCGAGGGCTCACCAGCCCCCTGCGCGAGATGGCTGCGGCCGCCGACGCGATGGCCCAGGGCGACTACAGCCGTCGCGTCACCACGACCTCTCACGACGAGGTCGGGGCGCTCGCCCGTGCATTCAACGAGATGTCGGCCGAGCTCGCCGAGACCGACCGGATGCGGCGGGATCTCGTCGCCAACGTCTCACACGAGCTGCGCACACCGATCGCCGCGCTCCAGGTCGCGCTCGAGAACCTCGCCGACGGCGTGGCCGATCCCGATCCGGAGACCTTTCGCACGATGCTCAGCCAGGTCGAGCGCCTCGGCCGCCTCGTGAAACAGCTGCTCGACCTGTCCCGCCTCGAAGCCGGCACGGTCCCCCTCGACCTCGCCGAGTTCCGCGTCGAGCCCCTGCTCGAGCACGCCGTGCGCGAGCAACTGCTGCACGAGCCCGGCATCGATGTCGCCGTCGACGTCGAACCGGGCGACCTCACCGCCGACGGTGACCCCGAGCGCGTCCACCAGGTGGTCGCCAACCTGCTCGAGAACGCGGTCCGGTACTCACCGAACGGGGGCACCGTCGAGGTCCGCGCCCGACGCCACGACTCCGGGGTCGTCATCGAGGTCCTCGACGAAGGGCCGGGGATCCCCGAGGCCGAGCGCGCCCGAGTGTTCGACCGGTTCGCCCGTCTCGATGCGGCACGCTCGTCGAGCGACGGCGGCGCCGGCCTCGGGCTGGCGATCGCACGCTGGATCGTCGACCTCCACGGCGGCGACATCCACCCCGAATCACGGGAGCCCCACGGCTGCCGCATGGTTCTCACGTTGCCGGGACACGACGGCGACCCCCGCAACTCCAAGAGCAGCGCCGGACAACCCGGCCCTGCGTGAACGCGACGACAAGAGAAGGAATCCAACTGATGGCGCTTGCCACGATCGAAGAAGCACTGAAGCGGATCCGCCGCGGCGAGATGGTCCTCGTCGTCGACGACGAGGACCGCGAGAACGAGGGCGACCTCACGATGGCGGCATCGTGGGTGACTCCCGAAGCCGTGAACTTCATGATTCGCTGGGCCCGTGGCCTGCTGTGCATGCCGAGCGCGCCGTCAGTGCTCGAGGCACTCGAGCTCTCGCCGATGGTCCCGCCCGACCAGGCTGGGTGCGACACGGCGTTCACCGTCTCGATCGACCACCTCGACGCGGGCAGCGGCATCGGCGCGGCGGACCGCGCGCTCACCATCCGCCGGGTCGTGGATGCCGACATGCAGGCGAGTGAGTTCAAGCGCCCGGGTCACGTCTTCCCGCTGCGGGCCCGACCCGGTGGCACGCTCGAGCGTCGGGGTCACACCGAGGCTGCGGTCGACCTGTGCGTGCTGGCCGGACTCCCGCCGGTCGCCGTGATCTGCGAGGTCCTCGACCACGACGGCTCGCCGGCCCGCTTCGACTTCCTGTCCGAGTTCGCCGCCGACCACCGGATCGCGATCATCTCCGTCGAGCAGGTGGCCGAGCACCGCAAGTCGACCGACGCCGACTCCCGCACCCCCGCGACGCTCGTCCTGTAAGCCTCGGGAGCCGCCGCGCGCGGTCAGCAGAGCTCGGGGTCGATGCTTGCATCGCTGCACCCTAGGAGAGCAGGGACAACACCAGCCCGGCCTGCGCAAGGTGGTAGGTCACCATGATGGCGACGCCTGCACCCCGACGATCACCGACGAAGCGGGTCTCGGCGATCAACGAGTCCGAAGCCACGAACAAGAACGCCCCGACGATCGCGAAGGCGTTCCCGCTGGCGATCGCGCTCGCGGCCATGACGCCGATGGCTCCCATGTACGCGATGACCGGTGGGACGAGCGAGGCCAGCCCCGACCGCCGCAGCGCGCCGGCGAAGCGGATGATGAGCGGTGTGACCAGCGTCCCGACGATGATGAGCCCGACGAGGTACGCAGCTGCGGATCCACCATGCAGCGCGAACCCGATGGTGTAGAGCACCTGGGCGACGAAGAACGACCCGATCCCCGGGATGAAGCGGTCGCCCGGGAGCATGAGGAACACGTCCCCCACCAGCGACGCGAGCAGCGCGGCGACGAACAGCGCGCGGGTGTCGCCGTGCGTCGGGTCGAGCGTGGCAGCGACGCCGGCCAGCGCGAGCGTGGCCCCGGGCTTGCAGCAGAGCTCGAGCCGGCGGGCACCACGGGCCACGGCGACCCAGTCGAGCGCCGCGAGCACCCCGGCCACTCCGAGGAGGATCCAGGCCGCGTCGGTCACCGACCGATCCTGACGCGAAACCCAGGGTCCGGCGAGTCGGCGAGGTCGATCGCGACGTGAGAGCCTGCATCGGACATCGGGAGGAGTGCCATGGCGAGCGCTGAGATGATCCGACCGTACGTCGAGAAGCTCCTGAAGGAGTGGCTCGGCACCGACGAGCTGATCGTCGACGCCGACGGAGATGTGCCGATTCGGGCCGGCAGCTCGAAGTACTACGTGTCGATCCTCGACCGCGACCCTCCGCTCGTGCGCGTGTGGGGAACGGTCCTCACGGGCGTGAAGCAGAGCGCCAAGCTGCTGGAGGCGATCAACGACGCGAACACTCGGATCCTGCAGTGCCGCATGTTCTTCCATGACGGTGACGTCATGCTCGCGAGCGAGATCCTCGGTGAGGAGATCGACAAGGAAGAGCTGATCGAGGCCTGCAACGCGGTCGCACAGATCTCGGATGACTTCGATGACGCGCTGCAGGCGAAGTTCGGCGGACAGAAGGTCTTCGACGACCAGGGCGACACCCCGGCCGGCGAAGAGACGGTGGACGTGTGAAGGCCCCTCCGACACCCCATCTCACGGCGTGGAGCGCCGAGCTCTCGAAGCTCGTCGAACACGTCGGCCACTCGGTCGCGACACTCGAGGGCGAGACCAGCGAGTTCCGCTCTTCCGGTTCCGGCTTCCTCATCGACGACGACGGCCATGTCGTGACCAACGAGCATGTCGTGCACGACTACGCCGACTCGATGACCGTCACGATCGGCGTCGAGACCCGCCAGCAGGCGGCGATCGTCGGGAGGGATCCCTACACCGACCTCGCGCTGCTCCGGCTCGAGGAGCCCTTGGATCGCCACCTCACGTTGCGCGATGACCCGGCTCGGCTCGGGGAGCTCTGCGTCAGCATCGGGAGTCCGTTCGGGATCTACCCCGAGAGCGTCGGGACCGGCATCGTGAGCGGACTGGGGCGCGACATCCCTCGCGACGGGATGCGGCCGCTCGAGGACACGATCCAGACCGACGCCGCGATCAACCCCGGGAACTCCGGCGGACCCTTGGTCGATGTTCGCGGTGAGGTGATCGGCGTCAACACCGCGAGCGATGTACGGGGCGTCAGCATCGGCTTCTCCATCTCGGCCGAGACCGTGCGCTCGGTGATCGGCGAGCTTCGCAGCGAGGGCAGGGTTCGGCGGGCGGCACTCGGCATCGGGGTGGCCAACGAGCAGTACGTCGACGACGGGCGCCCGGCGGTCCGCCTGCGCGTGCGTCGCGTCGGCGACCCGGCCGCCGGTCCCTTCGAGGTCGACGACGTGCTCGTCGAGCTCGACTGCACGCCGATCCGCGAACGGCTCGACCTCTACCGCTTCCTCGCCAAGGAACGCATCGGTGCACCCGTGCAGGCTGTGGTGTTGCGGAGCGACGCTCGCCACGAGCTCCAGATCACCCCGCACGAGCTCGATCCACCCAGCGCCTGAAGTGGCGCCCGTCCCCGCCAACGCCGTTCGTCGCGCCTTCGACTGGCTGCGCGAGCTGCAGCGCCGATACAACACCATCGGCGGGGCCACGCTCGCTGGCGGGGTCACCCTGTACGGCTTCCTCGCGTTGTTCGCACTGCTCGTGCTGGCGGTCGCCCTGCTCGGATTCATCTCGGCCGACAACAATCACCTGGCCAGGGACATCACCGCCGACCTCGGTCTCACCGGACAAGCCGCCCGAATCATCACCGACTCCGTCAACGCGGCGCAGAAGAGCCGCAGCCTCGCGACGGTCGTTGGCGTCGTCGGGATCGTGTGGCTCGGCACGAGCTTCGCCCTCGTGGTCGCGAACGCGTTCGACGCCGCGTGGCGCGTCCCGGGCCGCGGGGCGCGCGACCGCGTCTGGGGGCTCCTCTGGCTGCTCGGCGCCGCACTGCTCATCGCAGCGGCGGGCGTGGCGACCGCGTGCTGGGACCTGTTGCCGACCGTGTTCGCGCCGTTGGTGATCGTGATCAGCCTCACCGCGAATGCCGCACTCTGGATGTGGACGTCGTGGCTCCTCCCGAACCGTCGGGTCGCGTGGAGGCTGCTCGTCGTGCCCGCATTGCTCGCCGCAGTCGCGCTCGAAGTCCTGAAGGTGGTCGGCGCCTATGTCGTCCCGCACTACGTCGCTCGGTCCTCCGAGCTCTACGGCACGATCGGCGTGGTCTTCGCGATCCTCCTGTGGTTGCTGATCCTCGGGCGCGTCGTCGTGTACGTCGCAGTCATCGAGGCGTGGCGCGCGAAAGCGATCGAGCCGACGCCGCTCATCGAGTGAGCAGCGCGCAACCTTCGGTCACGGCTGGAGCCGCACCATCGACCAGCTGTTGCCGTCGCGGCGGTAGCAGAGTCGATCGTGCAGGCGGTCCTCGCGGTGCTGCCAGAGCTCGACCTCGTCGGGCGTCACGCGGTACCAACCCCAGAACGGTGGCAGTGCGATGTCACCCGAGTCGCCGACTTCCTGGCGAATCTGCTCCACCGCGGCTTCGAGCGCGTCGCGGCCGTCGACCGGTGCACTCTGCCGGGACGCCCACGCCGACAGCCGGCTCGCCCGCGGACGCCGATCCCAGTAGACGAACGATTCGTCCTGGGTGAGCCGCGACACCGTGCCGGTCACGCGGATCTGGCGACCTTGCTCGCGCCAGTGCAGCACGAGCGCGGCACGCGGGTTCTCCGCGAGCTCACGGCCCTTGCGGCTCTCGTAGTTCGAATAGAAGCACAGGCCCCGGTCGTCGACTCCTCGGAGGAGGACGACGCGTGCCGACGGGGCTCCGGTCGAGTCCGCGGTCGCAACCACCATGGCGTCCCAGTCACGCACGTCGGCGTCCCGGGCCTCGGCGATCCATCGCTGCGCCTGGGCAAGTGGCTCCCCGAGCACGTCCTGCTCGCCGAGCGAACGGGTCTCTCCCACCCCCGCAGGCTACGCGGTGATCCCGAGGGCCCCGTCGCTGCGAAGTACCGTGCGGACGCTCCGAGAGAGGAAGCAGCAGCCATGGCCTTCCACCACGTCGCCATCACGACTCGGGACCTCGACGCAACCCATCGCTTCTACACCGAGGTGATGGGCTTCGAGCTCGTCAAGGTCGAAGCAGCTCCGGCACCCGAGGGCGGCTGGGCCCGCCACCTCTTCTACGACACCGGTGGCGGCGAGTGCCTCGCCGTGTGGGACCTCCACGACGATCCGGCCGTGCCGGTCGACTTCGATGCCTCGATCAGCCGCGGCCTTGGATTGCCCACGTGGACGAACCATCTCGCGTTCGCCGCCGAGGATCTCCGGGCCCTCGACGCGGCCCAGCAGCGCTGGCTCGACCACGGGCACGTCGTCATCCGCATCGACCACGGCTGGTGCACCTCGATCTACATCGACGACCCGAACGGCATCGCGGTCGAGTTCTGTTGCACCACCCGGGCGTTCACGGACGCGGATCGACGCGAGGCGGACGAGCAGCGCGGCGCCGAACCGCCGACGCTGGGAGATCCGCCCGTGCCCGAGCTCCTGATCCCCGATGCGGGCGTCCCGGAGATGGTCGACTGACGCGCCGAGGGCCCGGCCGCAGCCGGGCCCTCGAACGCCTGCGTCCGGCGCCTACTCGACGGGGGCGAGGGTGGGCGGCTGCTCGGTGCAGAACCCCTTGACCTTCTGCGCGACTGCGAGCGCACGCGCGACCGCCTGCTCGTGCGCCTGGCGGGCACGGTCGAGTCGGGCATCGAGGCGGTGCGCCGCGACCTCGTGGCCGTTCGCGAGGAGCTCCTGCTGCTTCGCGCGGAGCTGGTGGTACTCGCTGACCGCTCGGTCGTTCGCGGCGACGATGCGCTGCCATGCGTCGTGCGCCCGCGCGCACGCCTGTTCCTTCGGCGTCGCGTCGACCTGCGCGCCCGCTGCCGGGGCGAGCGAGATCGCGCCGACGCCGAGGGTTGCGGCGGCGGCAACGGTGGCGATGGTGCGGCGGAGCTTCATGGGATCTCCTTGGGTTTGGCCGTTGGGATCTTCACCTTCGACGGCACGTGTGAGGGCACTGTGAAGGCCCCGTCAGCGTCGGCCCAGGGAACGGCTGCGACACCGGTACGCTGCGACCCGCATGGGGATCTTCAGGAAGGTGAAGCAGTCGCCGGACCTGCGTGCGCACGGTCGTGCGGCTCGGGCTCGGATCACCGAGGTCGAGATGCTGAACCGCGGCGAGTTCCAGGTCTCGGGGTCACGGGCCGACGAGCTGCTCTCGGGCGAGGCGACGATGACGACGATGCGCTTCGAGCTCGACCTGCTCGATGGCGGCGCACCGGCGCACATCAAGGTCAAGCAACCGGTCCCGATGATGCTCGTCGCCCGGATGGTCGTGGGGACCGAGGTCGGCGTGCTGGTCGATCCCGACGACGCGAAGCGCGTGGAGATCGACTGGGAGGCCGACGTGGTCGAAGAGTCCTTGGAGGATCGTGCGAAGCACGACCCGACGCTCAAGGCGTTGCTGGACCGCCGGATCGATCCGGCACCGTGACGGTCGGCTCGTCCTTGAACCGGTACCACGTCTTGGTGTCGTAGTCGTACAGCTTGCACGTCTTGAAGGTGTTCCGGACGTCGGACCACTTGAACTGGTACTCGAGGAAGCTGCCGCCGAACTCCCGCTCGAGATCGGCGGCCGCGACGTTCAGCCGGTAGAACGGGATCTTGTTGTCGACGTGGTGCGGCGTGTGCACGAGGATGCCGTGCGTCGCCATCTCGAAGATCTTCGGTGTGCGCACGATCGTGCTACATGCGACCTGTCCGATGGAGGCGCACCACTCGTCGCGCTGATCGAAGAACGGGATCGTCGGGTGCGTGTGGTGCAGGTACACGGCGAACGCGAGGAAGTACGTGAACACCACCCACGGGACGACCACCGCGGCGAGCACGCCGAGGATGCCGCCGGCGAACGCGTAGGCGAGCACCGACGCGACGACGACGTACGCCGAGGTGATGAGCCGGGACCGCGTGAAGTGGTTGCGCTTGCGAACATCGGCCGGCGGGTTGAACTTCACCATCGCCGGCCACCACACACGCAGCACGTAGTGAACGCCACATCCGGGGAGGCTCCGCTCGACGCGGTAGATCCAGCGACGCCTGCGCGACGCGCCCTGGTACTCCTCGGGACTCATCGGCGCCCAGATCCAGTCGACCAGCGTGAACGACGTGAACCCGTGATGCGCCTTGTTGTGACCGTAGACCCAGAGCCGGTACATGTTGATCGACGGCAGCATCGCGATGGAGCCGAGGACCTCTGCGGTCTTGGTGAAGCCGAACAGTGCACCGTGTGCCGCATCGTGGGCCCAGACGAAGAGCATTGCGACGGCGAAGCCGAGGAGGACACCGAACAGGAGCTGGAGCCACCAGGTCGGGGCGAGGTACACGCCGGCGAGCAGGACGCCATAGACCGCGACGTCGAACGCGAGCCATGCGATCGCCGTGCGGTTGGACCGCTGGTACACCTCGGGCGAGAAGGCTGCTCGGACCGTCCCGAGCTTCACGCCCCGCATCTCGGCGTAGCGGGCGTCGACCGGCGCGCCGGACGCGGGCGTGGTGGGAGCTTCGAGAAGTGCCACGAGGAGAAGCCTACCGACTGGTCGGTAGGCAAGCGAGTCAGCCCGCACGACGGCAGGGCCAGGGTGCCGTTCGTCGACAGGGGTAGGGTGCGCGCCGCATCGATCGCCCGCTCGCGGGCCGGAGGCTCCCATGGACTTCGCACTGAGCGCACGCGCCGAGGACCTGCGGGAGCAGCTCGGCGACTTCGCCACCACCGTGGTCGATCCCGCCACCCCGACGTTCCGGGACCAGGTCGTGGCATCCGGCGATCCGCACTTCCACCCACCGGTCATGGAAGAGCTGAAGGCTGCGGCACGCGCTCGCGGGCTCTGGAACCTCTTCCTCCCCGACGTCGAGCTCGGCGCCGGTCTCACCAACCTCGACTACGCACCGCTGTGCGAGCTGATGGGTCGCAGCCCACTGCTCGCGGAGGCGACGAACTGCTCGGCCCCCGACACCGGGAACATGGAGCTCCTGCACCAGTTCGCGACACCCCTGCAACGGGAGCAGTTCCTCCAGCCACTCCTCGACGGCACGACGCGGTCGTGCTTCGCGATGACCGAGCCGTGGGTCGCGAGCAGCGACGCGACGAACATCTCGAGTCGCATCGAGCGGGACGGCGACCACTACGTGGTGAACGCGCACAAGTGGTGGACGAGCGGTGCAGCCTCACCGCGATGCTCCTTCGCGATCCTCATGGGCGTCTCCGATCCCGACACCGACCCGCACCGCCGGCACTCGATGATCATCGTGCCGTTCGACACGCCGGGCTTCCGCGTCGTGCGGACCCTTCCCGTCTTCGGACACGACGCGGGCGGTGGGCACTGCGAGACCCTGTTCGAGGACGTCCGCGTCCCCGCGGAGTACCTGCTGGGCGAGGAGGGCGGTGGGTTCGCCCTCGCCCAGGCCCGGCTCGGACCCGGCCGGATCCACCACTGCATGCGTGCGATCGGCGCCGCCGAGCGGGCGCTCGAGCTCATGTGTGCCAGAGCGCAGCAGCGCGTCGCGTTCGGCAAGCCGCTGGCCGACCAGGGCGTCGTCCAGCACAACGTCGCCGAGAGCCGCATCGAGATCGAGCAGGCGCGGCTGCTCACGATGAAGGCTGCGTGGCTGATGGACACCGTCGGCGCGAAGGGCGCTCGCTTCGAGATCGCTGCGATCAAAGTCGTCGCCGCGCGGGTGGCGACGGGTGTCATCGACCGGGCGATCCAGCTGTTCGGTGGTGCCGGCGTCTCTGACGACTGGCCGCTCGCCCAGATGTGGACGTACGTGCGCACGGTGCGCCTCGTCGACGGCCCCGACGACGTCCACCTCATGCAGATCGCCCGACGGGAGCTCCGAAAGTACGAGGACTTCCGCACGGGATGAAGGTGCGCATCGGGCTCGGGCTCGGGGTCGGTGGGCTGCGCGACGACGGACGGTTCGGCGAGCTCGTCGACGCGCTCGAGGGCAACGGTTTCGACTCCCTCTGGCTCTCGGAGCGAGTGCTGGGCGATGCACCGGACCCGCTCGTCGGCCTGGCGTTCGCGGCCGGCCGGTCTCAGCACCTCAAGCTCGGGACCAGCGTGCAGGTGCTCCCGGGTCGTAACCCCGCGCTGCTCGCCAAGGCCTGGGCGAGCCTCGACCGGCTGTCAGGTGGGCGGGCTCTCCCCGCCTTCGGGCTCGGGAACCCACTCGCCGCCGAGCACCAGGCCTTCGCAGTCACCCGCGAATCGCGCGCGCCGATCTTCGACGAGGCGCTCCCCCTGATCCGCCGCCTCTGGGCCGAGGACGCCGTCGATCACCACGGCACCTACTTCTCGTACGACGCGCTCTCGGTGCACCCCAAACCGAGCCAACCGTCCCTCGACGTGTGGCTCGGCGGTCGGGCGAAGTCCGAGCTCCGACGCTGCGGCCGCCTCGGTGACGGCTGGCTCGCGAGCTTCCTGACGCCGCAGGAGTGCGCAGATCGCCGACCGGTCATCGAGGAGGCCGCCGCCGCAGCGGGGCGAACCGTCGACCCGGAGCATTACGGCGCGATGGTCCTCTACGCGCGGGCGGAGATCCCCGATGAGCTGCGGACGCGTCTCGCTGCGCTACGCCCCGAGGCCGACCCGTCCGCGCTGGTCGCCGTCGGACCCAAGTCGCTCCGGGAACGACTGTCCGCGTACGCGGCGGTCGACTTCTCGAAGCTCGTGATCGTGCCGCTCGGCGAGCCGAGCGCGGACGACGGCGGCTGGGACACCGAGCTCTCCCTGCTCGCGGACGCGGTGCTCGACCTCCAAACCTGATCAACCGCGCAAACCTGATCAACCGCGCAAACCTGATCAAGCGCGCAAACCTGATCAACCGCGCAAACCTGATCAACCGCGCAGTCGCTCACTCCAGCGCGGGTTCGTGCTCCAGGTCGTCGAACTCGTGCGTGACAAGTGGTGAACCGGCCAGGCTGACCGTCGCGACGACCATCACCATGACCGCGATGACGGTCGCCGTGATCGCCACCGCGCTGGTCGCACCGAGTGCCTCACCGAAGAGCGTCACGCCGATCACCGAGCCGACGACGGGGTCGGTGATCGCCATGGCGGGCAGCGACGCCGCGAGATGCCCCGACTGGAACGCACTCTGGTTCAGCAGGAACCCGATCACGCCCACGCCCACCAGGACGTATGGCTGCCAGTGGGTGAACACCCCCCAACCGTCGTGCGAGAGCACGTCGAGCGTCGACTTGGTGAGCGCGGCGGTCATGCCGTAGACGCAGCCCGCGGAGAACGCGAGCAACAGCGCGCGCCGACCCGGCGACGCGTTGCGTGCCGCGAGCACCGCCAGGGTGATCGGCACCGACAACCCCAGCGCAGTCAGCACCCAGGCGAGTCCCGATGCCTGCGACCGGCCGCCACCGGGATCACCGACGGTGACGAACACCGCGAGACTGATCACGAGCGCGGTTGCCGGGATCCATTCGCGCTTGGTCACCCGACCGGTGTTCCCGATCGTCGCGAGCGGAAGCGCCCACAGCAGACCGGTCACGAGCAGGGGCTGCACGATGATGATCGAGCCGAGGGCCAGGGATGCTGCCTCGAGGAAGTACGCGCCGCCGTCGACCACGGTGCCGAGCAACCACATCGGCTTCTTGACCAGCGCGACGAGGAGTCCGAGCCGCAGTGAGAGCTCCGGCGGTTCCTCCGACGCAGATCGCTGCTGGAGGACCGATGCCACCGCGTAGGTGAAGCCCGCGCCGATCGCGAGGACGATCGCGATCGCGGTGTCGGACACGGTGAGCCTCGTCAGCCGGCGCGCGTCACGACGCCGCGACGGATCCCGTGGTTCCCGACGGTCCCGACCTCGAGGCCACGCTCGGCGTAGGCGTCGGCGAGCAACGGCAGCGCGCCGAGCGTGTTGCGCCAGGAGCCCGGGTAGGACTCACCGTCGGTGTCGTGCAGGAGCACCGTGCCGCCGCGCACGTATCGGCGCAGGACGTCGTCGGCGATCGATTGCGGGGTCGCTTCCTTCCGCCAGTCGCGGCCCCAGGAGGTCCAGAGGACCGTGGCGAGCCCGGCGCGGCGGGCGCCACGCAGCGCACCGTACGAGAGGATCCCGAACGGTGGGCGGAACCACTCGGGCTCCGTGCCGGTGCACTCGGCAATGGCATCCGCGCTGCGCCGGATGTCATCGGACGCGGCGCCCGGCATCCGTCGCAGCATGTTCCGGTGCTCGTCGCCGTGCACGCCGACCTCATGGCCGGCGGCCGCGATCTCAGCCACGAGTGCCGGCGCCTCCCGCACGCGGGTGCCGAGCATGAAGAAGGTGGCCTTCCAGCCCAGCTCCTCGAGCACATCGAGGAATGCCGGCGTGGTGGCTGGATCCGGTCCGTCGTCGAAGGTGAGCGCGACGTGGTCGGAGCGTCCGCGACCGACGAGCGCAGGCGTGAAGCGGATCCCGAACGGGGAGACCCCGGCGAGCGCGGGAGCAGCATGCACCGCGGCGGCACCGACGACCACGCCGACCGCTGCGGCGCCGATCACGGCTCCGGTGCTCAGCGCAGGTCCTCGAGCGGACGGACGTGCAGGCCACGGGTGTGGGCCCGCGCGGCGAAGTCCTGGAGCGCGACCGAGAGCGCCAGCGGATCGCGACCGCGCCCGTCGAGGAGGTAGATGCGACGCCCCGACGGGACCGGGACGTCCTCGGGGCGGAACGTCGAGTTCGGTCGGATGAGGCGTTGCTTGCCCGGCCCGGTGCGACAGTAGAACTGATCGAAGGCGTCGAGCGCTCGACCGGGAACGAAGTCCCGCACCGCCGTGCCGGTTGTGTGGGAGATCACCTGCCACGACTTGTCGCAGTCGTCGTGGGCGCGGTTCCACCGCAGTGTGCGACCCTTGCCCCAGCCACCGTTCGCCACCGGGATCCCCGAACCAGCGAGCGCTGCGAGACGGCTCGTCGCGTGCGACGCGGTCCGGCCATCGACGACGAGCGTCGCCCCCATGTCAGCGATCGCCTCGACGACGTTGCTGCGCTCGAGCTCACGGCGGTCGACCCGAACGCCGAGGTACACCGTGCTCGTCGCGTCCTTGGGCGCCTTCGCGACTCCCACCCCGAGCGCCGCGACACCGTGCGCACCCACGGTGAGGGCGAAGTACAGACCGATCAGCGTCACCGCGGCGATGCCGACGCGCCGTCGACCCTTCGGCGTCTGGAACGGGATGAGCAGTGCGTCGGCGCGCGTCTTCGCCGCGAGATCGATCACGTCATCCGCCGGGTCACCCGAGAAGAGACCCTTCCCGGCCGCGATCATCTCCTCGCGCTCCGGTCCTGGCGTCGTGGCCGCGAGGAGAGCAGCGGCGAGCTCGTCGTCGTCGTGCGCGTACCGACTCACGCCGGAGCCCGCCATGTACTTGGCGTTGTCCTTGCCGTGTCCGGCGATGGGCTGGAACGAGATCACGGGGAGCCCCGCCGCAAAGGCCTCCATCGCCGACAGTCCGCCGGCGTTCTCGACCAGGGCATCGGCTGCGGCCATGAGGCCGGGCATGTCATCGGTCCAGCCGAGCACCGTGCCGTTGAAGCCGCGCTCGACGAGCGTCGCGCGCAGCTTCTCGTCCTTCCCGCAGACGACGATGGGGTGGTACTCGGGACCGCTCTTGGTCACTGAGTCGACCGTCGAACCGACGTCGCCGACGCCCCACGAACCGGCGACCACCAGCACGGCGCGCTCGTCCGCCTCGATGCCCATCCGACGGCGCATGTCGTCGCGGTCCGGCTTGTCGCCACGAAAGCTGTCGCCGACGAGCGGGCCCGACGCCACGTTCTTCATCCCGCCGCGCTTCGCTGCCGTCTCGGCCGAGAGCGGACTCACCGCCATGTGCAGATCGACACCGGGGTGGACCCAGAGAGGGTGCACCGCGAAGTCGGTGAGGAAGGTCGCGACCGGGACGCGCAGCCACTTCTTCTTGCGCATGCGTCCGAGCACGAGCGATGCGAGGGGGTAGGTCGACACCACCGCGTCGGGGCGGGTGCGGGCGAGCTCCTTGCGGAGCGCTCGACGGGTGAGCATGCTCATCGCGCGCACGACCGGACCCCAGAGGATCGCTCCACCACGATCGAGCGCGTGGTACGTGAGGTCGTACGTCCAGGCGAGGCGCTGGAGCTGGAACAGGTACGTCCAGCGGACGAACCCGCCGAGGCGGAACGGGATCATCTCGAGGTAGTCGACGACCGTGACGTCGTGGCCTCGGGCCTCGAGACGGCGCTGGAGCTCGCGCGCGGCACCGTCATGGCCTGCGCCCATCGACGCCGAGACGATCAGGATCCCCCGACGCACGATTCGAGAGTACCTGCCCAGGGCGATGCGTCGCCGAACGGCCCGGACAAACCACCCTTTCTGCCCTCACGTATGGCAGGATTTCGACTGGTTCGGCGCCACTCGGCGCCCAAGCGAGGGGGCACAACCATGCCGGCGAAGCGCGCGACTGCCAAGAAGCGCCCGACTGCCAAGAAGCGCTCGACGGCTCGCAAGCCGGCGCCGCGCAAGCCAGCCAAGAAGAGGGCCGTCAAGCGGAAGGCCCCGGCCAAGAAGAGGGCGGCCACCAAGAAGAAGGCCGTGCGCAAGCCCGCGAAGCGCAAGGCTCCGGCCCGCAAGGCCGCCGCCCGCAAGCCGGCCAAGAAGAAGGCCGTGAAGAGGAGCGCCAAGAAGGCCCCGGCCAAGAAGAAGGCCGTGCGGAAGGCCCCGGCCAAGAAGAAGGCCGTAGCACGTCGTCCGGTGGCGCCCCGCACGGTCGCCGCCCCGGCTCCTCCGGCCGCGCCCGCACCGTCCGTGACCCCCCCGTCGACCTCCATGCCGGCCTCCACGCCGACGGGGGCAGCCGGCGGGGAGAAGAAGGGGTTCTGGGACCGCATCCTCGGGAAGTGACCGACACACCACGGTCGAGTCCCGGGGCGGCGGCGCCCTCGAACGTGAAGAAGAACCTCATCCTGGCCGCGATGATCTTCGCGGTCGGGATGACGTTCATCGACCAGACGATCGTCTCCATCGCGATCCCCGAGATGCAGAAGAGCCTCGGGTTGTCGCCGACGGGCGTGCAGTGGGTCGTGAACGGCTACCTGCTCGCGCTCTCTGCCGCGTTCGCGTTCGGTGGTCGCCTGTCCGACATCCTCGGCCACCGGCGGATGGTCGTCATCGGCGTCGTCATCTTCGCCACGGCGTCCGCGCTGAACGGCGCCGTGCCGGCCGGGAACGTCGCTGAGGCGTGGCTGATCGTCTTTCGCGTCGTGCAGGGGATCGGCGCCGCGCTCATGCTTCCGGCGGCACTGGCGATCGTTGTCGCGTCGTTCGAGCTCCGGGAGCGTGGCAAGGCACTCGCGATCTTCTTCGCGATCACGGGTGGCCTCACGTCGATCGGCCCGATCGCCGGCGGCTACCTCAGCGAGTGGACCTGGCGCGCGATCTTCTGGGTGAACGTTCCCATTGCGATCATCGCCCTCGTCCTCATCAAGGTCGCAAAGCCGGAGAACGAACGCCGTCCCGCGCGCCTCGACTACCGCGGGCTCGTGCTCATCGTCCTCGGCATGGGGCTCAGCGTGCTCGGCTTCCAGCAGGCGAGCCAGTGGGGCTGGGACAGCATCGCTACCTGGGGCTGCATCATCCTCGGCGTCCTGCTGCTCGTCGCGTTCACACGCTTCGAGTCCCGAACCGAACCTCCGCTGATCCGCGTGAGCATCTTCAAGGTGCGCGCGTTCGCCGTCGAGAACGCCGTGCTGTTCTTCTCGATGATCGCGTTCATCCCGGTGTTCTTCTTCGCGAGCATGTACTCGCAGATCGCACTCGGCGAGTCGGTCTCTGACGCCGGGCTCTACCTGCTGACGTTCTTCGCCGGGTTCGCCGTCGCCTCCCAGTTCGGTGGCCGCATCCTCGACAAGACGGGCGCGAAGCCCGCAGTGGTGCTCGGGTGCGCCGTCGCAGCCGTCGGGTTCGCGCTGTGGGGCGACGCGCTCACGGATCTCGACTTCAACTCGCAGTGGTACTTCATCGTGCTCGCAGGTGCGGGCATCGGTCTCATGCTCGGACCGGCCAATACCGACGCGATCAACCGGGCGCCGCGGGCGAGCTACGGCGAGGTCTCGGGGATCACGCAGACGGTCCGCAACTACGGAGCGAGCCTCGGGCTCGCCGTGCTCGGCACGATCCTCATCAACAAGAACCGCACCAACATCGAGTCATCACTCGCGAAGCTCGACCTCCCGAAGGCGAAGGCCGACGCGATCGCGCAGAGCCTCACCCAGTCGGGAGGCGGGAGCCGCGACGGCGGCTTCTCGAAGCACGCGGGCACGAAGGCGGCTGAGGTCTTCCACGCGGTGCAGCTCGACTTCGCGCAGGCAACCCGCGTGGTGTTCCTGATCATGGCGGGCTGCCTCGCGATCGCCGCGGTGATCGCAGCCGTCGGTCTGCAGCGCGGTCGTCAGGAGACCCTCGTCGACGACCCGGCGCCGGCTCCGTAGGCGAGCGCCTCAGCCGCCCGCAGTTCAGCCGCCGTAGCTCAGCCGCCGTAGTTCATGCGGGTGTCCTCCATGCGCAGGACCGGCGTCTCCTCGTCCTTGAGGAAGCCCGCGTCGACGACCTCGCCCACGAAGAACGTGTGGTTCCCCGCCTCCACGCGGTCACGCACCTCGCAGTCGAGGAACCCGACCGCCTGGGCCAGGATCGGGGCTCCCGTGGTGCGCACGACGAAGGGGAAACCGTTCAGGGTCGAGGCGGCGAGGTCCACATCGACGGGCTTCGTGAACTTCCGGACGATGGCGCGGTCTTCGCGGTCGACCGTGCTGAGGCCGAAGCACCCGCCGGCTTCGATCAGCTCGTGGGTGAGCGCGGTCTTCTCCACACCGACACCGATCAGCTTCGGTTCGAAGCTGATCTGGGAGACCCAGTTCACGGTCATCCCGTTGCGCCGCTCGGCCCCGTCGGTCGACCCGAGCACGTAGAGGCCGTACGGCAACGTCCAGAGCAGCCGGCGCCGCAGCTTGTCGTACTCCTCCTGCTGCTCCGCCGTCGTGACACCGGCCGGATACGGCCCGATCGGTCCTGCGCCACCTGGTGCTGCCATGCGTCCAGGGTACGGGCTGGCGTCGAACACCCTGGGCGCCGACAATCGGCGAGAGCCGGAACGTCCAGGCGCGCGATGCGGTTGTAGCAGGCACGCCACGAGCCAGGTCGAGAGGCCGGTCGAGAGGCCGGTCGAGAGGCCGGTCGACAGGAGTTGGAGAATGGGTCTGTTCACGAAGCACACGAGCGTCATCGCACCCGAGGACGCGCTCCCGGGTCGCGACGAGAAGATGTCGGTGCCCGAGCGCCACTTCGTGCTCGACACGCCGCTCGAGCCCCCCTTCCCCGATGGGTTCGAGCAGCTGGTCGTCGGGCTCGGCTGCTTCTGGGGCGCCGAGCGAAAGTTCTGGGAGGCCGACGGCGTGTACACCACGGCCGTCGGGTACGCCGGCGGCACCACGCCGAACCCGACGTACCAGGAGGTGTGCTCGGGTCGCACCGGACACACGGAGGCAGTGCTCGTGGTGTTCGATCCGTCGAAGACGAGCCTCGACGAGATGCTCCGCATCTTCTGGGAGTCGCATGACCCCACGCAGGGCATGCGGCAGGGGAACGACGTGGGCACCCAGTACCGATCGGCGATCTACACCACCTCGCCCGAGCAGGTCGCGGCCGTCGACCGATCGCGAGACGCGTTCGCCGAGGTGCTCTCGGGCAACGGCTTCGGTGACATCACCACCGAGATCGCACCGGCCGGACCGTTCTTCTACGCCGAGGACTACCACCAGCAGTACCTGGCGAAGAACCCCGGCGGGTACTGCGGGCTCGGTGGCACCGGGCTGAGCTGCCCGACGGGCATCGCGGCCGCGGACTGAGCGATCGCCCCCCGTATGTCGCTACTCGACGGTGCGCCGCCCGACTACGCGTCCGCGTACCGGGAGGTGCGCGTCCACCTGCTCGAGGTCGTGCGATCACGAGACGCGGCCGATCTCGAGACCATCGCGCCGGCAACGCCGGAGTGGCGAGTGCGCGACGTCATCGCCCACCTCGCCGGCATCTGCGACGACATCGTGCACGGCAACATGGATGGGCGGGCGACCGATCCCTGGACCGCCGCGCAGGTGGCAAAGCGGCGCGACTGGGGCCTCCAGCAGCTCATCGACGACTGGAACGAGCACGCGGTCGTCATCGAATCGCAGATGAACGACTGGGGCCCAGGCATGGGCCAGATGGTCTTCGACGCGTTCACCCACGACCAGGACGTCCGCGGCGCCCTCGACGAACCGCGCGCGCGCGACGGCGCCGCTGCCGAGATCGCGTTCTCCTGGATGGTCCCGAACCTCCAGCCTCCAGCCGACGTGTCCCCCGACGACCCGAGGCTCCGCCCGACGCTCCGGCTCCTCACCGAGGTCGGCGAGTTCGACATCCTCGGACCTCGCCCGCCGGCCACGGCGGTGCACCTCTCACGCTTCGAGTTCCTGCGCGTGATCACCGGGCGACGCAGTCGGCGCCAGATCGAGGCGCTGGCCTGGGAGGGCGAACCGCGGGTCGATGATCTCTGCGTCGGCGACCCGTTCCACCCCGCGACCGTCGACATCCTCGAGTAACGCTCAGCAGGCGCTCCAGAGGCCGCGTCGCGCGTCGCGCGCGGCGCGCTCGAGTCGACGGAAGTGTGCCGCGTGCCGCACGTTGGGGGGGATGGTGAGCACGTTCGCGTAGCCGTTGCGCACGAGGCTCGCGTTGACGAAGAGGTCGTCGCTCGTCCGGTACACGTACGCGAGCAGCCGGTCGAACCGGTCGCGGTCGCCCACGTCGAACACGAGGCGCACCTCCGTCCGCGGCGGGAGCAGTGCTTCGGTGTGCTGCGATGCCTGCTCGCCGAAGCACTCGGCGTCGCGGTACGGCCCCTGCACCTCGGGCGTGTCGACGCCGATCAGTCGGACGAGCTGTCCACCGTCGATGCGGATCGTGTCACCGTCGACCACCCGTTGGACCCTCGTTCGCAGGGGGCCGATCTGCAGGGAGCTGCGGGCGGCGGTCGACGCACCCAGAGCCACTTCGAGGGAGGAGACCAGCGCGCACACCGCGAGCGCTCCGGCGAGGAGTCGACGACCCATCGGACGATGCTGCCACGGTCGGACCTGCGTCGGGGCGGCGGTACCGTGATCGCGCCCATGGCACTCCCCCGCTCGCTCGCCCCGTTCCGTCATCGACGGTATGCCGCCTTCTGGACGGGTGCGTTCGCGTCCAACATCGGGACGTGGATGGAAACCGTCGGGGTCGGCATCCTCGTCACGAAGGCCACCGGCCAGGTCGGCTGGACCGGCCTCGTCGCGGCGGCCGGCTTCGTGCCGATGGCCCTGCTCGGGCCGATCGGGGGTGCCCTCGCGGATCGCATCCCTCGTCGACGGCTGCTGATCACGATGAGCGTCGTCCAGGCGGCCCTCGCCGGAGTCCTCACGTTCCTCGCCTCGATCAACGCCGCCGAGCCGTGGGCAGTCACGCTCATCGTCTTCGTCTCCGGGTGCGCGGGCGCGCTCGGCTTCCCGGCATACCAGAGCCTCATGCCCGACCTCGTCCCGCGCGACGAGCTCGGGGCCGCGGTGGCACTCGGCGCCGCGCAGTGGAACCTCGGGCGAGTGATCGGCCCGCTCCTCGCGGGCGTCGTCATCAGCCTCGGCGGTTACGAGATGGCCTTCGCGGTCAACACCGTGAGCTTCCTGGCGGTGATCGCCGCCATCGCTCCGCTCCGGCTCCCACCACCCACCCCCAAGGAAGGTGAGTCGATCCCGACCGCGATCAAGGAAGGCGCGCGCTTCTCGCTCCGCGAGCCCGGGATCCGCGCCGTGATGACGTACCTCGCGTTGAACTCGCTGCTCGCGGCGCCCTTCATCGCGCTCGTGCCGGCGGTGGCGCTGAAGCTGTTCGGCGACGAGGACACCGGCACCGCGGTGCTCATCACCGCGCAGGGTCTCGGCGCCGTGCTCATGGCCGTGTCGCTCGGCGGCCTCTTCGACCGGTTCGGGCACCGCCGGGTGCTGCTCGCGGCCCTCACCGTCTTGCCGGTGACCCTCGTGCTCTACGGCCTCGCGCCGACACTCCCCGTCGGCGTCGTCGCGATCTTCTTCGTCGGTGCCGCCTACCTGTGCTGCCTCTCGAGCTTCACGACGGTGGCCCAGCTCCGCGCGCCTGACGCACTGCGCGGCCGCGTCATGAGCGCGCTCATGGTGCTGTTGGGCGTGCTCTACCCGCTCGGGTCGATCATCCAGGGCACGGTTGCCGATCAGATCGGCCTCCGGACGACCACGGTCGCGGCCGCGGTGCTCCTCGGGATCTCGATGCTCGTGATCCGTCTCCTGCGTCCGAACTTCAACGCCGACGTGTGCGATCCGAAGGTCATCGACCAGTCAGCGAGCGCCCCGACTTCCTGACGACCGGTATCGTGCGCGACGTCGACACGATCGGCATGACCGAGATCGGGGGACCCATGCTGCTCGAACGGGAACGACGCGGCCGCGTCGAGGTGCTGCGGATGAACCGCCCCGAGGCGCGCAACGCGATGAGCCCCGAGCTCTCCCGGGCGATCGAGGATGCCCTCGACGATGTGGAGCACGACCCCGAGGTCGGCGTCATCGTCCTCACCGGCACCGGTCCGATCTTCTGCTCGGGCGCGGACCTGAAGGTCGTCGCGAGCGGGCGGGGTGGCGACATCGAGGCACCGAAGGGCGGATTCGGCGGGCTGTGTCGGCGCGAGTACCCGAAGCCGGTCATCGCTGCGGTGCAGGGGCCGGCGCTCGCGGGCGGCTTCGAGCTCGTCCTCGCGTGCGATCTGGTCGTCGCGGCGGACACCGCGTCGTTCGGGCTCCCCGAGGCCAAGCGCGGGCTGCTCGCCGCCGGTGGCGGCCCGATCCGGCTCGCCAAGCGCATCCCGCTCCCGACCGCACTCGAGATCGTGATGACGGGTGACCCGATGCCGGCCGCCCGGGCCTACGAGCTCGGCCTCGTCAACCGGGTGGTGCCGGCCGACGCGGTCGTCGACGAGTCGGTCGCGCTCGCCGAACGCATCAACGAGAACTCGCCGACCGCCGTGCGGGTCGGACGTCGGCTCATGCGCGATGCCGTCGATCTGTCGGAGGCGCAGGGCCTGGCCCGCACCCTGGAGCTCGTGCCCGAGGTGTTCGACAGCGGCGACGCCATCGAGGGGGCCACGGCGTTCGCGGAGAAGCGCGACCCCGTGTGGAACGCCCCCACCAGCTGAGGCCCACCCGCTGAGGCCCAGGCCCATGCGCCGATGTGACCATGGGAGTGATCACTCCTAGAATCGGACCCATGGACGCCGGGCTGCTCCGGGAACACGAGGTCGAGGGGTCGGTCACGGCCGGCCCCGAGCTCCGCGTCGAAGATCTTGCCCGCACCGCCGGGGTCTCCGTCGACACGATCCGCTTCTACCAGAAGCGCCGCGTGCTGCCACCGCCCCGCCGCGAGGGCCGCATCGCTTGGTACGGCGCCGAGCACGTCGCCCGCCTCACTCGCATCCGCGAGCTGCAGGAGCGGGGCCTGACGCTCGCCCTCATCCGTCGACTGCTCGACGGCGAGCTCGACGCGGCCGACGCGCCCCTGGCCGCGGCGGTCGCCGACGAGACCGGCGGGGAGCTCCTGACGCTCGGTGAGCTCGCCGCGCGCGCCGAGGTGCCCGAAGCCCTCCTCGAGGTCGTCATCGCCGAAGGGCTGCTGGTGCCGCAGCACCGCAACGGTGGGGATCACTTCACCGCCGCCGACGTCGAGCTCGTGACCAGTGGTCTCCGACTCCTCGGCGCCGGCCTGCCCCTCCCCGATCTCCTCTCGCTTGCACGCCGCCACCACGAGATGACGCGTGCGATCGCCGAGGACGCGGTCGCGATGTTCGACGAACACGTCCGCGAGCCGCTGCGCGAGGCGCCGCTGTCCGACCAGGAGCGCGCCGACGAGCTCGTCGATGCGTTCCGGACCCTGCTGCCGACGGTCACCACGCTGGTCGCGCAGCACTTCCGCGGCGTCCTCCTGGAGGTCGCCCAGGAGCACCTCGAGGCCGTCGGCGAGCCCGCCGAGATCGTCGCCGCGGCGGCCGAGCCCGGGTGGGAACGGACGACATCACGATGAACACACCCACGCCCGCTCCTACTCCCACTCCTACTCCCACGCCCGCGCCCACTCCGGTCTTGGGACCCGACGGCGCGCTTCCCGAAGGCGAGACGAAGCGCGTCGCCGTCGAAGCGATGTTCGACCGCGTCGCACCCGGCTACGACCGGATGAACCGCATCATCTCGCTCGGCCTCGACCGCAGGTGGCGTCGGCGCACCGTCGCCGCGCTCGCCCTGCGTGCTGACGCCCGCGTGCTCGACCTCGCGTGCGGCACCGGCGACTTCAGTCGCGACCTCGCCGCGGCCGGTCATCGTCCGATCGGTGTCGACTTCTCCGCGGGGATGCTCGCTGCGGCACGTACCGGCGCTCCGCTGGTCCGGGCCGACGCGGCGTCGCTGCCCGCGGACGACCAGCGTTTCGATGCGGTCGTGTGCGGCTTCGCGCTCCGCAACTTCGTCGATCTCGACGCCGTGTTCCGCGAGTGCGCACGAGTGCTCCGTCCGGGCGGGCGGATCGCCGCGCTCGATGCCGCGGTGCCCACCGGTGCGCTGCTCCGCGCCGGCAATGCCGTCTGGTTCCGCGGCGCGGTGCCGCTGCTCGGCAAGTTGCTCTCGCGCGACGCCGACGCGTACCGCTACCTCCCGGCCTCGACCGCGTACCTCCCGCCGGCCGCCGACCTCGTCGAGCTGCTCGCATCCGCCGGGTTCACCGACACCCACCACGTCACGATGACCGGAGGCTCCGTCCAGCTCCTCACCGGGACTCGTGCATGACCACGGCGCCGGTCCCCCGCGATCGTCTCCACGCCGTCACGCGCGCTGCCGAAGCGCCTGAGGACCTCCTCGACGCGCTCGGCCCCGACGGATTCGCGTGGCTGCGCGACGGAGCGGGCTTCGTGACGACGGGCGTTGCCGCTCGTGTCGTACCCGCGGGGGCCGCCTCGCTGCTCGCGTCGATCGAGCACGACGACGAGCTCGGCCGACCCGGAACCGGGCCGCTCGCCGTCGGCGCACTCCCCTTCTCCCCTGATCCCGCGGCGGAGCTGATCGTCCCCGCCCGGATCGTCGGTCGCGATGCAGACGGCCGCGGCTGGGTGACGGAGCTCGAGCCCGGCCTGCGCGTCCCGCCACCGCCCGCCGAGCCGCCGCAGGCGTTCACCGTCCGAGAGCTCACGTCGCGCCGGCACTGGCACGACGGGGTCGCCGCCGCGCTCGAAGCCATCGCGGCCGGCGAGCTGGAGAAGGTGGTCCTCGCCCGCCAGGTGGAGATCGAGGCCGACCGGCCCTTCGACCCACGCGGCATCCTCGGCCGCCTGCGATCGCAGCAGGCCGGCTGCTTCATCTACGCGGGCAGCGGCATGGTGGGCGCCAGCCCCGAGCTCCTCGTCCGCCGCCGGGGCGATGCCGTCGAATCGATCCCGATGGCAGGCACCTCCACCGCGAGCGACGCGGCTGCCGTCGAGCAGCTCCGAGCCTCCGCGAAGGACGCCCGCGAGCACCGTCCGGTCGTCGAAGCCATCGTCGCCACCCTCGCTCCACTGTGTGGGCACCTCGACGCGGTCCCCGAGCCCGAGGTCGCCGTGTTCGCGATGATCGCCCACCTCTTCACCCCGATTCGCGGCGTGCTGCGCGAGCCGGCACCCAGTGCCCTGGAGCTCGCACTCGCGCTCCACCCGACGCCCGCGGTCGGTGGTGCACCACGAGCGACTGCGCTCGAGGCGATCGCCCGGCTCGAAGGTGTGCCGCGCGGGCGCTACGCCGGACCGGTCGGATGGGTCGATGCTCGCGGCGACGGCGAGTGGGCCGTCGCGCTGCGCGGGGCGTCGATCGATGGGGCGCGGGCACTGCTCACGTCGGGCGCGGGCATCGTCGCGGGGTCGGATCCCGACGCCGAGTGGCGTGAGACCGAGGCGAAGCTCGAACCGATGGTGCGCGCGCTCGTCCGTCCCTGATCAGATCAGACGCGCCCGCGCTTGGGACGGGCGATCACGACCGACCGAACCAGCGGGCCCGCCGCGTCGCGCCGAACTCCCGCTTCGATTCGGCGAGCGCGAGCGATGGCTCCACGAACTGCCCGGTCGGGGTCTGGCCGCCGAGGAAGTTGACGTCGAACTTCGCGACCTCCGCGCCGCCGAACTCGATGTAGCACGTGGCGATCCCCCGGTACGGGGCCGCGTCGGCCCCGCCGCCGAGACGCTGCAGCAGGACGTCAGCCACGGTGCCCGCCTCGCCCTCGGCGATGACGCCGACGCGTGGCACCGGCGCGCTGGTGACGTCGCCGACGGCGTAGACGTCGGGGAACCGCGTCGCGAACGTCGTGTGGTCGACGGGGATCCATCCGTCCTCCGTGAGACCGGACGCCACGACCACGGGCGGTGCGCAGTGCACCGGCACACCGAGGAACAGGTCATACGCGAGCGTGCGTCCGTCGCGCAGCGTGGCGACCTTGGCCGCAGGGTCCAGGCTCGTCACCAGTGATTCGAACGAGATCTCGATGTCTCGCGCATCGAGCCCGGCGACGATGCCCGCCGACGCCTCCTGGGAGATGGGGATCGGCATCCCCATCGGCGTCGTCACGGTGATCGAGGTGTTCGCTCGCACACCCCGCTGCTCGAGGAAGTCGTGGAGCATCATCGCGGTCTCGTACGGCGCGGCCGGGCACTTGTAGAACGGTCCGAGCACCGAGATCATCACGTGGCCCGATGCGAACGACGGGAGGACCTCTCGAACCCGCTCCGCGCCGGGCACCGAGTAGAACTCGTAACCACCCTCCTCGAGTCCCGGTGTCGCCGCTGGGTCGAGGTCGGCGCCGAGCGCGACGACGAGGATGTCGGCGTCGTACGTCCCTCGGTCGGTCGTCACGCGCCGCGCCTCGGGGTCGATGCTCTCGATGACCTCTTGGCGGAAGTCCACCGATGGCTTGCTGATGTCGGTGTACGGGAGGCGGACCGACTCCGGGGTCTGGCGCCCGAACATCACGTCGAGCTTCGAGTAGCCGAACACGAAGGCGTCACTCTTGTCGATCAGGGTGACGGCGACGTCGTCGGCCAGCTCGTCGGACAGGCGCGTCGCCAGCTCGAGTCCGCCGAAGCCCGCCCCCAGGATCACGATCCGTGTCTGCATGGTCGGGGAGTCTTCCAGATGGCCCGCCGCGGTCCGCGACTCGCGCTGCACGGAGACTTCGAAGAATCTTCCAGGACCTCTCGCTCCGGGACGTAGCTGTCACACCCGCATGTGATGGTGGAGGCATGTTCAAGATCGAGCGGGTGAGAGATCTGGCACGCGAGGCCGTGGCGGAGCTCGATCCTGCGCGCCTGGAGGGCCGCGACGCCGTGCGCCTCGCCGAGGTCGCAGCCGAGGGCGCCAAGCTCCTTGCAACCGCGACCGCGCTGCTCGCCAAGCGCGCGGCGGACACGAACGCCTGGCGCAGTCGATCCCATGCGGCGACGTCGGAGCAGTGGTTCGCCGAGACCACCGGCACATCCGAAAGCACCGCCCGCGAGACGTTCGCGACC
>JBBQFJ010000026.1:0-29988 GCA_038321755.1 Acidimicrobiia bacterium | reverse complement strand
CGTCGAGGTACGCGAGGTCGCCGGTGCGCAGCCAGCCGTCGTCGGTCCAGGTGCTCGCGGTCGCGGTGTCGTCCTTGTAGTACTCGCGTTGCTTGCCCTGCATGCGCATGAGCAGCTCGCCGACCTCGGTGGCCGGGAGATCGTCGCCGTCGTCGGAGACGATCCTGATCTCCATCGGGCCCACCGGCTTGCCGACGGATCCGACGCGCCGAGCGATCTCTTCCTTCGGCATGATGATGTACGCGGGTCCGGCTTCGCTCATCCCGAACGAGTTGCCGACGCTCGCGTCGGGGAGGCGGTCGATGAGCGCGCGGTGGGTGTGCGGCGCGATCGGTGCGCTGCCGATCGACACCTGCACGAGGCTCGAGAGGTCTGCCGTCTCGAACTCGGGGTGCGCGACGATCAGCTCGGCGAACGACGGCACCAGCATCGTGTGGGTCGGTCGCTCGGTGGCCACGTACTGGAGCCAGCGACCGGCATCGAACTTCGGCTGGTAGTACGCGGTCAGCCCCATCTTCATCGGGTTGAAGATGAACGCGATGCCGGCGAACGTGAACATCGGCGCGCCGTGCAACCAACCGCCGCCGGTCCAGGCCGGCTCGTTGTTCGGGATCATCGCGACGTTGTCGTGCCGCACCGCGATGCCCTTGGGGAGGCCGGTGGTTCCCGACGTGTACATGATGTCGGCGAGATCCGAGAGCGCGACGGGCACCTGGTAGTCGGAGGCGTCGTCGGCGAGCAGCGTGTCCCAATCCTGCACCTGCTCCCCAGCATTGGCATCGCTGCCGGCGCCACCGGCGGTGACGATGGTCCGCAGCGAGGGCAGGTTCGGTCGGACCTCGAGCGCTTTGGGGAGCAGCGACTCGCACGTGAGCATCGCGACGACCTCGGCGTGGCCGAGGATCGTGGTGAGCTCCGGCGCGGTCTGCCGTGTGTTCGTGGGGACGACCACTGCGCCGGCCTTGTGGACGGCCGCGTAGGCCGTGACCCAGCGGAGCACCTCGTCGGCCGGCAGGTAGATCGAGACCCGGTCGCCCCGACCCACCCCGACGGCCGTGAGCCCTCGGGCGAGGCGGTTGGACGCGGCATCCCACTCCGAGAACGTCAGCGACGTCCCCGCATCGAGGTTGCGATACGCGAGCTCGTCGGGGCGGGTCCGCGCCAGGAAGCGCAGCTGGTCCTCCTGCAGGTCACCCCAGTCCGGCACGGCTCGGAACCTAGCCCAGCGGGCGGGGGACCTGACGGGCGTGTCAGGGTACGATCTCGCGACCAGACCCCAGCAAGGGGGAGCACACGCCTTGGAGGAACCACATGGGTGACGCCGTCATCGTCTCTGCCGCCCGCACGCCGATCGGCACCGCTCGTCGCGGCTCCCTGATGGACTTCACCGCGTTCGACCTGGCGCGGATGGCCATCGCGGAGGCGTTCAACCGCTCCGGCGTCCCCGTCGAGGACGTCGACGACATCGTGATGGGTGAGGTGCTCCAGGGCGGCGGCGACATCGCGCGCTACGTCGCGATCGAGCTCGGGATGCTCCACGTCCCCGGGGTCGCACACAACCGCCACTGCGCGTCGGGCATGGCCGCGGTGCAGACCGCGGCGGGGAGCATCCGTGCCGGCATGGACAAGGTCGTGATCGCCGGCGGCGCCGAGTCGGTCACGCAGTCACCGGCCGTGTTCAAGAAGCTCCCCGGGTCCTACTCCGGGTTGCAGCAGTGGCTCTCGCCGAGCCACCCCGAGACGCCCGACGCCCCGACGATGGACATGTCGATAACCGTCGGTTGGAACACGGCGCAGAAGGCGAACGTCACGCGCGAGGAGATGGACGACTGGGCGTACCAGTCGCACATGCGCGCGATCGCCGCGATCGACGAGGGACGGCTGAAGGAAGAGACGTTCCCGGTCGACGTCCCCGTCGGCAAGGGCGAGACGCGCGTGTTCGACACCGACGAGCACCCGCGTCGCGACACGACGTTGGAGCGACTCGCCGGCCTCCGACCGCTGCATCCGGAGATCCCGGGCTTCTCGATCACCGCGGGCAACTCGTCCGGGCTGAACGACGCCGGGTGCGCCATGGTCATCTGCGACTCCGACTACGCGGCGAGCAACGGTCTCGAGCCCCTCGCGATCGTGCGTTCGTGGGCGTCGGCCGGGCTCCCACCGGCCGACACCGGTCTCGGGCCGACACTCGCGATCCCGAAGGCGCTGGATCGCGCCGGCCTCAAGGTGTCCGACGTGAAGCTGGTCGAGATCAACGAGGCGTTCGCGTCGATGGCCGTCGCCTCGAGTCGCATCCTGGGCTTCAAGCACGAGGACGTCAACGTGAGTGGGAGCGGCTGCTCATTGGGCCACCCGGTCGCAGCGACGGGCGCGCGCATGATCACGACGCTCGCCTTCGAGCTCAAGCGCCGCGGTGGTGGCATCGGCGTCGCGAGCATGTGCGCCGGTGGCGGCATGGGCAGCGCGACGGTGATCGAGGTCCCGGCCGACTAGTTCGCGAACTTGGGCACTACATTCCAGCCCATCGAACGCGACCTCACCTCTGACCTCGCGCTCGCACACGAGCTGTGCGACGCGGCCGACGTACTCACCGTCGCGCGCGTTAGCGCTCACGATATGCACCTCGAGACCAAGCCCGATCTGACGCCAGTGAGCGAGGCCGACCGAGCGGTCGAGGTCGCGATCCGCGACCGGCTCGCCGTCGCGCGACCCGACGACGGCATCCTGGGCGAGGAGTTCGGGACGACGGGGTTCCAGGGTGGCACATCGGGGGGCGCGGCGCGCTGGATCGTCGACCCGATCGACGGGACGAAGAGCTACGTGCGCGGTGTGCCGGTCTGGGCGACGCTGCTCGGCCTCGAGGTCGACGGTGAGCTCGTCGTCGGTGTCGTCTCGGCACCGGCACTCGGACGGCGCTGGTGGGCGGCACGTGACCTGGGGGCGTTCGCCGACGGTGCGTCGATCCACGTGTCCGAGGTCGGCGCGCTCGAGGACGCCCACCTGTGCTTCGCGAACTTCCGCGGCTGGGCAGCCCTCGGGCTCGAGGAGGCCGCCCTGACCCTCGAGCGCACCGTGTGGCGGGCCGTCGGTTTCGGTGACTTCTGGGGCCACATGCTCGTCGCCGAGGGCGCGGCCGACGCCATGATCGAACCCGAGCTGGCTCTCTGGGACGTCGCGGCGCTGCGCCCGATCGTCGAGGAGGCAGGCGGCCGCTGCACCTCCATCGCGGGCGGCACGGCCGTGGGGCCAGGGGGCTGCATCACCACCAACGGCCGGCTCCACGACGATGTGCTCGGCGCCCTGCGGGCTCCCGGATGAGTCGGCCGGAGGTCACGGTCGGTATCGACATCGGGACGTCGTCGGTCAAGGCGATCGCGGCCGACCACGACGGCAACGTCGTCGCCTCGGCTCGCGTACCTCACGCGGTGGGTGTGCCTGCACCCGAGCGATTCGAGCACGACGCCGAAGCCGCGTGGCGGCGCGGTCCGCGCGAGGCGCTCGCCGCGGTCTCGACCGACCTCGACGTGCTGGGCGTGAGCGTCGCGGCGATGGTGCCGTCGCTCACCGCGGTCGACGGCGACGGTGTGCCGCTGCTGCCCGGCCTGCTGTACGGCGACGAGCGCGGGCGCGGAGATTCGGGCGACGGTGCCGGCAACCCCGCCGAGAGCGGTGAGCTCGCGGGGTTCCTGGACTGGTGTGCGCAGGAGGCGCCCGACGCGGCCGGCTTCTGGCCGGCGCAGGCCGTCGCCAACCACGCGCTCTGTGGTGAGGCTGTTCTCGACACCTCGACGGCATCCACGGCGTTCCCGTTGTTCGACTGGGTCCAGTGGGATCCCGAGGTCGTCGCCCGCCACGGCGCGCGCGTCGAGCAGTTCCCGCGCCTGGTGCCCACGGCGTGGGAAGCGGGGCGCGTCGATGGTGACGGGCCGCCGCTCGCATCGGGGTGCATCGATGCGCTCGCCGAGCAGCTCGTGGCCGGCGCCGACGATGACGGCGATGTGCTGGTGATCCTGGGGACGACGCTCATCGTGTGGGCGGTGACGTCGAGCGAAGCACCCGTGCCCGGCTACTGGACGATCCCGCACACCGCGGCCGGCAAGCTCCTCGTGGGCGGCCCTTCGAACGCCGGTGGCCTCTTCTGTGACTGGGCGACCGGTTGGCTCGGCGACGCTGGTGGCGCGGCTGCCGATCCGGGAAGCGTCCCGGTGTGGGCGCCGTACCCGCGCGGTGAGCGAACGCCGCTGCACGATCCGCACCGGCGCGCACAGCTCGTCGACCTGGATCTGACCCATGACTCGCCCGCGCTGCGACGAGCGGCGTTCGAGGCATCGGGTTTCGTGGTGCGTCGCACGATCGACGCGATGCGCGAGCACGGTGGGGGAGCTCCCAAGCGGATCGTCGCGACGGGTGGTGGGGTGCGCGCCGACGAGTGGGTCCAAGCGCTCGCCGACGCGACGCAGCTGCCGGTCGACTGCGTCGCGGTGCCGGAGGGCGGCGCCCTCGGATCGGCATGGCTCGCACGTATCGCCGCGGGCCTCGAGGAGCCCGTGGCGATGACCGAGGGCCGACGCTGGGCCCGAGTCGGTCGAACGATCGATGCCGACCCGGCGTGGGCCGAGCCGGTGGAGGAGCGCTACCAGCGATTCGTCGAGATCGCCGGTTGAGCCGATCCCCACTCGCTCGCCCCTCCGAGCTGGCGTTCGGCCACTACCGTGTCGGCCGTGGCGCTGCGGATCGAGATCGACCACGAGAAGTGCATGGGGCAGGGCCAGTGCATCTACTGGGCGCCGGCCACGTTCGACCTGGGTGACGACGGGCTCGCGCGCGTGACCGATGTCGACGGCGACCCCCTCGACAAGATCGTGCTCGGTGCGAAGGGCTGCCCGACCGGCGCCATCACCGTCTTCCGAGGTGACGAACAGGTCGTCTGAGCCGTGCCGCTCCCGCTCGTCCTCGTCCACGGTGGCGCGCACGGGTCGTGGTGTTGGCACCCGCTCCGCGAGCATCTCGAGCCGTCGACCGAGCAGCAGATGCTCGCCGTCGATCTGCCGCCGAAGGAGATCCGGGGCGTCACGACTGCAGCCCTCGGGACGCCGCCGCCCGAGGTCACCACGACCGGCCTCGACGACTTCGCGACCAGCGCGATCGCCGATGTCGACGCGGCCGGCATCGACCGCTTCGTGCTGGTCGGGCACTCGATGGGTGGGCTGACCATCGCCGAGGTCGCGCGCCGCATCCCCGAGCGGGTCGCGCACCTGGTGTTCGTGAGCTGCATCGTGCCCCCCGACGGTGGCGACGTCATCGACACGCTTCCCGAGGAGCTCCAGGAGATGACCCGCGCCGCGGTCGGCGAAGCGCTCGCCGGCGGGGTGAATCCGATGGGTGGCCTCGACGAGGACACGATCCGTCGGATGTTCTGCAACGACATGGACGAGGCGCAGACGCAGCTCGTCCTCGACCACATCGGGGTCGAGGCGGCGCGGGCGTTCGCTGACCCCGTCTCGCGCGCGGGGATCCCGAGCGGGCTGCCCAAGATGTTCGTCCGCTTGCTCCGGGACCAGTCGCTCGCCCCCGACGTCCAGGACGCGCAGATCGCCAACCTGCGCGAGTCGCCGGGCGGCGACGTCGAGGTGATCGAGCTCGACACGGGCCACGACGTGATGATCAGCGCGCCCGGCCTGCTCGCGCCGGTGCTGGAGGAGATCGCCCAGCGGCACTGATCGTCCGTCCTCCGACCTGACGTCTGTGTCAGGGGCTCCGTAGGATCGCCGCCATGCCGATCGGGATGACAGAGGAACACGTCGCACTGCACGATGCCGTGCGCGGATGGGTCGACCGCCACTGCTCGCCCGCCGTGCCGCGTGCGGTGCTCGACGCGGAGCGCGAGGAGCTGCCGCCGTTCTGGAGCGAGCTCGCCGAGCAGGGCTGGCTCGGCCTCCACCTCGACGAGGCCCACGGCGGTTCCGGGTACGGCCTCGGCGAGGTCGTCGTGGTGCTGGAGGAGCTCGGGCGGTGCGTTGCACCCGGTCCGGCGCTGCCGACCGTGCTCGCGGCCGCGGTGATCGCCGCGTCGACCAACGAGGACGCGAAGCAGGCATTCCTGCCGGGCCTCGCGTCCGGGGAGCTCGTGGGCGCGGCGGCCGGGGGGCCGGGGTGCGGCCTCGCGGCCGAGCGTTCGGGTGACGCGCTCCTGGTGAGCGGGACCGTGCGCCCCGTGCTCGGCGGATGCCTTGCCGACGTCGTGGTCGCGCCCGCAAGCCTCGACGACGGTACGGCAGTGTGGGTCGCGCTCCCGACGGCGAGCACCGCGCGCGACGAGCTGGCGAGCGTCGACCTCACCCGGCGTGGTGCGCAGATCGTGGCTGACGGCATTGCCGTCGGTCCCGAGCGCGTCCTCGGTGGCGTCGACGCGGCGCGGGTCCTCGACCTCACCGCGACGTTGGTCGCGGCCGAGCTCGTCGGCGTCGCGCAGTGGTGCGTCGACACCGCTGCGGCGTACGCGAAGGATCGCGTGCAGTTCGGTCGACCGATCGGTCAGTTCCAGGGGATCAAGCACAAGTGCGCGGACATGGTGGGTCGCGTCGAGCTCGCGCGAGCGGCGGCATGGGACGCTGCGCGCGCGGTGCAGGACGCGACGAATCCGGAGCACTCGGCCACTGCTGTCCATGAGGGTGGGCTCGCCGCGGCCGCGGCGATCTCACTCGCGATCGATGCGGCGTTCACCAACGCCAAGGACTGCGTCCAAGTGCTCGGCGGCATCGGCTTCACCTGGGAGCACGACGCCCACGTGTACCTCCGTCGCGCGATGGCGATGCGCAGCCTGCTCGGGCCTTCGTCGGCGTGGCGCGTGCGGGTCTGTGAGCTCGCGCTCGCAGGGACTCGGCGCGGGCTCACAGTCGACCTCGGCCCCGCGGGCGACGCGGCTCGCACCGAGGTGCGGGAGTTCCTCGAGACCGTGCAGGACCTTCCGGCCGCCGAGCAGCGGCGCGCCGTGGCCGACGCCGGGTTCATCGTTCCGACGTGGCCGGCACCGTTCGGTCGCGGTGCGAAGGCCGTCGAGCAGGTCGTGATCGAGGAGGAGTTCCGCGCCGCAAAGGTGGCGCGGCCTGGGATCATGATCGGTGGCTGGGCGTTGCCGCCCGTGATCATGTACGGCACGCGCGAGCAGCAGGACCGTTGGATCCCGCCGACCCTGCGCGGTGAGATCAGCTGGTGTCAGCTCTTCAGCGAGCCCGGCGCCGGATCCGACCTCGCGAGCCTCACGACGAAGGCGACGCGCATCGAGGGCGGCTGGATTCTCAACGGTCAGAAGGTCTGGACATCGATGGCGCAGTTCGCCGACTGGGGCATCCTGCTCGCCCGGACGAACCCCGACGCTCCGAAGCACGACGGCATCTCGTGCTTCATGGTGGACATGAAGGCCATCGAGGGGATGGAAGTCCGTCCGCTGCGCGAGCTCACCGGCGACGCGATGTTCAACGAAGTGTTCTTCAACGACGCGTTCATCCCCGACGACTCGCTCGTGGGGAAGGAGCACGACGGATGGCGCGCCGCCCGCACGACGCTCGCGAACGAGCGCGTCTTCATGGGGAGCGGGATGAGCTTCGGCAGCGGACCGGAGCAGATCCTCACTGCAATCGCGACGCGCGAGCTCGCAGACGATCCGCTCGTGCTCGACGAGGTCGGGGGGCTCGTCGCGACGGCACACGGTCTCGCGTGCCTCGGGTTCCGCCTCACGCTCGCTGCGCTCGCCGGCGCCGATCCGAGTGGCTCCGAGGCTTCGGTGCGAAAGCTCCTCGGCGTCGTGCACGACCAGCACGTCCAGGAGGTCGGGCTCGGACTCCTCGGTCCGGAGGGTGCGGTGGCGGACGGCGACGGGCTCACGTGGAGCCGAGGCTTCCTGTTCAACCGCAACCTCACGATCGCGGGCGGGACGAGCGAGATCCAGCGCAACATCATCGGCGAGCGCGTGCTCGGCCTGCCCCGCGATCCGTGAGATCGTGACGGCGGAGCGTCAGAGCGGCGGCAGCTCGATCACCTCGTCGGTGTAGATCAAGCTGACATCACCAGACGCCAAGTGCGGGCGGTTGGTCATGCAGAGCCGCGTCCAGTACGGCACGATGTCGAGCGCGCTCAACTCCGCTCTCGGTCGTCCGGACGCCGTCGCGAGGTGCGCCGCCGCGATCTCCCACAGGTTGTCACCCTCGACGACCGTGTGCGCCGTCGGGAGTGCGGGCGTGCCGGTCCCTGGCGAGCCGGTCGCCGGCGCGTCGGTCGGGGTCGCGGCGGGTGGCGACGCTTCGGGTGCCGACGCTTCGGGGGGACGTGACGATGCCGGGGCGTCGTCCGAGCCGCGCTTGCTGGGGCGCTCCGACGATGGCGCGCTCGACTGCGCAGCCGGGGGTGACCCGGGGGCGTTGACCGGCGGGTCGGCTGCCGGGGCATCGTCGCCGGGTGCCGCGTCCGCGTCGGGGACCGCCCCGCCGCGGCCACTGCGCACCGCGGCCGGTGGGAGCTCCGGTGCTGCGGGCTGCTCCGGTGCGGGTGGGGCGTCGTCCGTCCGACCGGTTCGGATCGGCGGTTCGGGCGCGGGTGCGCTCGGTGCGTCTCCTGGTGCTGGCGGCGCGTCGTCCGCGTGGGCGGGCGGCGCGACGAGCAGGACGCCGACGGCGATCTCGGCCGCGACTGCGGTCGCGAGCACGGTCGAGCGGACGGTCGAGCGGACGGTCGAGCGGGCGGACGTGCGGCGGTGATGGTTCAGGCGCATTGCGGCTCCTCCTGGATGACGGTGGCTGGATGACGGTGGCTGGATGTCGGTGGCTTCATGTCGTGGCTACGGTGCTGGCCGATGACCCGCCTGTTGCTCGTGCGTCACGCACATCCGAGCGCGAACTGGGATCGCGCCCCGGACGCCGGGCTCGACGAGGTCGGTGAGGGGCAAGCCCGAGCGCTGGTCGCCACGCTCGGACCGAGTGGTCCGCTGGCGCTGGTCGTGTCCCCGATGCGGCGCACCCGCGAGACCGCGGCACCGCTCGCCGCACACTGGGGCACCGCGTCGCAGGTCGAGCCGGCAGTCAGCGAGATCCCGTCGCCGATCGACGAGGTCGCCGAGCGGGGTGCCTGGCTCCGCGAAGTGCTCGGCGGTCGATGGGAGGACGTGTCGCCGGCGCTGCACCGCTGGCGCTCCGACCTGTTGGAGGCGCTGGTCGCCGTCGAGGTACCGACCGTGGTCGTGACGCACTACGTCGCGATCAACGCTGCGGTCGGTGCGGCGACCGGCGACGATCGGTTGATCAGCTTCGCTCCGGACCACACCTCGATCACGGAGCTCGCCGTCGTCGACGGCACGCTCCGACTCGTCGTCCTGGGCGACGAGGCCACGACGACGATTCAGTAGGGTCGTGGTGATGGACCGCAGCGATGCCGACGGCAACATCGCGCCGGAGTACCTCGACTACCTCCGGAACGCGTTCCTCCAGGTCCCCCTCCACAAGCTGCTCGACTTCCGGTTCGTCGAGATGGGAGGCGACTCGGTGGTCGTGGAGATGCCGGTGCGGCCCGAGGCGTTCAACGGTTCGGGCAACCTGCACGGCGGGGCGCTGGCGACGCTGATCGACGTCGCCGCGGGATCGTGTGCTGCTCGGGCCTCGGGGTTCGACCCCATGGTCCAGAGCCTCGTCACCGCGGATCTCCACGTCCGGTACCTCGGACGACCCAAGACCGACATGGTGCGGGCCGAAGCCCAGGTCATGCGCGCCGGTCGGATGCTGATCGTCGTCGAGGTCCGCGTCGTGGACCGCCCGGTCCCAGGCCGGGAGGAGAACCTGGTGGCGTTCGCGGACTTCTCCTCGATGATCGTGGGTCGTCGCGACCCGCTCCAGGCGGCATCGACGACCGACCGAGGCGTCCCCGACCTCTAGCGGATCGGATCCAGCATCACGCCGGTGGCCGGTGCTACGTTGCCGCTGGTCCGACCAATCCACGGGGGAATGACGACGCCATGAGGCTCGCGATCGAGATCTTCAACAACGACGGCTTGAACTTCCTTGCGCGCTGGGCGCACGTCCTCACCGGGATCGCGTGGATCGGGCTGCTGTACTACTTCAACTTCGTCCAGGTCCCAGCCTTCGCCGAGCTCGACGCCGGCGCCCGCAACCAGGCCGTCGACAAGCTCGCGTCCCGTGCCCTCTGGTGGTTCCGCTGGGCCGCCGCGGCGACGTTCCTCTTCGGGATCATGCTGGGCTTCATCCCCGAGTTCAGTGGTGGCAAGGGCATCTTCACCACCAGCGACTACTTCAAGTCTCCCCAGGGTGTGGCGATCGCGACCGGCATGCTCTTCGGGATCACGATGTTCCTCAACGTGTGGGGCGTCATCTGGCGCAACCAGAAGGTCGTGATCGCGAACGCTCGCAACGTCATCGCCGGTGGCGAGGCCGACCCGAACGCCGCCGGAGCCGGCCGCAAGGCACTGCTCGCCTCGCGGCAGAACACGATCTTCTCGTTCGTGATGCTGTTCTTCATGATCGGTGCCGCGCACTTCTTCACGCTCGGCGCGTTCAACACGGCCGACAACCGAGCCATCTACTGGCTCGTCACCCTTGTCATCTTTCTCGTGCTGGAGCTCAGCTGCCTCGGCGTCATCGGCGGCACCGGCCCGAACGCCACGAACTGGATCTACGAGAACCACAAGCGGGCGATCGGTGTCGGGCTCGCGCTCGTCGTCGTCTTCTACGTCCTGTGGGAGCTCGTCTTCTAGGAGACCCCCAGCCTGATCGACCCGCGACGCCCGGCTTCGGCCGGGCGTCGTCGCGCGTGGTCTGCGTTCAGACGCCCAGCAGGTCGCCGATGCGGGCACGGTGCTCGGCGGTGGTGCCCAGCAGCTGCGCGTCGGTCTTGACTCGGCGTGCGTACAGGTGCATGTCGTGCTCCCACGTGTACCCGATCCCGCCGAGGATCTGGATGCCATCCTGCGCCAGGAGCCGCTGGCAGTCGCTCGCCGCGACCTTGGCCGTCGACGCGGCGATCGCGCGGCGATCGTCGTCCTCGGCGAGCGTGAGGGCACCGAAGTACCCCGTAGCCCGGGCGCGCTCGAGTGCGACCAACATGTTCGCGAGCTTGTGCTTCACGGCCTGGAACGAACCGATCGGCACCCCGAACTGCTCGCGCTGCTTCGCGTACTCGAGGGTGATGTCGAAGATCGTCTGACAGGTGCCGACCGCCTCGAGGGACAGCCCGACGACGCCGTGCTGGATGGCTCGGCGGAGGGCTGCCGCGGTCGCCGGCCCGGGCGCGCCGAGCCGCCGCTCATCGGGCACGGCTGCACCGTCGAGGGTGATGGTCGCGAGCGGTCGGGTGGCATCGAGCCCGTGGACCGGGTGTACGTCGAGATCGATCGTCGGGACCACGAACGCGACGATCCCGTCGTCGCCCTCGGTCCCGACGACGCGCGCGGTGACCACGACCTCCTCGACGGCGGGCGCACCCAGGACGCCGTCTTTCACACCGCGGAGCAGCCACGTGTCGCCGTCCTGCTCGGCGGTCGCCTGGATGCTGGCGGGATCGACGCCACTGCCCGGCTCGGTCAGTGCGAGCGTGCCCGTGTGGGTTCCCTCGGCGACGCCCGGGAGGAAGTGCTCCTGCTGCTCCGGAGTGCCGAGCTCGAGGATCACCGGGACGAACTGGGTGACCGTCGGGATGAACGGTCCCGGGGCGAGCACGCGCCCCAGCTCCTCGATCACCACCGCGAGCTCGACCGGACCGAGGCCGAGGCCTCCGAACTGCTCCGGCACGGTGAGCGCGGGCCACCCGAGCTCGACCATCTGGTTCCAGAGGCCATCAGTCGGTGCGCCGTCCTCGACGAGCGCGCGCACGAGGCTGATCGGGCACTCGCGGGCGAGCATGCCGCGCACGCCGTCCCGCAGCTCTTCCTGCTCCGCCGTGAACTCGAGTTCCATCGTCTCTCTCGCTTCGCTTCCGCTCGGCTGCTTGTCGTCGTCGGTCGTGCCGCAGGGCCTCGCTCGCTCCGCAGGGTCTCTCTCGCTTCGCTTCCGCTCGGCGGCTCGGGCGCAACCTACCTGACGGGGGTGTCAGGCTTCGTTCCGCAGCGCGGCGCGGTCCACCTTCTCCATGGCGGTGAGGGGGAGTGCGTCGAGCAGGCGCAGGTCTTCCGGGAGCTTGTAGGCGGCGAGCCGGTCGGTGCCGTGGGCGCGCAGGGCCTCGAGCGTCGGCGGGTGCGCCGGGTCCCGGGGGACCACCCACGCGATCCCGATCTCGCCCATCACCGGGTCCGCGCGGGGCACGATCGCGATCGACGCGACCTCGGGATGCGTCGAGAGCACCCCCTCGACCTCGACCGGGTACACGTTGTAGCCCCCGCGGACGTACATCTCCTTGCTCCGACCGACGAGACGGAGTCGGCCCCGGTCATCGACCCAGCCGAGATCGCCGGTGCGCACGTAGCCATCCGCGGTGAACGCCGCTCGGGTGCCTTCGGGATCGCCCCAATAGCCGGTCATCACGGCAGGGGATCGGAGGCACACCGACCCGACCTCGCCGGCCGGCACGTCGCAGTCGCCCTCGTCGAGGAGGCGGAGCTCGACTGCGGCATGCGGCCGTCCGACACTCACGATCGCGTCCTCGTCGGGATCGTCGAACGCCGTGCCGAGCCCGATGCCCGCCTCCGTGCAGGAGTAGCGGGTCGCGAGCTTGGCGCCGAATCGCCGGCGCGACTCCTCGGCGAGCCCGGGCGTCACCGGGCCACCTCCGACGATGATGTACTGGACGCTGTCGAGGTCGTAGCCGTCGAAGTCGGGTTGTCGGAGCATCAGCGCCAGCTGCGCCGGTACGCCGGCGACCGTGTTCATGCGTTCGCGCTCGAGCAGCTCGAGCGAGCCCTTCGCGCTCCAGCGGGTCATGATGAAGTTGACCCCGCCGCGCTGGAGGTTGCCGGCGAGCTTGGTCATGAACCCGAGGTGCGCGAACGAGGTGCCGGTGAACCCCCGACCGCCGCCGCCCCAGGTGTCGCCCACGTCGTTCGTGGTGATGAAAGCGAGCTGACGGTTGCAGTAGAGCGCACCCTTGGGAGCGCCGGTCGTGCCCGACGTGAAGATGATCGCGACCGGCCGATCCGGATCGTCGGGCAGCGGGGGCGGGGGATCGCCGGCGACCCGCACCGGCGCGAGGAGGGCCGCAGTGGAGGTCGCGGGCTCGAGCTCCACGCCGTCGAAGGACGGGGCGCCGGCACCGGGAGCGGTGACGACGAACACCGGATGGGCCCGCTCGAGCACGCTGGCCCGCTCGCGCTCGGTGAGGCGGTCGTTCACACCTGCCGTCACGGCTCCGAGCTTCGCGATCGCCAGGTAGAGGACGAGGTACTCGGGGCCGGGCGGGAGCACGAGAGCGACGACGTCCCCGAGACGCACCCCGCGAGCTGCGAGGCCGTTGGCGACCTCATCGCTGATGCGATCGAGGTCCGTGTAGGTGATCGGCCAGCCAGCAGGGGCAACGTACGCGGGCGATTCACCGAATCGTGCGGCGGCCTCGCGTATGGTTGCGCCGAGCATTGGCAGGGCTTTCGGGTTCAGGTCGCGACGTTGCCGCGGCGGGGACTCGTGGTCGGGGGTCGAGCAGTGGCGGCATCGTACAAGTCCGGCCGAACGGGCAAGCCGCCGTCCGCAGCCGACGGCGCCCCGGATGCAGGCGGTCCGGATGGAATCGTTCCCGATCTCAAGGCCGAGCCGTCGGGGACGCCGGCGCAGAGCCGGGAGCTGCGGGCCCAGGGGCGTCGCACGATGCGCCGGCTCCTCGACGCCGGGCTGCGGGTGTTCGCCCAGCGCGGGTACCACGCAGCACGGGTCGACGACATCGTGCGGGCGGCCCGCACGTCGCACGGGACCTTCTACCTGTACTTCGCCAACAAGGAGGACCTGCTCCGAGCGCTCGCGGTCAACTGCGCGCGGGACCTCACCGACATGGCCGAGACGGTCGGGCAGATCACGCCCGACGAAGCGGGGCGCGTCGAGCTGCGGGCGTTCCTTGCGAGGTTCTTGACGACCTACCGCCGCTACGGGCCGGTCATCCGGGCGTGGATGGAGGACCAGGTCGGCGACCGGGACGTCGACCTTCTCGGCGTCAAGGCGTTCACCGCGATCGGTGACATCCTCGGGCGGCGGATGCGCGAAGCGGGCGTCCACTACGCCGCGAGCGAGGAGGCCGCGGTGGGCGCGCTGATGGCGATGCTCGAGCGCGTCAGCTACGGCGTGGCGTCACGTCGCCTCGTTGCCGACGACGACGCGCTTCTCGACACCCTCACCACAATCGTCCACCGCGGCTTCTTCGGCGCGGCGCGCTGAAGCAGCGACGAAGCGCAGCATCAGCCCGGTGGACTCCCGTCATTCCACCGTGAGCATCAGTCGACGCCCAGGATGATGGTGCTGGCGGAGGAGAACCAACCGCCGGTTCCGTTCACGCAGCAGAGCTCCGCGTCGGGGACCTGACGCTCGCCGGCCTCGCCGCGGAGCTGGCGCACCGCCTCGACGAGCAGGAACATCCCGCGCATCCCGGGATGACATGACGACAGCCCGCCGCCATCGGTGTTGGTGGGGAGCGACCCGCCGAGGCGCAGGGCGCCGGTCTCGACGAACGCGCCGCCCTCACCTTTCTCGCAGAAGCCGAGGCCTTCGAGGGAGAGCAAGACCATCGGCGTGAACGCGTCATAGATCTGTGCGCAGTCGATGTCGGCGGGGGTCACTCCGGCACGCGCGAACGCGGCGGCGCCGGAACGCACCGCTGGGGACTCCGTGAAGTCGTCCCACTCGCTCATCGTCGTGTGCGAGACGGCTTCGCCGGTGCCGAGCACCTTCACCGGGCGCTTCGCGAGGTCGCGGGCCCGGTCCATCGACGTGAGGACCACCGCACCGCCGCCGTCGGAGCGGATGCAGCAGTGCAGCTTGGTGAGCGGGTCGGCCATCATGCGCGACGACTGCACGTCGTCGATCGTGATCGGGTCGCGGTAGTACGCGTCGGGGTTGAACCCGGCGTTGTAGCGCGTCGACACGGAGATCTCGGCGAGCTGCTCGCCGGTCGTCCCGAACTCGTGCATGTGGCGACGCGCCGCCATCGCGTACTTGGCGATGAGCGAGTGTCCGAACGGTGCGTCGAACTGGACCGGGCCGCGAGAGCCCATCGAGAGGTTCGAGGTCGCTCGCGTGCGCGTCTTCAGATCGGCGCGTGCCGTCGATCCGTACACGAGCACCACCACCTCGGCGTGCCCCGCCTCGATCGCTGCAGTCGCGTGCTCGACCATGAACTCCCACGAGCTGCCGCCGACGGACGTGCCGTCGACCCAGCTCGGGCGCACCCCGCAGTACTCGGCCACCTCGATGGGTGCGAGCAGCCCGGTACCGCACGAGCCGAAGCCGTCGATGTCGTCCTTGGTGAGCCCTGCGTCGGCGATGGCGCGGCTCGCGGCCTGAAAGTGGAGCTCGAACGGGGACTTGGTGTCGACGCGGCCGCAGTCCGAGAGTGCTGCCCCCACGAGGGCAACGCCGCGGGGTCCTGCCACTAGCGCAGCTTCCAGTCGATCCTCGTGCCGGACTCGAAGAGCTTCTGGCCTTCGGCGATGGAATCCTGATCGGTGCCGAGTCCGACGAACGCGTACCCGAGCGCGACTGCCTGGCGGTTGGACAGCTCGCGTGCGGCCCAGATGGCCCGGACAGTGCCCTGGATCGCGAGCTGGGGCTGTGCCGCGATCGCGTTCGCCGCCCATGCGACGGTGTCGTACAGCTGCTCCTTGGGCACGACCTCCGACACCAGGCCCACCTCGTGAGCCCGCTGCGCCGAGAGTCGCTCGTAGTTGCCGAGCAGCGAGAGCCGCATGATCTCGCCGAAGGGCATGCGGTCGGCCATGTGGATCGGCTCGAACGCGGCGGTCATGCCGTAGGTGACGTGCGGGTCGAAGAACGTGGCGTGCTCCGCCGCGATGATGAACTCGACCTCGCCGAGCATGTAGAACGCGCCGCCACAGGCCATGCCGTTGACCGCCGCGATCACCGGCTTCCACAGGTCGGAGCTCTTCGGGCCGATGTTGTCGCCCGGGTCGTTGAACATGAACGGGGTGGCGCCACCGGCGCCGACGATGTCCTCGTCGGTCGACTCGTCGGTGTCGCCCCCCATCTGCTCCATGCGGTCGATGCCGGTACAGAACGCCTTCTCGCCCGCGCCGGTCAGGACGACGCAGCGCACCTCGTCGCGACGTCGGAGCTTGCGCCAGCAGTCGTGCAGCTCGCGCTGCATGAGCGAGTTGAACGCGTTGAGCCGGTCGGGTCGGTTCAGCGTGACCCAGGCGACGCCATCGCGCTCTTCGTACGCCAGCGTCTCGTAGTCGGGGAACATGCTCCGGAACTTACTTCCGCGCCTGGGCGTCGATGCCCGGGTTGGTCGTGCGGAACGCGTAGCGGTTGAGGATGTGTCCGACCTGCGCCGGGTCCCACTGCGTCGCGTTGCCTTCCTTGTCGGTCGAGAAGAACTCCTCGCCCATCTGCCACGGCTGGTAGATGCAGAGCGAGTTGCCGACCATGCGGAGCACCTGGCCCGAGACGGGCTTCGAGTCATCGGACGCGAGCCACACGACCGCCGGGGCGGAGTTCCCCGGGTTCATGCGGTCGAACTCCGCGTAGTCCTCGGGGTTCTTGATCTCGATGTCCTTGATCGCCTGTCCGACCATGCGGGTGAAGCCACCCGGCCCGATGCAGTTCGCCCGGACGCCATAGCGCGTGAGCTCGAGGCTGGCGATGATCGTCATCGCCGCGATGCCGGCCTTCGCGGCGCCGTAGTTGATCTGGCTCGCCTGGCCCTGGAGCCCGGCGCTCGACACCGTGTTGATGATCGAGCCGCTCGGCTGACGCCCTTCCTTCGACTCGTTGCGCCAGTACGCCGAGGCGTGGTGCATCGTGTTGAACGCGCCGTACATGTGGACCTTGACCACCGCGTCGAAGTCGGCGGGGTCCATCGAGAACATCATCTTGTCGCGCAGCACGCCGGCGTTGTTCACCAGCACATCGAGGCGACCGAAGGAGTCGATCGCGGTCTTCACGATCGACGCGGCACCGTCGAAGTCCGACACACTGTCGTAGTTGGCGACGGCGTCGCCGCCGCGGCTCTTGATGACCTCGACGACCTGGTCGGCGACCTTGGCGTCGGCGCCTTCACCGGTGACCGAGCCCCCGAGGTCGTTGACGACGACCTTGGCTCCGTGATCGGCGAGCATCACTGCCTCGCCCCGACCCACTCCATTGCCCGCTCCGGTGACGATCGCCACCTTGCCGTCGAGCATGCCCATTTGCGCGTCCTTCCGAGGAGACCCCAGACTCGGGGAGAGAAACCTGACGTTGGCGTCACGGTACCGCGGGCTCCGCGGCGGACGTCAAAACGAGCGAGAGCAGGGGGAACCAGGGATGGCCGTGGACACGAGCGTCATCGGCAAGTCGACCGGTGCCTACAAGGTGCAGGTCGAGCGGGGACCGGTGAGCTTCTTCGCCGCCGCGGTCAAGGACGACAACCCGATCTACCGGGACGAATCGGCCGCGAAGGCAGCCGGGTTCGACGCCATCCCGGCGCCGCCCACGTTCTCGTTCGCGATGCAGCACATGGGGAAGTTCTCCGACGAGCAGCCGCCGGACCCGACGGGTGGAAAGAACCCGATGCACGACGTCATGGGCTCCCTGTTCGCCAAGGGCGGGCTTGTCCTCCACGGTGAAGAGGAGTTCCAGTTCCACCGGCCGATCGTTGTCGGCGACGTCCTCGTCGGCGAAGGGACGATCACCGACCTCTACGAGAAGGACAGCGACGCGGCGACGATGACCTTCATCGTCATGGAGACCGTGTGGCGCGACGAGGCGAGCAACGAGCCGGTCGTCACCGAGAAGTTCAACCTCATCCACCGCCTCGCGAAGTAGGCGCCTGACCAGGAAAGAGGACCATGACTCGCTTGCAGGATCGCGTTGCGATCATCACGGGTGCGGGGCAGGGGATCGGGCTCGCGTATGCGGACCGTTTCCTCGCGGAAGGCGCGAAGGTCGTCGTCGCCGAGCTGAGCGAAGAACGTGCCGCGGCCGCGATGTCGACGCTCGAGGGCAAGGGTGACGTGCTGTTCGTGAAGACGGACATCTCCGACCCCGACTCGGGCGAGGCGTGCGCGCAGCAGACCAAGGACACGTTCGGGGGCATCGACATCCTGCTGAACAACGCGGCGATCTACCACGACATCGACAACACCGACGCGTCGTACGAGTACCTCCAGAAGATCATGAGCGTGAACCAGCACGGCACCTGGCTCATGAGCCGGGCGGTGGCGCCGCACATGGTCGAGGGGGGACGCGGCCGGATCATCAACCAGTCGTCGGGCGCGGCGTACTCGTACATGTTCCCGCCGATGGACGAGTTCCACGGGCTGGGGAACTTCAGCTACAGCATCACCAAGTGGGGGATCGTCGGGCTCACGAAGTTCATGGCGGCACAGCTCGGCCAGTGGAACATCACGGTGAACTGCATCGCGCCGGGCGTCACGATGACCGAGGCGACGAAGAAGGTCGTGCCCGAGATGTTCCTTGAAGGCATGACGATGATGACCGCGATGAAGCAGAAGCTCGAGCCGGAGGACCTCGCCGGCGCCGCGGTGTTCTTTGCCAGCGACGACGCCAAGTTCTGCACCGGGCAGACCCTCGTGATCGACGGCGGCCTGTCGATGCCTGCCTAGTCGACCGCGCCGGCTTCGAGGAGACGCTGCTGTTCGGCTTCGTCCAGTCCGAGGATCTCGCCGAGCACCCACGCGTTGTCCTGCCCGAGCGTCGGACCGGCCCGGTCGTAGCCACACGCGGCATCGGACAGGCGGAAGCCGTCCTTCTCGTAGAGCCCGGGGCCCAGGAACGGGTGCTCGAGCTCGACGAAGTGGTCGCGCGCCGCGAGCTGCGGATCCCCGTGCACGTCGGCGAAGTCCTGCACGGGAACCGCCTCGAGGCCGAGCGCCTGCAGTGACTCGGCGACCTCGGCGCGAGTCCGCGTCGCGGTCCACGCGCCGACGGCGGCTTCGACGTCGTCGATCCGGGCCTGGCGTGCGGCGAACGTCGTGAGCCCCGGGTCGTCGAGTCCGAGGACGCCCGCGAGCCGGGTCCACTCGTCGTCGTCCCAGCACGCGAGGGCCACCCAGCGATCGCGCACGGTCTTCCCGAGCGGGTCGGTCTCGTCGAGACAGGGGAACGCGCCGTGCGGAACCGCTCGATCCGAGCGGTTCCCGGTGCGCTCGCGGAGCACGCCGTCGGTCTGCGCCTCGAGCAACCACGGCGCGAGCGTCCACGTGCCCGACTCGACCTGGGAGAGGTCGAGGTAGACGCCGCGCCCGGTCCGGCGCCGATAGTGGAGGCCGGCAGCGAGGGCGGTGGCGACGTAGCGAGGGGCGAGCGAGTCGGTGATCGTGCCGAACGGGCCGAGCGGTGCACGGTCGGGCCACCCCGTGAGCTGGTTGTACCCGGAGAGCGCGGCGCCCTGGCCACCGAAGCCCGGGTAGTCCTTGTGCGGACCGGTCTGACCGTTCAGGCACGCGCTGATCATCACGAGACCCGGATCGACCTGCGCGAGGGAGTCGTAGTCGAGCCCGAACCCCTTCATCGCCCGCGGCGCGTAGTTCTCGGCGATCGCGTCGGCCCACTCGACGACGAGTCGGTGCACGAGCGCGACCGCGTCGGGGTGCTTGAGGTTGAGCGTGAGGTGCCGCTTCCCGACGTTGAGTCCGTCGTACATCCCGCCGCCCTCGAGGCCGTGCGGGTTGTCGGGACCGAGCGCCATCGTGCGGAGGAAGTCGGGACGGGTGCGCGACTCGATGCGCAGGACGGTGGCGCCGTGCTCGACGAAGTACCGGGTCGCGATCGGCCCCGCCGCTCCTGATCCGAACTCAATGATGTTGACGCCCGTCCAGGCCGGGTCTCCTGCACTTCTGACCCGCCCGGAGCGGCCGCCGACCACCGCTCCCTCCGAAACCCCAGTGCGTCCGCGGCGGCCGTCGGCCACTCCGGGCTCACTGTTCGTCGATCCTCCTGGCCAGCCTGCTGAAGGGCTGCCTCGCTGCGGCGGTGCCGGGGCCTTGGGGGCTGCCGGGGCCGCGGCACCGTCTGCGCTCCGGATGGTCACGAACCGCACCGGGAACTTGGGGATCTCGCCCAACGGCTCGAAGAAGTCTCTTGCTGCGAGTTGGGTGCTCGCGAGGATCTCTCTGGGGGAGTTGGCGGGGGCGAGCATGAGGTTGGTCTCGCAGGCGAGGTCGTAGAGCTCCTGCATGGTGTGACGGGAGAAGTACTCACGGATGGGGGCTTCGACGGCGCGGAGCACCTCGTCGGGCGCGTGCACGTTCGACCACGTCGCCCAGTCCTGCGCTTCGAGCGCGGTGGCGTCGATGCCATCGGCGGCGACGGCCTTGGTGATGAGCTCGAGGCTCGGGATGCGCGCCTTGCCGCCGCGCAGGCCGAAGCTCACCCAGCCGTCCTGCGCGGGCCAGATCTCCTGCGTTGTGCCGATCATCGCTCCGGCCCGGCGGCCGCGCTGGTGCTCGCGTGCGTACCGGGCGGGCGCGGCCATGTTCGCAGTGTTGACGCACTCGGACATCGAGAGGTCGACGCGCTGGGGGTCGTTCGTCCACAGTGCGGTGAGCGCCGCATACGCCGCTTCTCCGCCAGTGTGCGTGTGTCCCGTCGGTTCGGAACACCGCACGGGTGAGCGATCTGGATCACCGGTCGCGTACATGTTCCCGCTCGCGGCGAGCACGCCGAGGTCCGACGCGCGCCACGCGGCGCGCGGTCCGGAGAGGCCGAAGGGCGTGATGCTCACCCAGACGGCATGGGGCGCGCGACTCGGGTCGAGGGTGAGCGCGCCGGGCGCACCCGGCGTGTCGATGACGATGTCCGTGCCCGCGAGGAGCTCGTCGATCGCCGGATCGTCGGGTCCATCGATCGGCACCGAGGTCTTCCCTGCCGACCACGCGAGCCAGCGATGAGGGAGGGCGCGCAGCGGATGGCCATCAGGCGATTCGACGACGATCACCGACGCGCCCAGGTCGCCCAGCACGCGGCCCGCGATCGCACCCGGCTCGCCGGCGAGGTCGAGGACCCGGATCCCCTCGAGCAGCTGCTCCCGACCGTCCTCGTCCACCGGGTTCCCTTCACTGGCAAGCTCTTGCGGCACTTTTCCTGACGTCGGCGTCAGCGTACCCTTGGCCCCCTGAGCCCAGTTGGGCGACCCACCGTGGGCCGCCCGAGCACGATCAGGGCGTTTCGGGGGACCTCATGGCGCAGCACCGCATCGTCGACGCCGACTGCCACATCCTCGAGCCGCCGGACATCTGGACGAACTGGCTGCCCGCGAAGCACCAGGAGAAGGCGCCGAAGCTCGTCAAGGACCCCGAGGGTGGCGACGCATGGCAGACCGCGGTCGGCGGCGAACCCGACCCGATCGGTCTGGTCGCGACGCCGGGGATGCCCTTCGACGAGTTCCGGTGGCACGGCGTCACGTACGACCAGGCGCGCGACGGTTGTTACAACGGCGCGGCGCGCCTCGCGGACATGGACCTCGACGGAGTCGACGCGGAGATCCTCTTTCCGCCCCAACGCACGATGAGTCACTTCCTCGGCGATGACGACGAGGACTTCGTGCTCGCAGGTGTCGAGGCGTACAACAGCTTCCTGTTCGAGGAGTTCTGCGCGCCGGATCCGAAACGACTCATCGGGCTCGCGCAGATGCCGTCGATCGGGATCGACACCGCGGTCGACGCGCTGCGCAAGGCAAAGGCGCGCGGCGCGAAGGGCGTGATCATCTCGAACTGGCCGGCGGGAGGCGAGAGCCTGTCGACCGACGACGACCCGTTCTGGGCGGCGGCAGTGGACGAGGGCGTCCCCGTGTCGATCCACATCAACATCATCAGTCGGGCCCAGCGTGCGGCTGGTCGCCGGGCGCAGGTCGCGAGTGGCGACAAGCGTTACGACATGAGCACCGAGGCGGCCCGCGCGAAGGCGATCGGCTCGATGAGTCATGTGTTCTCGATGACCGCGGGTTCGATGACCCAGATGCTCTTCAGCGGCGTGTTCGACCGGTTCCCGGAGCTGCAGATCTGTTGGATCGAGACGGGCGTCGGGTGGCTCCCCCACATGCTCGAGTCGATCGACGATCGCTACTGGCGCAACCGCTCCTGGGGTCGGCTCTCGATGCAGCACCCGCCATCGACGTACTGGCACCGCAACAACGCGGCGTCGTTCATCACCGACCGCTCCGGCATCTCGCTCCGGCACGCCGTCGGCGTCGACAACATGATGTGGTCCAGCGACTACCCGCACCACGGAAACGACTGGCCCTACTCACGAAAGGTGATCGCGGAGACGATGGGGCAGATCCCGTCCGATGAGCAGGCCAAGATCGTCGGCGGGAACGCCAGCCGCATCTGGCACCTGGACGACTGACCGCGACGTGCTCGACCACCTCTCGATCCAGTGTGCGGATGTCGCCGCGAGCGCGGCGTTCTACGACGCCGTGGCGGCGCCGCTCGGGGCACGACGCGTGCTCGACTTCGACACCGTGATCGGCTACGGGTTCGGGGATCGTCCGACGTTCTGGATCGGGCCACTCGCCGACGAGGTCGCGAACCGCGCGGTGCACATCGCGTTCGAGGCTGCAGATCGCGCTGCCGTTCGAGCGTTCTTCGCTGCTGCAGTCGCGGCGGGTGCCGAAGTGCTCTACGACCCGCGCGAATGGCCGGTGTACCACCCGGGCTACTACGGCGCGTTCGTCCGCGACCCCGACGGTAACAACGTCGAAGCCGTGAGTCACCGCCCCGAGTAGCTCGCCCCGCCTAGATCTCCGAAGGCGGTGCGACTGTGCCCCGCTCGATCGCGCTGAGCGTCAGGCGCTGGATCGTGCGGTGGTGCGTGTAGTCGACGATGCGGCGTGCGAGTGGGAGGATGCTCGGCGCGTTGGTTGCGGCCGCGTCCTGGAACCGTGCCAGCTCATCGTCGTCCCAGGTGAGGGTGCCACCTGTCGTGAAGAGGTCGACGACCCGGCGCTGCGTGGCGTCGATGCCCTCCGCATAGATGTGCCCGATCTCGACGAGCGCCTTGGCGCCGATCCCGAGTCGGTGCAGCTCGCCCATCGTTCGCAAGAGGTCGAGGTCGTCCGCGTCGTAGGAGTCGCGCCCGTACTCCGACGGGTCGCGCAAGAGGCCCGACGTCCGCAGCGCATCCACGACCTCGGTGCTCACGTCGCCGCGCTCGGTGAGCTCCTCCAGCGTGTAGGTGCGGCCGCCACCGCCGGCGAAGATGCCCTCGAGCAGGTCTCGCCGGTCGTTCCCGAGGAGCGCGCTGATCGCGGCGAGGGAGAAGCGTCGGGACTGGAGCTCCTTGATGCGCTCGAGCCGCTCGAGATGCTCGGGGCCGTACAGCTTCATGCGACCGTGGCGCTCGGCCGGCGGGAGCAGCCCTTCGCGCTGGTAGTAGCGGATGGTGTCGACCGTGATGTCGGCTCGCTGGGCGAGGGCGTCGATCCGCCACGCTCGTCCCGCGGTGGGGGCGCCCGGCGGTTCCGGTTCGGTCTCGCTCGGCCTGGTCGTCACGGTCTCCATCCTCCTCCCTGAGTTGGCTCCGTGCGGGTTGGCTCAGCTGCGGGCTCATCACGATCCGGATTGCACTTGTGACATTCGTCACTAAGTTTGACAGCACCTACCCTAAGAGTGAATACTCACAGAGTCAAGAGACCAGAGGTTGTGCTCCAGATCACAAGGATCCGGACTGCGGGTCTCACGAGTTCAGAAGGGATAGGGACGCCATGGGTACCACCACGAGCATCGAGCGTGAGCGGGCACTGGCGTGGATCGCACGGCAGCTGCGCTGGGAGCGCACGCTGACCGATCTCCGTCAGGGTGAGGTCGTCGTCGCAAGTCAGGCCGCCTGACCCACTCGCTCTTCGAGCAAGTCGACGCCACCGGCGCGTCGGGTCTCCCCCCGGCCCGCCGTCGCCAAGGTGTCTCACGAGACCCGGTCCACCCCCCGGACCGGGTCTCGTTCTGTCCGGACCGGATCAGGCGCGGACCCAGCGGGGGAGCGTCACGTCGTCGACCTGCTGGAACACGACGTGGACCGCTTCGCCGATGCGGATCGTCGCCGGGTCGATCTCGTTGATCGGACCGTCGGGGGTCGCGAGGAGGTTCCCGACCAACCGCACGGTCGGGTCCTCGTCGAGGGCGACGACGATCACGTTGTACGGCGCGAGCTCGGCATAGGCCGGGAGCAGCGGCGGGTGCGGCACGACGTACGACCAGATCGTGGCGTTTCCCGACGCGCGCTCCCAGCGCGCCTCGAGGGAACGGCACTGCGGACACATGGGCCGCGGCGGGAACCGCCACGCACCGCACTGCGCGCACGCCTGCACGAGGAGCTCGCCGCGGGCGGCTCCGGCCCAGAACTCGGCACTGTCCTCACCCTCGAGGTCGGGGAGCAGCATCCCGGATTCCATGTCGGCCACCTTCAGCTCCTCAGGAGGAGCGCGCTCGTCGGGACGCCCTCACCGCTCGTGACGAGACAGCTCTCAGCGCCGTCCACCTGCGAGGTCGACGTCCCGCGCATCTGCCGTACTCCTTCGAGCACGAGGTTGAAGCCGTGCACGTACGCCTCCGACATCCCGCCGCCCGCGGTGTTGGTAGGCAGGCGGCCGTCGGGCCACTCGAGGGCTCCGTCCTCAGTGAAGGCGGCGCCTTCGCCGCGTTCGCAGAACCCGTAGCCCTCGAGCGACAGCGGGATGAGCGGGCTGAACGCGTCGTAGATCTGAGCGACCTTGACGTCGGCCGGCGTGAAGTCGGCATCGGCCCAGAGTCGGCTCGCCGCCGCCCACGACGGTCCGAGCAGCGGATCGTCGTTGAAGTAGTTGGTCATCGTCTGGTGCTGTCGGGGGAGGCCCTGGGCGCCGGTGTGCACGTACACGGGCTTCTGGGCGAGGTCTGGTGCCCGCTCGGCGGCAACGAGCACGATCGCCAGTGCACCGTCGGTCTCGAGGCAGTTGTCGAACAGGCAGAGCGGCTCCGAGATCCAACGAGCGTCCATGTAGTCGTCGCGCGTCATCGGCTTCGCGTGCATCGTCGCGAGCGGGTTGCGGTTCGCGTGCTTGCGGAACGCCAGCGCGACGTTCGCGAGGTGGTCGCGCGTCGCGCCGAACTCGTGCATGTAGCGCCGCGTGAGCATGGCGACCTCGTCGACCGGACGGAGCAGCCCGAACGGCCGGCTCCACTGCCAATGGTCCGTGAGCCGCCGCGGGACCTGCGCCCAGGGGCGGCTCGCCTTCGATGCACGCTTGCGGGCTCGCCATGCGACCGCGGTCGTGCACTGCCCGGTCGCGATCGCCATCGCGGCCTGCAGGACCACCCCACAGCCGGCGCCGCCGCCGTACCCGACCTGCGAGAAGAACGTGATGTCGCCGAGCCCGACGTTGCGGGCCACGTCGACCTCACGGTTGAGCTCCATGGTGAACGACGCGAGCCCGTCGACCTCGCCGGGCGCGACGCCGGCGTCGTCGAGGGCCATCGAGATGGCCTGGCAGGCGAGCGAGAGCTCGCTGTCGACGAGACCCTTACCGAACGCGGTCTGCCCGATCCCCGCGATCGCGACCCGGTCCTTCAGTGTCACCATCAGACGGCTCGCTCTGCTCGCGTCCGCTCGTCTGCCGCCCTTGCTCGCATCCGCTCGTCTGCCGCCCTTGCTCGCATCCGCTCGCTCACCAGCCCTTGAACTCGGTGGGACGACGCTCGATGAAGCTCGCCATGCCTTCCTTGGAGTCCTCGGTGCTCGTGACCATCTCGACGAAGAGGGCCTCTTCCTCGAACATCGTCGCCCGGTCGGTGTCGAGCGAGTGGTTCAGGAGCCGCTTCGCGAAGCCGATCGTCTTCGTCGGGCCACCCGCGAGACGCGTCGCCCACTCGGTCGCGGTCGCGGTGAGCTCCGCGGCCGGCACGACCTTGTTGACCAGTCCGATGCGCTCCGCGTCCGCCGCGCCCAGGTCGTCACCGAAGAAGACGAGCTCCTTGGCCTTCTGCAGCCCGACGAGGCGGGGCAGGAGGTAGGTGCCGCCACCGTCGGGGATCAGGCCGCGGCGTACGAACACCTGGATGATGCGGGCGTTGTCCGCCGCGATCACGAGGTCGGACGCGAGCACCATCGCCGCGCCGCCCCCGGCTGCGGTACCGTTCAGGGCACAAACGATGGGCTTCTCGCAGTCGAGGAATGCCGCGATGAGGCGCTGGATGCCCGTCTTGATCATGCGGGCAGCCTCACCGGCCGGACGCTCGGGCGCGCCTTCGGGCTTCGGTGGGGGCGTCGCCCGTCCCGTCCGCAGGTCGGCGCCGGTGCAGAAGTGCTTCTCTCCTGCTGCGGTGACCACGATCGCGCGGACGTCGAACGACCCGCTCGCGTCGTTCAGGTGCTCGATCATGCGGTTCCGCAACGCGGGAGTGATCGCGTTCCCGGCATCGGGTCGGTTGATCGTGAGCCACAGCACGTGGTCACGGATCTCCGCGAGCAGCTCCTGATCAACGTCGACGTCCACTTTGGTCCCTTCGGGCTCGGTCACTTCCGCACCACCAGCGCATCGAGGGCCACCGCACCGCGGGGCCGTACCACTACAGGATTCACGTCGAGCTCGCCGAGCTGTTCGGCGAACTCCGGGCTCGCCAGGTCCACCGCGAGCTGCTGCACGTTCATGACGACGTCGACGAACGCGTCGACGTCGGCCGGCTTGGCGCCGCGGACACCTTGGAGCATCGCGAACCCGGCGAGCTCGTGCAGCATCCGCCGCGCCTCGTCGCGACCGAATGGCGGGACTCGAAAGGTGACGTCGCCGAGGACCTCGACGAAGACGCCGCCGAGCCCGACCATCACGACCGGGCCGAAGAGCTCGTCCTGGGAGACCCCGACCACCATCTCGACGCCGCCCGAGACCTGCTCGCACACGAGCACGCCCTCGATGCGACCGCGCTTCCCGGCTGCGCGGCGGGCGCTCGCCGTCAGCTCGTCGAACGCGGTGCGCACCGCCCGATCCGAGTCCACGCCGACGCGCACGAGCCCGAGGTCGCTCTTGTGGAGCAGGTCGGGCGAGGAGATCTTCATCACGACGGGGTATCCGAGCGCCTTCGCCGCGCGCACGGCCGCGGCCGACGTGGTGCACAGCTCGTCGCGGCTCACCTTGATGCCGTACAGCTTCAGGACCGCCTTGGAGGCGTGCTCCGAGAGTGCCTCGCCGGGCTCGGCGCCGGCCAGGATGCGTCGCGCGCGTGCCGCGACCTTCGACGGGGTCTTCGACGCGCTCGTGAAGGCCGAGCGGTAGCGCCGGACGAACTGCCAGTAGTCGACGTACGCACGCACGGCGCCGACGCAGTTCGAGAAGGTGCGGAAGACCGGCAACCCGCCATCGAGCAGTCGCCGCGGGTACGTGTCGTCGGTGCCCGCGGGCGCGCCCCAGATCACGAAGATCGGCTTCGTCGTCGTCTGCGCGACGTCGACGAGGTCGCGCGTCAGTGGGTTGCTGAACATCTCGACCGCGCCCGTGATCGGGACGATCAGGATGTCCACGGCGGGGTCGGCGAGGATCCGATCGAGGATCTCGCGGCCACGGCGGTCGGCGACCGGGGGACCACCGCAGTCGACCGGGTTCGACACCCGCAGGTACGAGGGGATGAGGCCGTCGTGCAGCGCGGTCTGCGTCGCCTTGGTGAGGGGTGGGAGCCGCAGGCCGGCGGCCGAGACCATGTCGGCCATGTGCGCGCCGGTGCCGCCCGAGACCGCGTACACGCAGATGCCGGGTCCCTTCGCGCCCCAGGTCGGCGGGCTGCTCGGCGCGGTGCGGGCGAACGCGGCCGAGGTGTCGAGCAGCTCGTCGAGCCCGTCGACCCGAGTCACCCCGAGCTGGCGGAAGACCGCGGACACCACGGCGTCGGACCCGGTGAGGTGCCCGGTGTGGGCCTTCGCCATCGAGCGGCCCTCGTCGGTGCGACCGACCTTGACCACCACGATCGGCTTCCTCAGCCGCGCGGCGTGGTCGGCGGCGAGCATCAACGTGCGCCCGTCCTTGAAGCCCTCGATGTACGCCGCGATCACGCCGACCTCGGGCTGATCGGCGAAGTACTTCGCGAAGTCGGCGAACTCGAGGTCGACCTCGTTGCCGGTCGGGGCCCAGTGCGTGAGGCGGATCCCGAGCTCCTGGCCCTGGAAGACGGGCCGCCCCTGGTGCCCGCTCTGGGTGATGAGTGCGATCGCGGGTCCCTCGAGGTCGTCGCGGAAGTCCTCGAAGGCGTTGAGGTTCGTGTTCGGTCCGAGCAGGCGGGTCTCGCCGGCGCGGACGAGCTCGTCGAGGCGGGCCTCGAGCTGCTCCCCGCCGCGGCCGGCCTCCGAGAACCCGGCCGCGAAGATGACCGCGAACTTCGCCTTGCGGGCGACGACCTCTTCATAGGTGTCGACCGCCTGGCCGGTGAGGATCACCGCGAGATCGACCTCGCCGGGGACGTCGGCGATCGAGGCGAAGCACTTCGCGCCGAGCACCGACTCGTAGACCGGATGCACGGGAAAGAACTCGGCGTCGTTGGCTCGTGCCCAGCCCGCGAGCCTCGCGGTCATCGCGCTGTTCGGCTTCTTCGGCGTCTCGGACGCACCGATCACCGCGACCGAGCGCGGGTGCAGGAACGTGTCGAGATCGACGTCCCGGAGGGCCAGCGGACGTCCGCTGACGTCCAGCTTCGGGCGCGGCGTGTTCGGGCGCGGCGTGTCCGCGCGGGGGGATCTCGGAGGCACGGCCAACAATGACACGGACGTCAGGGTTGGGGCGACTTCCCAGGGCTAACGTCGGCGCCGTGGCCGGGCCGGAGACCGTCGTGATCGTCGGCGCGTCCTTGGCCGGCCTGCGGGCCGGCGAGGAGCTCCGACGCCTCGGCTTCGGCGGGCGCCTGGTGCTCGTCGGCGCCGAGTCGCACCTCCCGTACGACCGTCCGCCCCTGTCGAAGGCCGTGCTCGCCGGCGAGGCGGGACCCGACGACGTCGCGCTGCGGCGACAGTCCTACGACGAGCTCGACATCGACTGGCGGCTCGGGCGTCGAGCGACCGGGCTCGACGTCGCCGCGCGCGGCGTGGAGCTCGACGACGGCGAGCGGATCGTGGGTGATCGAGGCGTGGTCATCGCGACGGGTGCGACCCCGCGGCAGCTGCCGGGGCTGCCCGCGCTCGGCGGCATCCACCAGCTCCGGACCCTCGACGACTGTCTCGCGATCCGAGCCGAGCTCGACGCGGGCGCGCGCCGCGTCGTCGTGATCGGCGCCGGGTTCATCGGCGCCGAGGTCGCGGCGACCTGTCGAGCACGTCATCTCGACGTGACCATGCTCGAGGCCCTGCCGGCACCGATGGTGCGTGGGCTCGGCCCGGTGTTGGGAGCGGTGCTCGCGGGCCTGCACCGAGATCACGGGGTGGATCTCCGCACCAACGTCGGCGTCGAGGGGGTCGACGGCGTGGACCGGGTCGAGCGAGTGCGTCTTGCCGACGGGACCACGGTCGACGCGGACATCGTGGTGGTGGGCGTCGGCGTCGTCCCGTCGACCGACTGGCTCGACGGATCCGGCCTCACCATCGACAACGGGGTCGTCTGTGACGCGACGCTGCTCGCGGCCCCAGGGATCGTCGCGGCGGGCGACGTCTGTCGCTGGCCGAACCCGCTCTTCGATGGGGAGCTGATGCGATTGGAGCACTGGACGAACGCGGCCGAGCAGGGCATCGCCGCGGCGACGCGCCTGCTCGCGGACGAGGACCACCCGCCGGCGCCCTTCGCGCCCGTCCCGTTCGTCTGGTCCGACCAGTACGACGTGAAGATCCAAGTCGTCGGTCATGTCCGCGGCGACGATCGGCTCGAGATCGTCGACGGGTCGCTCGAGGAGCG
>JBBQFJ010000025.1:0-29991 GCA_038321755.1 Acidimicrobiia bacterium | reverse complement strand
TCGTGGTACGTGGAGGCGCTCACCGACGAGATGGAGTGTCAGGCCGAGTTGATCTTCGATCACCTCGACACGGCCGGTGGCGGCTCCATGCTCGAAGGCGCCTTCGTGGGGATCGAGTCGGGCTGGTTCCAGCGCGAGATCACCGACGCCGCGTACGAGCTCGAGCGCAAGGTCAACGACGGTCGTCATCTCGTGGTGGGCGTGAACACTGCACGCGAAGGGAACGACGAGGCACCGCCGGAGACGCTGCGGATCGGTCCCGAGGTCGAGGAGATGCAGCGCAAACGGCTCGCGAAGGTGAAGGCGGATCGGGACGATACGCAGGTCACGACCGCGCTCGATGCGCTGCGCCGCGCGGCGGCCGAGCCCACGGTGAACGTGATGCCGACGCTCATCGACGCGGTGCAGGTCCACGCGACCGTTGGGGAGATCACCGACGCGCTCGCCGACGTGTTCGGCCGCTACACCGAGACCCCCGTCATCTGATGCCCGCGGGGAGCGAGCAAGGGGTGATGCCCGACGATCTGCTCGCGCACGCGCGCGCGGCCGTCGGGTTCATGCCCGACGACGAGGGGCTGGCGCTGTACGACGCCGCGCTCCTCGGCGCGGCAGTCGGCCCACTGCTCGAGGTCGGGACGTACTGCGGGAAGTCGGCGATCTACCTCGGCGCCGCCGCGCGCGCCGGCGACACGGTCGTGTTCACGGTGGACCACCATCGCGGGTCGGAGGAGAACCAGGCCGGCTGGGAGTTCCACGACGAGCGACTGGTCGACCCGCGCACGGGCCGAATGGACACGCTCCCGTTCTTCCGCCGCACGATGGAGGACGCAGGCGTCGAGGACGTCGTGGTGGCGGTGATCGGCGGCTCTCACACCGTTGCGCGCAGCTGGGCGACCCCGCTCGGGTTGCTCTTCATCGATGGTGGACACGCGTTCGAGGTGGCCCTCGCCGACTTCGAGGGCTGGGCGCCCAACGTCGCAGCCGGAGGGATCCTCGCGTTCCACGACATCTTCGAGGACCCGGCCGAGGGCGGGCAGGCTCCGTTCGAGGTGTGGAAGCACGCGGTGGCGAGTGGCGACTTCGAACCGGTCTCGACGACCGGCAGCCTGCGGGTGCTGCGCCGCCGCTAGCCGCGCTCGGCGCCCTTGGCGTACTCGGCCTCGATCTCGGCGCCGGCGTCGATGAGCTCGTCGGGGCTGAGCCCGGCGGGAAGGCCTTCGCCCCGGAAGAGCCCGGCCGTCGGACCGTCGCCCCCGAGTGCGTTCGCGGCGAGCACCACGGCGGCGGAGTTCCACGTGGGCTGTTCGACGGGGTAGAGCTCGCCCGCTTCCTGGAAGCGATCGTCGTCGAAGTTCATCCCGGTCCAGTAGCCGCCACCCTCGGCGCGGAGGAACTGCACCCAGCCGAAGAGGTTGCGGGCGTGGTCGTCGGCGCCGATGGCGTCGAGCGCCATCACGAGCTCGCAGGTCTCGGCCGCGGTGACCCAGGGGCGGTCGGACACGCACCGGACGCCACGGCCTTCGACGACGAACGTGGCCCAGCCCGCGGCGACGCGTGCGTGCGCCGAGCGGCCGCGCAGAGGACCGCCGAGGATCGGGTAGTACCAGTCCATCGCCCAGCGGTCCTTGTCGAGGAAGCGCTCGGGGCGATGCGCGATCGCGATCGCGAGCTGCCCGAGGGAGAGCTCCCAGTCGGGACGTTCGTGGCCGAGACGTTCGGCGATCGCGATCGCGCAGCGGATGCTTGCGTGGATCGACGACGATCCGGTGAGGAGCGCACCCGGAGCGGTCTGGTCGCCGCGCCACGCGATCTCGCCGGTCTCGGCCTGGAGAGAGAGCGCGTAGTCGATCGCCCGCTCGACGACCGGCCACAGCTCTTCGAGGAAGCCGGTGTCGCCGGTCGAGAGGTAGTGGTGCCACACGCCGTTGGCGACGTAGCAGGTGACGTTGGTGTCGAGCGCAGGGTCCTTGACCTCATTGCCGACGTAGTACGCGCACCAGCTCCCGTCGGCGTGTTGCATCGATCGGAGCCACTCGAAGGCGCGCTCCGCCTCGGTGAAGCGGTGACCGAGGTCGAGGGCCATGCACGCCTCGACGAGGTTCCACGGGTCAGTGTGCTCACCCGGCGTCCAGGGGATGTTGCCGTCGGGGAGCTGGATCTCCGCGATCGCATCGACGGTCGCCTGCACCTGGTCGACCGTGATGATGCCGTCGACGGAGGGGACCTTGTGCTTGCGCATCAGCTCGTGACCTTCTGGACGTAGACGACGAGGCTCTTGCCGAGGACGGGGTTCAGCGCCCGATCGAGCGTGTTCACCCACGCCGGCTGCTTGGTGATCTGCCAGGCCAGGAAGTCGTGATACTTGCGGACCGTCCAGTGACGATCGATCCGGTTCACGCCCGTCGCGCACTGGAGCCACCAGTACGGCGAGTGCAGCGCGTGTGCGTGGTGCGACCCGCGCAGCCATGTGCCTGCAGCCTCGAGCTTCTCCTCGAGCTCGTGCTGCCGGAAGATGCGGACGTGGCCGCCCGGAGTGTCGTGGTAGTGGTAGTCGAGTGCCCAGCTGACCCGCTCCGGCCAACGCGTCGGTACGGTGACCGCCATGCGCGCGCCCGGCTTCAGCACGCGCACCAGCTCGGCGATCGCGCCCTCGTAGTCCCAGAGGTGCTCGAGCACCTCCGAGGCGATGACGCCGTCGAACGAGTCGTCGGGGAACGGCAGGCGCAGCGCGTCGCCGTTCACCGCGCCGCCGCGCTCACCGTGGGGGAGCTCACCGGCGGCGAGCATCCCGCCGAGGACACCGCGCACCTCCTTGAGCTCGGCCTCGGAGTAGTCGAACGCGACGACGGTCGCGCCACGTCGCCAGGCCTCGAACGCGTGACGGCCACCGCCACACCCCATGTCGAGGAGGCGGGAGTCCTCGGTGACGCCCAGGCGTTCGAAGTCGACGGTGAGCATCAGCGCGCTCCGGCTGCCGCGCGCTCGTCGAGCAGCGCGCGGTAGTGCTCGGCCGTGCCCTCGGCCGTGCGACGCCACGTGAAGTTCGCCAGGGCACGCTTCCTGCCTGCGGCGCCGATGCGGGCACGGAGCTCGGCGTCGCCGAGCGCGCGGAGCAGTGCGACCGCGAGGGAGTCGGGATCGCCGGGCGGGACGAGCAGCCCGGTGTCGCCGTCGCGCCCGATCACCTCGGGGACGGCGCCACCGGTGGTGCCCACCACGGGCACGCCGCACGCCATGGCCTCGACCGCGGGGAGTGAGAATCCCTCGTAGAGGGACGGCACGACCGCGACCTCGGCCTCGGCGTAGAGCTCCACGATGCGCTCGGTGGTCACGCCGCTCACGAACTCGACGGCGTCGGAGAGGCCGAGGCGTTCGATGAGGGCCGGGATCTTGCTCTTGCCCTTCGGCTTGCCGATCACGACGAGGTGCGCGTCGTTGCGCTCGGCCCGGACCTTGGCGAGGGACTCGAGGAGCGGCGCGAGCCCCTTCATCGGGACGTCCGCACTCGCCGTGGTCATCAGCCGTCCCGGCACCCGTGCGATCGCCGGACGCGGACCGAAGACCTCGGGGTCCATGCCGACGGGCACGATGTGGAGCCGATCGGCCGAGACCCCCATCTGTTCGACGATGTCGCCGCGCGACGATTCCGAGACGGTGAGGACGCGAGGCATCCGCCGGGCGACCTCCATCTGCATGTCGAGGAACGAGTACCAGCGGCGGATCGTGAATCGGCGCCAGGCGTTCGTGGCGTGGGCGACGTCGAGCTCGCGGTCGACCGTGATCGGGTGATGCAGCGTCGCGAGGACCGGCCACCCGTCCTCGTCGATCATCGGGAGCAGGCCACGGCCCAGGCACTGGTTGTCGTGGACGAGGTCGAACTCGCTGCGCCGGTGCTGGAGATGGCGGCGGATGCGGAGGCTGAACGCGAGCGGCTCGGGGTACCCGGCCCCGCACATGATCGCGAACTCGCGCAGATCGATGCCGTCGCGGAACTCATGCGGCCACGGGAGCCGGAACGGGTTCTTGGACGGGTAGAGATCGAGGCCGGGCACCGGCTCGAGCTGCTCGGGGTGCACCAGATCCGGGTACGGCGGGCCCGAGAAGACCGTGATCTCGTGCCCCAGCTCGGTGAGCTCCTTGGCGAGGGCCCGGGTGTAGACGCCCTGCCCACCGCAGTGGGGGTTGCCCCGGTAGACGAGGTAGGCGATCCGAAGCGAGGAGGGTGAGGGCGAGGAGGGTGAGGGCGCGGAGGGTGAGGGCAGGGGGGACATGGAACGAACAGCCTACCGGTTGGTAGGCAAGGATCTTCCGGCCACCGGCGCACGTCATACCCTGTTCACGCATGGGTTTTCCGCTTCCTGCCGCCCTGATCGCCCGTTCGGGGGCTGTGGGGGAGCCCCGGTGGGCTCCCGGCGGCCGTTCCCTGGGCTGGGTGGAGGGCTTCGGTGGGCGAGCGGACGTCGTCGTTGCCCCGATGGAGGAAGTCGTTGCCCCGATGGAGGAAGTCGTCGCCCCGATGGAGGGAGTGGAGCCGGAGGCTCCCAGGGTGACGGCGGGTCCGTCGGCGGTCGTGACGGCCGAGACCGGGGCGGCCGGGATCGGCGCCTACGGCGGTGGCGTGTGGTGCTGGGTCGGGCCGGACCACGTCGCGCTGGCAGCCGCGGACGGACCACTCGTGCTCGTCCCGGTTGCCGGGGGCCCGGTGCGGGTGCTGTGCGACGAGGGACGCGCGTTCGCTCCGACCGCCAGCCCCGACGGCACCGTGGTCGCCTTCGTGCTCGAGACCGACGACGAGTGCGACGTGGCGGTGGTGCCGCTGGAGGGCGGCGTGGCGGCACGGCGCCTCTCGCACGCCGACTACGCGTGGGACCCGGCCTGGTCGCCTGACGGTGAGCGTCTCGCGTGGCACGAGTGGGATCTCACGGGCATGTCGTGGGATGCGTCGAGGATCGTGGTCGCGGCGCCCGACGGTTCCGGTGCCGAGGTCGTCGCCGGAGGGGCCGACACGTCGGTCGGGCAGCCTCGGTTCTCGCCGGCGGGCGATGCACTCGGGTACGTGAGCGACACCGACGGCTGGTGGAACGTCTGGATCGCCGATGCCGACGGGGCGAACGCCGCGCCGCTCCTCGCTGAGCCGTTCGAGCACGCCGAGCCCGCCTGGGGGCCCGGGCAGCGTTCGTTCGCGTGGGCTCCCGACGGACGCGCGATCGCGTGGTGCCGCAACGAGCGTGGGTTCGGTCGGCTCATGGTGTGCACCCGAGACAGTGACGGGGCCGGCATCGCGTCCGGCATCGCGAACGGCTGGCATCACGGGATCGACTGGGGCGAGGGCGGGATCGTGGCGGTGCGGTCGGGGGCTCGGACCGCACCCGCGGTCACGGTCGTGGTACCCGACGGCTCCCGCCGTCGGGTGCTGGCGAGCGGCGCGCCGAGAGGCTTCCGCGCCGCCGGGATCGTCGAACCGGAGCTCGTCTCGTGGGCCGGTGCCGATGGGGCCGAGGTGCATGGCCTCTGGTTCCGGCCTGAGCACTCGGCCCTCGGGCCGGGGACCGAGCCGCCAGTGCTGATCGACGTCCACGGTGGTCCGACGGGGCAGGCGGCCGTCCAGTGGAAGCCGTTCCACCAGTACTTCGTGACCCGGGGCTGGACCGTGCTCGCGCCGGACCCGCGCGGCTCGACCGGGCACGGTCGTGGGTACGCGCAGGCGCTCGCCGCCGAGTGGGGCGCGCTCGACGTGGCCGACTGTGCCGCGATGCTCAGCCGCATCGGACCAGCGGGATGGGGCGATCCCGCACGCGTCGCAGTGAGCGGCGCGAGCTCCGGTGGCTTGACCGCGCTCCTCCTGGCCGCTCGGCACGGCGCGAAGCTGCGCGCGGTGATCAGTCGTTACGGCGTCTCCGACCTCCTCGGACTCGCGGCGACGACCCACCGGTTCGAGTCGCGCTATCTCGATCGCATCGTCGGTGAGCTGCCGCGCGACGCAGATCGCTACCGCGAACGTTCTCCGGTCACCCATGCGGCCTCGATCCGAGTGCCGACGCTCGTGCTCCAGGGTGATGCGGACCGAGTGGTGCCGCCGGCCCAGGCCGCGGCGCTGGTCGACGCGATCCGTGACGCCGGTGGAACGGTCGAGCACCACGTCTACCAAGGCGAGGGGCACGGGTTCGGACGCGTCGACACGGTCCTCGACGTGTACGAGCGGATCGAGGACTTCCTCCAGCGGCACGTGCTGAGATGACGCCCTGAGATGACGCCCTGAGATGGCGGTCGTCGGAGATCTCCAGGGGCCGCGCCGCGGTGCGGATCGGGCGGTGCTCCTCGCGCACGGTGCCGGCGCCGATCGCAACGCGCCGGCGCTCCTGGCTGTCGCGGACGCACTGGCCGCGGCCGGGATCCCGTCCCTGCGCTTCGACTACCCCTACCGGGTCGCCGGCAAGCGCGCGCCCGATCGCCCGGCCGTGCTCGATGCTGCGACCCGCGAGGCCGCGGCGCACCTGGCGACGCGCGTGGGACTGGGACCGGAACGCCTCGTGCTCGGCGGCCGATCGATGGGCGGGCGCTACTGCTCACTGCTCGTGGGCGCCGAGGACGAGCCGGTGCCGGCACTCGGTCTGTTGCTGCTCGGCTACCCGCTCCAGGCGATGGGCAAGCCGGAGCAACGCCGGGACGGCCACTTCAAGCGCCTGCACTGCCCAGTCCTGTTCGTGAGCGGCACTCGGGACTCGCTGGCGCCGCGGCCGCTCCTCACGAGATCGGCCCGCAAGGTGAAGGGTCCCACCACGTTGCACTGGCTCGAGAGCGCCGATCACGGGTTCCGCCCGCTCAAGCGGAGTGGGCTCACCAGTGAGGCGGTGCTGGCCGACGTGGCTGAGACATCCGTCACATGGGTGCGGACCCTCGAGGTCGCCACGTGACGCGAGAAGGGGTCGAGCAGGCGATTGCGCGAACAACGTGTGAATCCAGTGCCACCCGAGCCCAATTGTTCGGCGTTCGCGCCGTGGGTGCGCCACACTGGACGCATGCGCGTAGAACGTTCGTTTGCCTTCGTCGACCTGTGTGGGTTCACGCGCTTCACCGACCTCCACGGTGACGAAGAGGCGGTCGGCGTCCTCACTCGCTTCCGCACAGCCGTCCGCGACATCGCGTCCGACCACGCCGTCCGAGTCGACAAGTGGCTCGGCGACGGTGTCATGTTCGTCAGCACCACCGAGCGCCGACTGGTCGAGGCGCTCCTCACCCTCATGGCGAAGACCGCCACCTCCGACGTCGCGCTGCCGCTCCGCGGGGGCATGTCGGTCGGCCCGGTCATTCTCCTCGAAGGCGACGACTACGTCGGCAGCTGCGTGAACCTCGCGGCGCGGCTGTGTTCCGCCGCCGGCCCCGGCGAGCTGCTCGCGACGGCCGACATGGTCTCGGCGGTCCCGACCTGGGCCGACGCGGTGCCGGTCGGCCCCCTTGACGTTCCGGGGTTCGTGCAGCCGATCGAGGTCGTCCGCATCCAGGGTGGTCCCCGGGTCAGGATCGCGGCAGCGGGATAACCTCCGCCCGTGACGGAGTTCTCCACGCTGCGCTTCGAGCTCGAAGCCCTCGACGGGGGCGGATCGGTCGGGCGGCTCACGCTCGACCGTCCCGACACGTTGAACGCGTTCACTGTGGAGATGTGGCGCGAGATGCGTGCGCTCGGGGACGAGCTCCTGGCCGATCCCGGTGATCTGCGGGCACTGATCGTGATCGGCGAGGGCCGCGCCTTCTCGAGCGGGATCGACACCAGCGTGTTCACGTCCGACCGTGGGGTCGACGAGGTGCTGGCCAGTGAAGCTCCCCGCCACGAGGACCCGACGATCTCCGGGATCCTCGGCGCGCAGGACGCGTACACCTGGCTCGAGGAAGCGCCGTTCGCCACCATCGCCGCCGTGCGCGGCTATGCGCTCGGGGCGGGACTCCAGCTCGCGCTCGCGTGTGATCTGCGCGTCGTCGCTCGGGGGACGAAGCTCGGACTGCTCGAGTTCAAGTACGGGATCCTCCCCGACCTCGGTGGCACCCAGCGGCTGCCGCGGCTCGTCGGACCCGGGAAGGCGAAGGAGATGATCTTCACTGCCGCACGCATCGATGCCGAGGAAGCGGGGCGCATCGGGCTGGCCGAGCGGGTCGTCTCCGACGAGGAGCTCGAGGATGTTGCCGGCGACCTCGCCCGATCGATCGCGGCCCAGCCACCGTTGGCGGTTCGTGGTGCGAAGCGGGCGGTGACGGCGGCGCTCTCCGGACTCACGGTGCGCGAGGGCCTGCTGCTCGAGGCCGAAGGCCAGGCCGACTGCCTGCGCTCCGACGACATGAAGGAAGCGATCACCGCGTTCGTCGAAGGTCGCTCCCCCGTCTACCGCGGCCGCTGAGGCTCGGCGGCCCGGGCCGGGCCCGCCCCCGCCTCACCCTGGGTGCCAATCCCTGGGTGCCATACCCTGGACAGATGGATCGCTATCGCGTGCGTCCCGGCGCGCCCCTCTCCGGGACCGTGCGCGCCTCGGGGATGACGAAGAACGCGGGGCTGAAGCAGATGGCGGCTGCGCTGCTCGCGCCCGGCACGACCGTGCTGCACAACATCACCCCCGTCGTCGATCTCGACGTCATGATCGAGCTGCTCGGGGCGATCGGAGTCGACGTCACGTGGGACGGTGACGACACGCTGCGGGTCGCGGTGCCCGAGCGGCTCGTGCCCGAGGCGCCGTACGAGCTGGTGAGCAAGATGCGGGCGTCGATCAACGTGCTCGGCCCCCTGCTCGCCCGCACCGGCACCGCGCGAGTGGCGATGCCCGGCGGCGACAACATCGGGAGTCGAAAGCTCGACATGCACTTCGCGGCGCTCGAGGCGATGGGTGTCGAGCTCGCGGTGGTGCACGGCTACATCGAGGCCCGGTGCAACGCGCTGTGTGGCGCGCGCGTCGTGCTCGACTTCCCCAGCGTGGGTGCGACGGAGACGGTGCTCACCACGGCCGCGCTCGCCAAGGGTGAGACCATCATCGAGAACGCGGCGCGCGAGCCCGAGGTCGTCGACCTCGCAGCGCTCCTGAGCGAGATGGGTGCGAACATCGAAGGCGCCGGCTCGTCGACGATCGCGATCGAAGGGGTCGACGAGCTCGTGCCTGTCGAGCGGGCGATCGTGGGTGACCGCGTCGAAGCCGTCACCTTGATGATGGCGTGTGCCGCAGCCGGTGGTGACATCACCGTCGAGGGGATCGCGCTCTCGGATCTCGAGATGGTCGGTCGCAAGCTCGTCGAGATGGGTGTCGAGGTGACGCCCCAGCCCGATGGCGTGCGCGTGCGTCGTGACCAGCGGGCCACGGCAGTCGATGTGCAGACGCTCCCGTTCCCGGGCTTCGCGACCGACTTCATGCCGCTGGCGGTCGCAGTGCTCGCGACCGCGGACGGCACTGCTGTGGTCACCGAGAACATCTTTGACAACCGGTTCGCGTTCGTCGACGAGATGAACCGCATGGGCGCCGACATCCGCACCGAAGGCCGCCATGCCGTGGTGCGCGGCGTGCCGAGGCTGTCGGGGGCGCCAGTCCGGGCGCACGACGTGCGCGCCGGGGCGGCACTGGTCCTCGCCGGCCTCTGCGCCGAGGGCGAGACCGAGGTCCTGGCTGCGCACCACGTCGAGCGGGGCTACCCGGATCTTCCCGGCAAGCTCCGGGCCCTCGGCGCCGACGTCGAGCGGCTGGCCTGAAGGTGCCCGTAAAGGTAGAGGTAGGCCAGGCCGGGAAGGCCTGCGATACTGGGGGCGTTGCACCGGGTGCCCGAACGAGCACCCCTCCACCCGCGATCCGGAGCCCCAGATGCCCGCCACCGCCAGCCAGGAAACCGAAGTCCTCTCGGCGATCGAGGCCATCCGCCCTGCGCTGCAGGCCGACGGCGGGGACATCGTCTTCAAGACGATCGATGACGACCAGGTCGTGCACGTCGAGCTCGTGGGTGCCTGCGGGACCTGCCCGGTCTCGACCATGACCCTCAAGGCCGGCGTCGAGCGGATCATCAAGGACCGCGTCCCCGGGATCACCGCGGTCGAGGCCGACAACATCGACGACGAGTCCCAGGCCTGAGCAGGCGTCCTGAGCCGTCCCGTCCTCTGATCGTTCGGTGAACGCCCGCACGGCCACCTCGGCCGCGGTGCCCGACCTGGTCGACCGTGCGCTCTCCGGTGATCGTGGTGCGATTGCCCGACTCATCTCCCTCGTCGAGACGGGTGGCGCGAGCGCGAACTCGGCAGTCGCTGCGCTCTATCCGCGCACGGGTGGTGCCTACACGGTCGGCATCACCGGTGCGCCAGGGAGCGGGAAGTCGACCCTCACCGACCGTCTGATCGCGCGCATCCGTCGCGACGGCGACGAGGTCGGCGTGCTCGCCGTCGATCCGACGAGTCCGTTCACGGGCGGCGCGATCCTCGGTGACCGCGTGCGCATGCAGGACCACGCCACCGATCCCGCCGTCTTCATCCGTTCGATGGCGACTCGTGGGCACCTCGGTGGACTCGCGCTCGCAACCTCGCAGGCGATCCGCATCCTCGACGCGGCGGGGAAGCCGTGGGTGATCGTCGAGACCGTCGGCGTCGGCCAGGTCGAGGTCGAGATCGTCGACGCCGCGGACACCACGGTGGTCGTCGTCAATCCGGGATGGGGCGACGGCATTCAGGCGAACAAGGCCGGGCTCCTCGAGATCGCCGACGTCTTCGTGGTGAACAAGGCCGACCGAGCGGGCACCAACGACGCGGTGCGCGACCTGATGCAGATGCTCGACCTCTCCGGAGCGCGGGGATGGACGCCGCCGATCGTCGAGACGATCGCGACCGACGGAACGGGCATCGACGTGCTCTTCGACGCGATCGGGAGCCACCGTGCGTACCTCGAGTCCGATGGACGGCTCGCCGCGCGACGCGACGCGCGGCTCGCCGACGAGGTCCGCAGCATCGTGCTCGATCGCCTCGCCCGTCGCGTCGACGACGTGTGTGCGGGAGCGCACTTCGACGACCTCGTCGCGCGTGTCGCGTCGCGCGAGCTCGACCCCTACACCGCGGCCGACGAGCTGCTGGGAGCTGACACGTGACCGATGACGCAACCCCCGTCCGCCCACCCGCCCATCTCCCCGCCCGTACACCCGAACACACCCCCGCCCAACCCGCGGCCGAGGCGCTCGTCCTCCTGGAGCAGCACCCCGATGGCGTGATGCTGCTCCGGCTCAACCGGCCACCACTGAACCCGCTGTCGCAGGCGCTCCTGGCTGAGCTCGGGGCCGCGGCCCGAGCGCTCGCCGCCGACCGCGACGTGAAGGCGGTCGTCGTGGCGGGGTCCGAGAAGGCCCTGGCCGCCGGTGCCGACATCGAGGAGTTCTCGCACGCCGAAGCCGCGCGCAGCATCAACGCGGTGTTCCGCGACGCGCTCGACGCCCTCGCGGCGATCCCGAGGCCGGTCATCGCCGCGATCCGCGGGTACGCGCTCGGCGGGGGGATGGAGGTCGCACTGGCCTGCGACCTGCGCGTCGCGTCGGTCTCCGCGCGTCTCGGGCAACCGGAGGTCTTGCTCGGTGTCATCCCGGGTGCAGGTGGGACGCAGCGCCTGCCGCGACTCATCGGCCCTGCTCGGGCGAAGGACCTGATCTGGTCGGGTCGTCAGGTCCGCGCCGACGAAGCACTCGCAATCGGGCTGGTCGATCGCGTGGTGCCGGCGGACGAGGTCGAGGCGAATGCGCTCGAGTGGGCGACGGCGTTCGCGCGCGGCGCGGCGGCCGCGATCGGGTTGGCGAAGCATGCGATCGACCGCGGGCTCGAAGGGTCGCTCGCCGACGGGCTCGATCTCGAGGGCGTCGCGTTCGTGGACGTCTTCGACACCGATGACGCAACGACCGGGGTGCGGTCGTTCCTCGAGCACGGGCCGGGCAAGGCGACGTTTCAGGGACGATGATCAGCGCTCGGATGCTCGCCGCCTGACGCTCAGAGGCTGATGCGCAGGCGCTCCGCGGCGTCGACGGGGTCGACGGTGTTCACGAGGACGCCCGTCCCGAGCTCGAACCCCGCGACGACGCTCACACGCGGGACGACCTCGACCCACCAGTGGAAGGGCTCCCCACCCTCGGGTGTCGGCCGGGCGGCGCCGCTGTGCACGACGAAGTTGTAGGGCGGGTCGTCGAGCGCGCGACCGAGCGCGGCGAGCACGTCGCGCAGCACGATGGCCGTGCCGAGCACTTGGCCGTCGGTCGCCGCCTCGAAGCTCGAACCCGGTGCCAGTGCGGCGATCCGGACCTCGAACGGGCTGCGCGCGCCGCCCGGGCACCACGCCCGCACCTCATCGCCGACGACGACTGCGGAGCCCCGCTCCACCGCGTCGGACTGATCCGCCAGCACGAGGTCCGTCCCGAGCGAGGCGAAGCGCTCCGCCGCCGTGGCGACCGTCGGGGGCACGAAGTCGAGCGCCACGACCTGGGCGTGGGGATGGGCGATCGACGCGCCGGCGGCCCGGCCCTGGTTGATCAGCAGCTGCACGTGCGCCCGTCCCGAGTCGGTGTGCGCTCGGGCGCGGTCGCGCATGACCGTCAGCACCTCGGCGGCCTGGTCGTCGTCGAGCGCGCCGAACGAGGCGCGGTGGTCGGGGGAGAGGACGACGACCTCGTGCGCGCCGGTTGCGCCACGTCCCGCGTCGTCACCGCCGACGATCGGGAACAGGTTGGGAACGACGCGCACGCGCCATCCCGGCCCGTCTGGTGGCCCGTCGCCGGTGCGCGCCACCTCCGGCGGCGTCTGATCCTCCGCGCCGCCACAGAAGGGGCACGAGGCGGTCGCGGCGGCGCCGGAAGGGGTCGCGTCGGGCGTCGTGGTGTGCGGCCGCGCGCTCCGCCCGGGGGCGAGCAGCACGAGCTGACCGGTGAGCGCGTCGTGTCGGAGCTCGGGCACAGCCGTGAGGGTAGGCGGGGCGTAGCCTGGAGTCGTGCCGACGACACGACTGGTCATCATCGGGGGCGGACCCGCGGGGAACACCTGCGCGACCGTCGCCGCCACCCTGGGCGCCGAGGTCACGCTCATCGAGCGCGAGGTGGTCGGAGGCGCGGCCCACCTCTGGGACTGCATCCCCTCGAAGGCCCTCATCGCGACGGGCGGTGAGCTCGCCGAGCTGACCCGGGCCCGCGAGATGGGGCTGCAGGCCTCAGGCGCGCTCGACGTCGACGCGCTGAAGCAGCGCATCGGTTCGATCCAGGGTCGGCTGCGCGAGTCGCTGCAGGAGCTGCTGAGCTCACAGGGCATTCGCGTGATCGAAGGCACCGGACGGTTCCGCGACGCACACACCATCGCGGTGGAGACCACCGAAGGCACCGAGGAGCTCGAAGCCGACTTCGTCGTGCTCGCCACCGGCTCTCGCCCCCGTGTCCCTGACTTCGTGCAGGTCGACGGCGAGCGCATCCTCACGACTCGCGACTGCTACCCGCCGCCGGAGATCCCCGAGCACATGATCGTGATCGGTTCCGGCGTGACCGGCGTCGAGTTCACGCACATGTTCGACTCGCTCGGCTCGAAGGTGACGCTGCTCGTGTCGCGGCAGCAGGTGTTGCCGATCAAGGACGCGGAGGTCGCGTCGGTGCTCGAGCAGGCGTTCCTCGACCGGGGCATCGCCCTGTTGAAGGGCGCCCGCGCCAGCGCCATCGACCGAACGGGCGACACGGTGCGCGTGACCTGCGAGGACGGTCGCGTCGTCGAGGGATCGCACGCCGTGCTCGCGGTCGGCTCGATCCCCAACACCGAAGACCTCGGGCTCGCCGAGGTCGGCGTCGAGATCAACGAGTCCGGCTACGTGATCGCGAACCACAACTGCCTGTCGAGCGTCGGCCACGTCTACGCGATCGGCGACATCTCCGGGATGCTGCCGCTCTCGTCGGTCGCGGCGATGCAGGGTCGCAAGATCGCCGAGCACCTCATGGGGATGCACAACCGACCCCACCGCAACCTCGACTACGAGAAGGCGGCCTCGGCCGTGTTCACCGAGCCCGAGATCGCCGACGTCGGCCTCGCCGAAGCCGAGGCATTCGCCTCGGGCAGCAAGATCCGCGTCACCAAGGTGCCTTTCAGCTCCAACGCCAAAGCGCTCATCAAGGGCGACCCGCGCGGCTTCGTGAAGATCGTCTCCGATCCGGCCACCGGTGTCGTCCTCGGTGGCTCGATCGTCGGCGGCAACGCGGCCGAGCTCATCGGGGTCATCGCGGTCGCCGTCACGAACGGGTTGAAGGTCACCGACATCGTCGACTCACTCCTCGTGCACCCGACCCTGTCGGAGTCGCTCGCCGACGCTGCGTCCTGAGGCGCCGTCGGCTCAGGCCGTGAGCTCGCCGCGCCAGATCGTGACCGCGTCGCCGGCGATCGTGATGCGCCCGGCTTCGGGCCCGATCGTCATGCGCACCACGCCGCCGCGAGCGCTCACCTGGTGTCCGACGAGCTCGGTCTTCCCGAGTCGGTCGGCCCACCAGGGTCCGAGGCCCGTGTGTGCACTCCCGGTCACCGGGTCTTCGACGATGCCGTGGCGCGGTGCGAAGTAGCGCGACACGAAGTCGAACGCGGGGTCATCGGACGCAGCGGTCACCGCGATCGCCTCGACATCGACGCGCGCGAGCATCTCGGGGTCGATGTGGAGCGCTCGTACCGTCGCCTCGTCGGCGACCTCGACCACGTGGTGGAGGTCGTTGCTCCCGACCGCGACCGGCGTCGCGCCGAGCACGTCGGCGAGACCCGCGGGCGTGTCCACCGCTTCGGCCGGAGCGCTCGGGAAGTCGACCGCGATCGCGTCGCCGAGTCTCGTCGCGATCAGCTCGCCCTTCCAGCGGGTGTGGAAGTGCGCCGGCGCGTCGTTCCCGAGCCGACCGGTCTCCCAGACCGCCCGTGCGCTGGCGATCGTGGCGTGCCCGCACAGCAGGACCTCCTGGGTGGGCGTGAACCATCGCAGCCCGAACCCGTCAGCGCGCCCAAACCCGTCATCTCCCCCAGAACTGCCATCGCGCTCGACCACGAACGCGGTCTCCGAGAGGTTCATCTCGGCCGCGATCGCTTGCATGCGCGACTCGTCGAGGTCCGAGTCCGGCAGGCACACGGCAGCGGGGTTGCCGCGGAACGCCTCCGTCGTGAAGACGTCGATGCCGAGGAGCGTCGCGCCCACGCAGCTACTCGAGGACGAGCAGGACGTCGCCGGGACCGACGGTGTCGCCGGTCGCGACCCGGATCTCTTTCACCGTGCCGGCTGCCTCGGCGTTGATGTGGTTCTCCATCTTCATCGCCTCGAGCACGAGCACGGCTTCGCCCGCCTCGACCGTGTCGCCCTCGGCCACGAGGATCTTGACGATCGTGCCTTGCATCGGTGCGGCGATCGTCCCATCGCTCGCGCCACCGCCCGTGTTCGCGGCCGGGCGCGGCCGCGGTCCCCGGCGTGCACTCCTGCCGCCACCCCCGCCACCTGGTGCATCGGGGAGCCAGAGCCGCACCGAGAAGCGCTTGCCGTTAACCTCGACAGGCACGGTGCGCTCGAGCAGCTCCGGCGCCTCGGGCGCGTCACCGACGGGCGTCGGTGCGTCGGAGACGGCCGCCGAGAACGCCGCCTGGTCGAAGTCCGCTTCGACCCACTTCGTGGAGTGGTGGCCCCCCGCGAAGTCGGGGTGCGCCACCAGCGCTTGATGGGCCGGGATGGTCGTGGCGATGCCGCCGACCTCGAGCTCGCGGAGCGCGCGGAGCATGCGCGCGATCGCGGCGGTCCGGTCGGGGGCCCAGACGACGAGCTTGCCGACGAGGTTGTCGTAGTACTGCGAGATGGTGTCGCCTTCGTCGTACCCGCCGTCCCAGCGAACCCCAGGACCGGTGGGCACGCGCAGCCGGGTGATGGTCCCGGGAGAGGGGAGAAAGCCCTTGGCCGGGTCCTCGGCATTGATCCGGCACTCGATCGAGTGCCCGTGGTGGGTGATGTCGTCCTGCGTGAACGAGAGCGGTTCCCCTGCCGCGACGCGCAGCTGCTCGGCGACGAGGTCGAGGCTGGTGACCTCCTCGGTGACGCAGTGCTCCACCTGGAGCCGGGTGTTCATCTCCAGGAACCAGAACTCGCCGTCCTGGTAGAGCATCTCGACGGTCCCGGCGTTCACGTAGCCGCACCCGCGCGCGACCTTCACGGCTGCCGCACCCATCGCGGCGCGGGTCGCGTCGTCGAGCCCGGACGCGGGCGACTCCTCGATCAGCTTCTGGTGGCGGCGCTGCGTCGAGCAGTCGCGCTCACCGAGCCAGACGGCATTGCCGTGCGTGTCGCAGAACACCTGCATCTCGATGTGGCGCGGCTTGGTGAGGTAGCGCTCGAGGTAGGCCTCCGAACGGCCGAAGTACGCCTGGGCCTCACGGGCCGCCGACTCGAACGCCTCGGCCGCGCCGTCGGCGCTGTGACATACCTTCAGTCCCTTGCCACCGCCGCCGAACGCCGCCTTGATGGCGACCGGCCAGCCGAACTCCTCGCCGAACGCGATGATCTCGCTGACGTCGCCGATCGGCTCGAGCGTGCCGGGCACCGACGCGACGTCGGAGGCGGCGGCCGCGATGCGCGACGAGATCTTGTCTCCCATGACCTCGATCGCTTCGGGGGGCGGTCCGATCCAGGCGACGCCGAGATCGCCGATCGCGCGGGCGAAGTCGGCGTTCTCGGCGAAGAACCCGTACCCGGGGTGCACCGCGTCGGCACCGCTCTCGCGGACGATCTCGAGGATCCGCTCCGTGTTCAGGTAGCTCTCGGCCGCGGTCTGGCCGCCGAGCGCGTAGGCCTCGTCGGCGTAGCGGGTGTGGAGCGCGTCCCGGTCGAGCTCGGAGTAGACCGCGACGGTCGTGATGCCGAGCTCGCGGCACGTGCGCATCACGCGCACCGCGATCTCGCCCCGGTTCGCGATCAGGACTTTGGACAGCACGGCGATCCTGTTCCGTTCATGATGAGGACCTGGGAGAACGCCGTATCCTACGGTCGATGGGCGAGCGTTCGGCGACCTGGGCGCCCCGGAGCTGGGACGTTCGGCGGTTCGCGTCGATCGACTCCACGAATCGGTGGGTGCTCCAGGAGGCCCGGGCCGGGGCCGCCGAAGGCCTCGTCGCCGTCGCCGATCACCAGGACGCGGGGCGGGGCCGCCGCGGGCGCGCCTGGGTGGCCGCACCGGGCTCGTCGCTGCTGGTCTCGCTCCTGTTCCGACCCGGGTCGTGGGAGCCCCCGATGGTCGCGGAGCGCGTCCACGTGCTCACGATGGCCACGGGCCTGGCGCTCGCCGACGCAGTCCGCCAGGTAGGCGGGGTGGACGCCGCCCTGAAGTGGCCGAACGATCTCGTCGTCGGAGATCGCAAGCTCGCGGGGATGCTCGCCGAGGCCGACGTGTCGGGCGCCGGTGAGGTACGCGCGGTCGTGGTGGGCGTGGGCTGCAACATCGCGCAGCATGAGTTCCCGGACGAGCTCGCCCCGATCGCGACGTCGTGCGCGCTCGAGGCCGGTCGCGACGTCGACCGGGACGCAGTGCTCGACGCGTTCCTTGACGGCGTCGACGCACGACTGGGCGCGCTCGACGCGATCGTCGGCGCGTACCGGACCCGACTCGCGACCCTGGGTCGCACGGTGCGCGTCGATCTCGGTGCGGAGTCGTTCGTCGGCATCGCCGTCGGGATCGACGACCTCGGCCGGCTCGAGATCGAGACGTCGGACGGCACCCGCCGCACGGTCTCGGTCGGCGACGTCGTCCACCTCCGACCCGCCTGACCCCTCAAAGGTGTTTTGGCGTCGCTCAGCCGCTCCCACGCGGGTGTTTCCGACGCCAAAACACCTCAAGGGTCCGAGGTTCGTGCGATCAGCTCGGTGAACGCGGCGGCGAGCCGCTCGGTCATCGGTCCGGGTGCGCGAGACAGCGTCACGTCGTCGACGCCACTGATTGCCTGGACCTCGCGAGTGCTCGACGTCAGGAACGCCTCGTCGGCGCGGGCGATGGCGTCCGCCGGAAGGGCGAGCTCCTCGGCCGGGATCCCGAGCTCGGCACAGAGCTCGAGCACGAGCGCGCGAGTGACGCCGAGGAGGCATCCCGCGTCGCCCGGTGGGGTTCGGACCGTGCCGTCGACGATCGTGAACACGTTGGACCCGGTCGCCTCGCAGAGCTCGCCCCGCGTGTTCAAGAAGATCGCTTCCGACGCACCGTGGTCGTGTGCGTACGCGAGGGCGCGCACGTTCTCGGCGTAGGAGATGGTCTTCAGCCCCGCGGTCGCGCCTCGTTCGTTCCGGGGCCAGGGGACGGTGACCACTCGTTCCGACGGCGCCCACGCACGCGCCTCGCTCGCGGCGACGACGACCGTGTGTGCGCCGGTACCCCGCTCCGACCCGAGCGGCGAGGGTCCTCCGGTCACGGTGATCCGCAAGCGGGCTTCGGTGAGCTCGTTCGCGCTGAGCACGGCATCGGCCGCCTCGCGCAGGGCCGACGACTCCGGTGCGTGCAACCCGAGGCCATCTGCCGAGTGGACGAGTCGGTCGTAGTGCCGTCGCCATGCGAACGGCTCGCCGTCGTACACGCGCAGCGTTTCGAAGACGCCGTCGCCGACGAGCAGGCCGTGGTCGAACGGCGAGACGCGAGCGTCCGCGACTGGGACGAGCGCGCCGTCGAGCCACACGGTCGGCGTGGGTTCGCTCACGGCGGCGACGCTAGACCGCGATCCCGGGGCACGGCGTCGGTCGCGCCGGCCGCCGCGAGCAGCTGCGCTGCCTTCAGCTCCGTCTCGCGCCACTCCGCCCCGGGATCGGAGTCGGCCACGATCCCGCCACCGACGCCCAGCGACGTCTCGCCGTCGGCGATCACGAACGTACGGATCGCAACCGCGAGGTCGCCTTCACCCCGTTCGGTGTCGATCCAGCCGGTCGCACCGCAGTAGACGCCGCGGCGGACGGGTTCGAGATCCTCGATCGCCTGCAGCACCCGGGGCTTCGGCGCGCCTGTCACCGATGCGGGAGGAAGCGTCGCGCGCAGGAGCTCGCCCAGCCCGATGTCGGCCCGTCGTCGGCCCTGCACCGTGCTCACGAGATGCCAGAGGCCCGGGTGCGCTTCGAGCTCGAAGAGACTCGGCGCCTCGACGCTGCCGAACTCGCAGACGCGGCCCAGGTCGTTGCGCGCGAGGTCGACGATCATGACGTTCTCGGCGTGGTCCTTCGCGCTCGCGTCGAGAACGTCATGATCGGCACCGGTGCCCTTGATCGGACGGGTCTCCACCACCGGTCCGTGCCACGAGAGGAACCGCTCGGGTGACGCGCTCACGATCGTGACCGGATCGCCGCCGGGCCTCGGCAGCACGAGCAGCGACTCGTGGGGCGCCGGGTTGGCGGCCGCGAGGGCGCGGTGGAGCGCGACGGGATCGGCCGCGCAGTCCCACGTGAGCCGACGCGTCAGGTTCACCTGGTAGCACTCGCCCGCCTCGACCAGCTCGACGATCGATCGAACGCCGGCCTCGAACCCGGCCCGGTCGAGGCTCGATCGGGCCGAACCGAGCTCGAGCCCGCCCAGGGCCGGCGCGGTGTCGAGCAGGTGCTCGAGCCGGTGCCGTCCGGTCCGCGAACCTTCCCACCGGACGCCGTGCTCCTCCACGACGAGCCGAGCGTCGTAGCGGGCGAGCAGCAGGTCCGGCATCCCACTCGTCGACGGGAGCCGCTCCTCCACATGTTCCACCGCGCGGCCGAGGTCGTACGCCAGGAAGCCGGCCCACCATCCGGGCGCCAAGGCATCGAGGGCCGCGAAGGCATCGACCCCGTCGACCGCGACGACCTCCACCGGCTCGGCGGCCACGTGGGTGCTCCGACCGACGCGCTGGACGACCGGGAATGCCGAGAGGTCCGGAACCGGGAGCAGGGGAGCCACGTTTGGGAGGGTAGGCCCGCAACCCGACGTGGGTCGTCACAGACCCCACCGGTAACATGGAGGCCTCATGGCAGCACGTCGACCGCCCCTGCGCGCCTTCACGGGCCGATTCGGCGTGGCCTTCCTCGTCGCAGCGCTCTTCATGGGCGGGGCGATCGTCGCTGTCAACTACGTGATCGACACCAAGCTCGACGCGGTCGCGCGCGTGAAGGTGTCGGTCGCCGACGCGCCACCCCAGGGAGCCAACTACCTCCTGATCGGTTCCGACACGCGGGCGTTCGTCGACAACCCGGACGAGCAGCAAGCCTTCGGTGACTCGGGCTCCAACGGTGGTCAGCGGTCCGACACGATGATGGTCCTGCACGTCGAGCCCGACGCCCAGAAGACCCTGATCGTCTCGTTCCCCCGCGATCTGTGGGTCGACATCCCCGGCATCGGTGGATCCAAGATCAACGCCGCGTTCAACGAGGGCCCCGACAAGACGGTCGAGACGCTGAAGTCGAACTTCGGGATCGACATCAACCACTACCTCGAGGTCGACTTCAAGAGCTTCAGTGGGATCGTCGACGCGATCGGGAACACGCCGGTCTACTTCCCGTACCCGGCGAAGGACGAGAAGACCGGTCTCAACATCGAGAACCCCGGGTGCGTCCGGCTCGACGGTCCGGCCGCGCTGTCGTACGTCCGGTCGCGCGACCTGGAGTACTACAGCGAGTCGAAGGCGAAGTGGTACCCCGCGGACGCGGTCCCCGACATCAACCGGATCGCGCGTCAGCAGGACTTCATGCGCCGGCTCGCCGGGCTCGCGGTCACGAAGGGACTCAACAACCCGATCACCGCGAACGAGATCACCGACCGCGTGCTCGAGAACCTCAAGATCGACCAGAGCCTCTCGAAGGACGACATCTTCGGGCTCATCGACGCGTTCCGGACGGTGAACCCGAACGACACCTCGTCGCTCGAGTTCGTCACGCTCCCGTGGACGGACGGCCCCGACCAGAAGGGTCAGCAGGTCCTCTACACCAAAGAGCCCGAGGCTGGCGCGCTCGTCGCACGCCTCCAGGACTTCAGCGGGAACCAGCCGGGTCAGGCCAAGACGATCGCCCCGGCCAACATCAAGCTGCAGGTGCTGAACGGCACCGGCGACGACGGGATCGCGGCTGGCGCGGCCGCCGAGCTCACCCGTCTCGGGTTCCCCTCGGGTGGGACCGCGACCGATCCGCGTGGGACCGTCTCGGTGACCGAGGTTCGCTACCAGCCCGACGCGATCGACAAGGGCAAGAGCGTCCTCGCCTACGTGAAGCCGAACGCGCGCCTCGTCGAGGACTCCACGATCAAGGGTGCCGACGTCGCGATCGTGCTCGGGACCGACTTCCAGTCGATCGTCGACGTTGCGGCACCCGTGCCGGGCGCACCGGAGACGACGACCACCACGCTCCCGGCCCCGACCGGACCGACCCCCGCACCGATCAGCAACGAGAGCTTTCTCGGTGATCCCGCGCCGCGGACCCCGCCGTGCTGAGCAGGTCATGAAGGCGAATTCGGTGCCCCGGTGAGCTCGGTCGGGGTCGTCGGCGCGGGGTACGTCGGCCTCACCACCGCGGTGTGCCTCGCGCACCTCGGTCATGACGTCGCGTGCGGGGATCTCGATGCCGAGCGGGTGCGACGCCTCAACAAGGGTGAGACGCCGATCCTCGAAGCGGGACTCGACGATCTGATCGTCGAAGGGCTCCGATCGGGGCGCCTGCGGTTCGTCGTCGGGGCTGCCACCGCCGCGACCGAGGCAGAGTTCGTCTTCCTCTGCGTGCCCACGCCGCAGAGCGCTGACGGTCGCGCCGATCTCAGCGCGATCGATGACGCCGCTCGGGAGATCGCGTCGGTGTTGTCGCCGGGGGCGGTGGTCGTGAACAAGTCGACCGTGCCCGTGGGTTCCACCGAGCGGGTCGATCGCATCCTTCGTGAGTCGGGCGCGGTCGCCGACGTCGGAGTGGCCTCGAACCCGGAGTTCCTTCGCGAGGGCACCGCCGTGCGCGACTTCCTGCATCCGTCCCGCGTCGTCGTCGGAGCGGAGGACGCCGCCGTCGGCGTCCGGGTGTCGGAGCTCTATCGGGGTGTCCGTGCACCGGTGCTCGTCACCGACTCGGCGTCCGCGGAGATGATCAAGTACGCGTCCAACGCGTTCCTGGCGACGAAGATCTCGTTCGTCAACGCCATCGCCAACGTCTGTGAGTCCGTGAACGCCGACATCCGCGAGGTCGTGCTCGGCATGGGATACGACCCGCGCATCGGCTTCGAGTTCCTGCACCCCGGTCCCGGGTGGGGTGGGTCGTGCTTCCCGAAGGACACCGCAGCGCTGCTCAGCACCGCGGACGACGCGGGGTACGACTTCGCGCTGCTCCGGGGTGCGATGACGACGAACGACGACCAGCGTGCCCGCATGGTCCAGAAGGTCCAGGATGCCTGTGGCGGGAGCGTGGCGGGTGCTCGGGTCGCGATCTGGGGCCTCACCTTCAAGGCGAACACCGACGACATGCGCGACTCGCCGGCCGTAGCGATCGCCGAGATGCTCGCGGAGCAGGGTGCCGTGATTCGCGCGTACGACCCCGGCGTGGGCGAGGCGGCTGCGCGGCTCGCGGGCATCGAGACCGTGCTCGACCCGTACGTGGCGTGCGAGGACGCGGACGTGCTCGTCGTGCTCACGGAGTGGGACGAGTTTCGCTGGCTCGACTTCGAGCGGGTCGTCGCGTCCATGCAACGTCCCGAGCTGGTCGACACTCGAAACCTGCTCGACCCGGCTGCGATGCGTCGCATCGGCTTCGGGTACCGCGGCGTGGGCCGCTGATGCCGCGCGCGGTCGTCACCGGGGGTGCGGGGTTCCTCGGGTCGCACCTCTGTCGGGTGCTGCGCCACCGAGGGTGGGACGTGGTCGCAGTCGACAACCTCTCGACCGGACGTGTCGACCACGTCGAGCCACTGCGTGGCGACGGCTTCACGCTCGTCGAGCACGACATCGTCGACGGGATCCCCGTCGACGGTCCGGTCGACGCGGTGCTCCACTTCGCGAGCGCGGCGAGTCCGCCCGAGTACCTGGCGCGCCCGCTCGAGACCCTCGCTGTCGGTTCCACCGGCACCCGGAACGCGCTCGAGCTCGCGCGCGACCGAGGCGCCCGCTTCCTGCTCGCGTCCACCAGCGAGGTCTACGGCGACCCGCTCGAGCATCCCCAGCGCGAGTCCTACTGGGGCAACGTCAACCCGGTCGGCGTGCGATCCGTCTACGACGAGGCCAAGCGGTTCGGCGAGGCGATCACGACGGCGTATCGACGCACCCTCGGCGTCGACACGCGCATCGCCCGGATCTTCAACACCTATGGACCGAACCTCGAGCCCGGGGACGGTCGAGTGGTGTCGAACTTCCTGGCGCAGGCGCTGGACGGCCGACCGATCACGGTCTACGGCGACGGCACGCAGACTCGGTCCTTCTGCTACGTCGACGACGAGGTGCACGGGCTGCTCGCGCTGCTCGACAGCGACTGGGCCACACCGATGAACATCGGCAACCCGGCCGAGTGCACTGTGCTCGAGCTCGCGGAGCTCGTGCTCGAGGTCACCGGCTCGGCCTCGCGGATCGTGCACGCCGAGCTACCCGACGATGACCCGGTCCGGCGGCGGCCCGACATCACCCTGGCCGAGCGAGAGCTGGGTTGGCGTCCCGACGTCCCGCTGCGTGACGGGCTCACACGCACGCTGGCGTGGTACCGGGAACGGATGTGAGCACGCCGCGGTGGTCCGCGGTGGTCGTGAACTACGAAGCGGGACCACTGCTGACCGAGTGTGTGCGGACCTTGCTCGCGGACACGAGCGCGGGAGCTCCCGAGGTCGTCGTCGTCGACAACGGCTCCGACGACGGATCGGTCGCGGCGCTGCGCGACGCGTTCCCCGCCGTGCCCGTACTCGACCCGGGGGGCAACGTCGGCTATTCCGCGGCCGCCAACGTCGGCATCGCCGCGACGAGCGCGCCCGTCGTCGCGGTCTGCAACCCTGACCTGCTCGTCGGCGCGGGCACCGCGGCTGCGCTCCTCGCGCGACTCGACGCCGAGCCCGACCTCGCGGCGGTGGGGCCTGCGATCTTCGAGCCCGACGGCTCCCGGTACCCCTCGGCCCGGCAGGTCCCGCGACTGATCGATGCCGTCGGCCACGGCACGGTCGGTCTGGTCAAGCACGAGAACCGCTTCACCCGTCGCTACCGCGAGCTCGACGCCGATCCGACACAGCCCAGGGATGTGGACTGGGTCTCGGGCGCAGCCGTCTGGCTCCGACGGAGCGCACTCGACGAGGTGGGTGGCTGGGACGACGGCTACTTCATGTACGTCGAAGACGTCGACCTGTGCTGGCGGCTCGGTCGGGCCGGCTGGCGAATCGCCTACGAGCCCGATGGGTCCGTGACGCACGTCCAGGGGGCGAGCACCGATCGGCGGCCCTACCGGATGATCGTCGAGCACCATCGCTCGCTCTACCGCTTCGCCGGCAAGCGATGGCACGGCTGGCGGCGAGTGCTCCTCGTCCCGGCCGCCGGCTACCTCGGCGTGCGCGCCGGCGTCGCCGTCGGGGTCCGGGCGGTGCGCCCGCGACAGAGGGCATCGGAGGCGACCGGGTAATCTCGGTCACGACATGGCGAACCGCAAGAAGTACACCCGTGCCCGTATCCGATCCCGTGCCCGGCGTCCGAAGAAGCGGGCCGGTGGTGGTTGGTTCTACGGCGCGATCGCCGCGATCGTCGTGCTCGGCATCGTCGGCGTCATCCTGGCCCGGCCCACGAGCAGCTCCGCGGTGCCTCCCCAGCCGGGTGACCCCACGACGGGTGCCCCTGGTGACCATTGGCATGCCGCGCTGGCGGCCAACGTCTGCGGTGAGTGGATCGGACCTCCCGCCACCTTCGAGACCGCGGCCGACAACCCGAACGTGCGCGTCGGGATCCACACGCACGGTGACGGCTTCATGCACATCCACCCCTTCACGAAGTCCGAGGGTGGCGACAACGCGACCCTCGGTCGGTTCCTCACCTACGGCGGCTGGGACGCGTCCGAGGACTCGTTGTCGCTCTGGGCCGCGCCGACCTTCGCTCCCAACCAGAAGTCGTGGAGCAACGGCGACAAGTGTCCGACCGGGTCGAGCGACGCGGGCAAGCGAGGTGTCGTGAAGTACTCGGTCGACTGCGTCGAGAAGTCGGGGAACCCGTCGGACATCAAGCTCGAAGACGGTGAGGTCGTCGCCGTGGCGTTCCTCCCGAAGTCTGTCGACATCGGTGTCCCCCCGAACGCGACCGCAGCTCCGGCCGATGACGGTGGGACGACGACCGCGCTGAACGCGAAGGGGTGCTCGACCGCCGGGCCGGGGGCCTCAGAGGTCACCACGACCCTGCCGGCAGCCACGGATTCGACGACGACCCCGTCGTCGACCCCGTAGGTTCCCGCACGTGCGGGCAGTCGTCCTCGTCGGGGGTGAGGGCACTCGGTTGCGTCCGCTGACGACGACCGTTCCCAAGCCGCTGCTCCCGATCGTCGGGATCGCGTTCCTCGAGCGTCAGCTCACGTGGCTCGAGTCGCACGGCGTCGATGACGTGGTGCTCTCGCTCGGCTACCTGCCCGGCGCGTTCCAGGCCCACTTCCCCGAGGCTCGATTCCGGGGTGTGCACCTGCAGTACGCCATCGAGCCGTACCCGCTCGGCACGGCCGGCGCGATCCGCTTCGCGGCGTCGAGTGCCGGGATCGGCGAACGCTTCGTGGTGTGCAACGGCGATGTGCTCACGACGCTCGACCTGACCGCGCTGGTCGACTTCCACCGCGAGCGATCCGCCGAGGCGACGATCCATCTCACGCGGGTCGATGATCCATCGGCCTTCGGCGTCGTCCCCACGCGCGAAGACGGCGAGGTGAAGGCGTTCGTCGAGAAGCCACCCCCGGGCGCGGCGCCGACGAACTGGATCAACGCGGGGACGTATGTGCTCGAACCGTCGGTCCTCGACGACGTACCGCCCGACCTGACCGTGTCGATCGAACGCGAGACCTTCCCGAGGATGCTCGAGGAGCAGCGTCGCCTCTTCGCCCACGGCACCGACGACTACTGGCTCGACATCGGGACACCGGACAAGTATCTGCGCGCGCACCTCGATGTGCTCGCGGGCGAGCTCGGCTTCCCTCCCGTACCGGGTGCGACCGAGCGGGCGCCCGGGATCTGGGGCATCGCTGCTGACGACGCCGACGATGTCGCGTCCGATGCGGTGCTCGTTGCGCCCGTCTACCTCGGCGCCGGGGCGGTCGTCGGCGCGGGTGCTCGCCTCACCGCGTGCACGGTCGAAGCCGGCGCGACCGTGGGTGCCGGCGCTCGGATCGAGAACGCGGTGGTGTCCGCGGGGGCGCGCGTCGGTCGACGGGCTCGAGTTGTCGATTCCATCATCGGGCCGGACGGCGTGGTCGGCGATGATGCTGTCGTGATCGATCATTCCATCGTCGGTGCCGGTGCCCAGGTGGACGCGGGCATCACCCTGGCCGGCAGCCGCGTCGAGCTGCCTGCGAAGGCGGGTTGACGTTGCGGGTGCTCGTCACCGGCGGTGCCGGGTTCATCGGTTCGACCCTCGTCGATCGGCTCCTCGCCGAAGGATGCGACGTCGACGTCGTCGACGACCTGTCGAGCGGCTCCCTCGGCAACCTCGCCGGCGCCCGCGGGCAGCGGGAGAAGCGACTCAACTTCCAGCGGCTCGACGTTCGCTCCGGAGCCGTCACCGAGCTGATCCAGCACCGCAAGCCGGAGATCGTGTACCACCTCGCCGCGCAGCCGAGCGTGGTCGTCTCCGTCGAGCAGCCCACGCTCGACGCCGAAGTCAACATCCTCGGATCCTTGAACGTGATCCAGGGCGCGCTGGCCGCGGGGACGCGCAAGGTGGTGTTCGCCGGGTCCGGCGGGACGCTCTACGGCGCGCCGGAATCGATCCCGACCCGTGAAGGTCATCCGCAGAACCCGTTGTCGCCGTACGGCGTCTCCAAGAAGGCCGTGCTCGACTACCTCCACTACTACCGCGAGATCCAGGGCCTCGAGTACACGGTGCTGGCACTCGCCAACGTGTACGGGCCGCGCCAGGATCCCCACGGCGAGGCCGGCGTCGTCGCGATCTTCTCCGCGAAGCTGATCGCCGGTGAGCGACCGACGATCTTCGGGGACGGCGAGCAGACGCGCGACTTCGTCTTCGTCGACGATGTGTGCGACGCGTTCGTGCGCGCAGGTGAGAAGGCCGGTGGCCTCGTCGTGAACGTGGGGACCGGGGTCGAGACCAGCGTGCAGCACCTCTTCGACTCGATGGCGCGCGCCACCGGGTTCGATGAACCGGCGCGGTACGCGCCGGCACGCGCCGGGGAGCTGCGGCGCTCCGCGCTGGACCCGGGGCGAGCGGCGATCCATCTGGGGTGGAAGCCGTGGACCGCGATCGACGCGGGCGTCGCACGGACGGTGGAGTGGTTTCGCGGGCGGGTCGCGTAGCTCAGCGATTGACGCGGAGCATCTCCATCGGGAGCTCGGGGCGCGCCTTGGGCTCGTAGCTCGGGTGCGGGTGCCCGACGAGGATGAGGGCCTGCGGGAGCCAGGTGTCGTCGAGCTCGAGGGCATCTCGTGCTGCCTCGGGGCAGAAGATCGGGGCCGCGACCCAGCAGCTGGCCAGGGACGCGTCGGTGGCGGCGAGCATCAGGTTCTCGGCGGCGGCGCCGAGGCTCAAGAGCGCCATGCCCCACTCGGCGTGTCGGCGGGCTTCGTCGGGGTAGCGGTCGAGGCCGTTCCAGGTGAGGCAGCCGAGGACGAGCGCGGGTGCGGTCGTCAGCTTGGTGTAGGACTTCTCGACCAGCTCGTCGATCTGATCGATCGGCACGCCGTCGGCGATGAGGTCGGTCCGCCATCGTGCACCCATGCCGGCGGCGAGCGCGCGCTTGGCCTCGTCGGTGTCGATCACGACCCACCGCCACGGTCGGGAGTGGTGGGGTGCCGGAGCGAGGCACGCAGCCTCGACGAGCGCATCGAGCGTCTCGCGTGGCACGGCGCCGGGGGCGAAGGCGCGGATCGAGCGTCGAGCGTCGATGAACCCCGGCGCGCTCAACGGAACAGATCCTCGGACGGCGGGCGCACGAGATCGCGCGCGCGTCCCTCGGCGAGGAACGAAGCATCGAGTCCGCGGACGATCGCGGCCGGGATGCCGCTCGACTTCCCCATGACGAGGTCGGCTGCCCCGGCGACCTCGTCGGCGATCGCGACCTCCGTCATCTGCAGCTCGCGTCCGAGCGCGTCCTCGGTCCCACGGAGATCGAGGACCGCCGCGAGCCCGGCGACGCCGATCGCGACATCGGTCAGCCCGAGGCGCCACGCGCGCCCGAACGTGTCCGAGATGACGATCGCCACCTCGACGCCACGCCGAGCGCGCAGCCCGTCGCGCAGGCGCTGCGCAGAGCGGTCGGCGTCAATGGGGAGCAGCGCGGCGACGCCTGCGGGGACGTTCGACAGGTCGATGCCGGCATTGGCGCACACGAACCCCTGTCGGGTCTCGCTGATGATCAGGTCGCCGCGACGGCGGAGGATGCGCGTCGATTCGGACTCGATGAGCGCGCGACGTGCCTCGGGATCGTCCGGATCCAGCTCGACGAGGCGACCCTCGGCCTTGGAGACGATCTTCTGGGTGACGACGAGGCAGTCGCCGGTGAGCAGCGGTGTGTCCTGCGCGATGGCCGCGTCGGCGAGCCGCTCGGCGAGCTCGACGCCGGGCTCGATCTCGGGAACGCCGGCGATCGGGAGGATCGAGAGCGTCACGCGACCGCGGCAAGGGTGTGGCGTGCGAGTGCTGCCGCGACCCGTGCGTCGCGCATCACCGTGTCGGCGACGACCGCCCGCACGCCGAGTGCTTCCACCTGGGGAGCGAGCACGGCGTCGGCCGCGTCGATCACGAGCGTCGAGCAGAACTCCCGATACGCCCGGGCGACGCCGACGCACGAGACCTCGATCCCGAGGGGACCCATGAGCCGGTCGGCGGGCCCGCGAACCGGTCGACCCGCGATGATGGGGCTCACGCCGACCACTCGATCTCGCCGCGCGACGAGCACGTCGCGGATGCCGGGGACCGCCAGGATCGGTCCGATCGAGATGACCGGGTTGCTCGGGCAGACGACGATCGTGTCGGCGGATTCGAGCGCCTCGAGCACACCGGGGGCCGGCCGGGCGGTGTCGGCCCCATCGAAGCGGACCGAGACGACCGGCGGCTCGGACCGTCGGTGCACGAACCATTCCTGCATCGCCAGCTCTTCGGTCTGGCCGTCTTCAGCGTGGGCGTCCTCGGTGCGGACGGTGATGCGCGTCGCCACGCGATCGTCGGACATCGGCAGCAGCCGACTCGGGATTCCCCAGGCCGCGGTGATCTCTGCGGTCACCTCGGTGAGCGATGCACCCTGGTTCCGACGTTGGGTGCGGTAGAGGTGCGTCGCCAGATCCCGGTCGCCGAGGTTGAACCACGTCGGTGCTCCGTAGCGCGCCAGCGCATCCATCGTGTGAAAGGTCTCGTCGGCGAGGCCCCAGCCCGTCTCCGGGTTGTGGGCGCCGGCGAGGCGGTAGGTGACGCTGTCGAGGTCGGGACAGACCCAGAGTCCGTGGAACTCGTCGTCGTCGCCGGTGTTCACGATCGTCGTGACCTCGGTGGGAGGCACGACGGCGACGAGTCCGTCGAGGAACCTCGCGGCGCCGACGCCGCCTGCCAGCGCGGTGAGCATCCCGCGACCCTAGATGCCGGTGGCGCCCCGGCCCGCAGGCGACCGGGGCGCGGACGCGACGAGGCCCCCGGTGCTCCCGGGGGCCTCGTGCACGTTCGTGCGGATCGCGGTCTCAGGCGACGTCCCGCTTCGCCGTGGCGTCGGGGGTCGAGGAGCGACCGAGGAGGGTCCGCGCCTTGGCGGTCCCGACCTCGACGACCTCGCCGGCCTTCGCCTGGAGCTGCTCGACCACGGGCTCGACCGCGTCCGAGATCTTCGAGAGCAGCGGCTCGACGAGGTCGCGCAC
>JBBQFJ010000024.1:0-30100 GCA_038321755.1 Acidimicrobiia bacterium | reverse complement strand
CGCGATGGCTGCGGCAGCACCGCCGACCAAGAGCCACGGGGCGCGACCGCGCAGGCGTGCGAGCGAGTAGCTCCCGACCGGCCCGAGCGTCAGTGCGAGCACCACGAGGTTCACGACGAGGAACACCAGATAGGGCCGATGGACGGAGATCCCGGCCAGGTAGCGGTCTCGTGTCGCCGCGAACCCGTCGAACCAAAAGAAGCCCGCGATCCAGAACGCGATTGGCACCCAGATGCGCGCGACCGCGCCCTTCGACACCCCGCTCCCGCCCCCGACGGCGTGGGGGGGGGGCCGGCGCCGCGCGATCGCCGGCACGACCGGGACCAGCGCAACCAGTGCGAGCCCGTAGGAAAGAGAGATGCTGATCCCGAACCCGGCACCGCCGGAGAGCGCGAGCACGATCGAGCGCCGCCCGGTCCGGCCGGTGGCAAGTACGACGGCCGCAGCGGACCACGCGCTCACGCCTGCGAACAGCGCATCTGCGCTCGTCGCGACCCACAGGGCGATCGGCGCGAGCACCACGAAGAGGACGGCACGTCGGGCGAAGGCCTCGCCCACGACCTCCCGCGCGGCGACGAGCACCGCGGGCACCGCAGCCGCACCACCGGCGATGAACAGTCCAGCGGCGGGCTCGGGACCGCCGAAGCCGAGACGGTCGAGGCCGACGAGTGCGAGCAGCACGCCGGGGGGATGGCCCGAGCTGTGGGCGGCGAGTCCGCGCGTCCGCACGAGTTCCGGATACGCCGACAGCAGTTCGCCGACGTCGCGCACGATCGGCACGTCGGCGAGGTACTCGGTGTGGCCGAGCACGCCACGCAGCAGACCGTCGGAGCCGTCGACGAGCGCGAGGGCGACCGCCCAACTCGCTGCAGCTGCAGTGGCACCGACGAGCAGCCAGGGCCACGACGCCCTCGCCGCGACCGCGGGACCGAACGCGATGAGCACTCCACCCACGAACATCGGCATCATGAGGCCCGCGTCGATGCGCACGTCGATGACGCCATGGAGCGGTGGAGCGTTCAGCAAGAGTTCGGGTGCGGCGCCGAGTGGCATCTCGGCAAGTGCGAGGTGGGCGGCCGCGATTGCAACGACCCAGCCGATGACCGCCGCACCGACGCCGGGACCCAGCTGCCTCGCGATCGAGAGCCTGCCGGAGGCGGCCCCATCGTGCTCGCGCTGCTCTCCCGTGACCGGGTCTTCGTGCGTCGACGGTGACACGGGTCGACTGTAGGCGCCTCCCGTGCATGAGCACGCTTGGTAGCGTCGCCGCAGTGGTCGATGTCGTGCTGCCGGTGCTCGACGAGGCTGTCGCGATTCCCGTGGTCCTCGCGTCGCTGCCGCCCGGCTTCGAGCCCGTGGTCGTCGACAACGGTTCGTCCGACGGATCGGCCGACATCGCCCGCGCGGCCGGCGCACGCGTCGTCGACGAGCCCCGCCGCGGCTTCGGCGCAGCGTGCTTCGCCGGTCTCATGGCCGCGACCAGTGACGTGGTGTGCTTCATGGATTGCGATGCCTCGTTCGACGGGGGCGACCTCGAGCTGGTGGCGGCACCCGTGCTCGCCGATCGGGCCGATCTCGTGCTCGGGAGCCGCCAAGCCGAGCCAGGGGCCTGGCCACCGCACGCTCGGCTCGCAAACCGCTTCCTGGCCCGCCGGGTCAGCCGTCGGACGGGCCTGAGCCTGACCGATCTCGGCCCGATTCGTGCCGCTCGGCGGATTTCTCTCATCCAGCTCGGCCTCCAGGACCGGAGATCAGGGTGGCCGCTCGAGATGGTGCTCCGGGCGGCCGACGATCATTGGCGAATCGAGGAGGTACCGGTGGCGTATCGCCCTCGGGTCGGCAAGTCGAAGGTCACGGGCACGGTGCGGGGTACGACCCGGGCGGTGCTCGACATGGCCCGCGTGCTGCGATGACGACGCGAGACGGCGTCGCGATCGTCGTGATCACGAAGCCGCCGAGCGTCGCCAAGAGCCGCCTCCGGGCCGAGTGTGGGACCGAGGCCGGCGACCAGCTCGTCGAAGCGATGATCCTCGACACGCTCGACGCGGTAGCCGCGTCGAGTGCCCGAGAACGTGTCGTCGCCCTCACCGGTGACGCGGGAGCGTGGCTCCCGGCCGGGTTCGGAACCATCGTCCAGCGCGGGGATGGTCTGGCCGAGCGGCTCGCCGCCGTGTTCGACGATGTCGGCGCGCCGGCGATCGTGATCGCAATCGACACACCCCAGGTCACTGCCGCGATCCTCGACGATGCAGCGGACGCCTTGCTGAGCGACGGCGCCGACGCGGTCCTCGGTCCGGCGACCGACGGCGGGTACTGGGCAATCGGGCTGCGGGAGGCCGATCCGCGTGTGTTCCTCGACATCCCCATGAGCACCGGGTCGACGGGGAACGCGCAATGGCAGCGCCTGCGCGCGCTCGAGCTCACGACACATCTGCTCCCCGAGCTGCGTGACATCGACGACCTCGACGACGCGATCGCCGTCGCCGAGCAGGCACCCGAGACACGATTGGCTGGGACCATGTCACTCTTGAACGTGGAGGCACGATGACCGAGATGCAAACGCCCGATCCCGTCGCCCAGGGCCGGGCGACGCGCGTCGCGACCGTCGCGTTGCGCGTCGGCGTCGCCATGCTCTGGATCCAGGCGGCCGGATGGAAGACCCCACCGAACTTCGGTCAGGACAGGGGAGGCGGGCTGTACGGATATACCCGTGATGCCGTCACCCACGAGGTCTTCGGACCCTTCACCTGGGTCGTGCGCGAGGTCGTGCTCCCCAACTTCCAGTTCTTCGGGTGGATGGTGCTGCTCACCGAAGCCGCACTCGGGGCGTTCCTGCTCCTGGGGCTTGCCACCCGGTTCTGGGCTCTGGTGGGAGCTGCACAGGCGACCGCGATCCTGTTGAGTGTCGCGAACGCCCCCAACGAGTTCGGTGGCACCTACTGGCTCCTCATCCTCGCGAACGTCGCCGTGTTCGCGCTCGCCGCCGGTCGCATCGGTGGGCTCGACGGCGTGCTTCGTCCCATCTGGGCCCGGTCGTCCGGGCGCGTCGCACACTTCCTCAGGAGGGTCTCATGACCAGGCTTCGACGGGCGGAAGCGATCCTCGCGATCGGCGGGATCGTCATCGGGATCTGCGGACTGGTGGTGGCCCGCAACGTCGGCTTCACCTCGGCCGACGGCGGCGTGCTGTTCGAGCGCAGCGACGACATGATCTGGGGCAAGCTCTTCCAGTTCAGCCCCCTTGGGGCCATGGTGACCATTGGCCTCGCTGCGCTCGCGTTGCTCGGCGCATGGCTCGGGATTCGGGCGCTCACGTTCGTGGCCGCGGGAGGCTTCGCGCTCTGTGCTGTCCAGGTCATCGCGCAGTTCGGCCGCACCGACAACGTGTTCGGGGTCCGCGGTGGGAACCTCGCGCTGTACTTCGCCATGTCGATCGGCCTCATCGCACTCGCCCTGGCCGACTCCAAGGACACCGCCGAGATCGAGGCGTCTTCGGCTTGAGCATCGTCGAGCCCTGGGTGCGAGGTCGATTCTTGGGAGCAGAGACTGGTCGCGGAGGACCGACTCCACGAGACGCTCAGAGCTCGCCCCGGTCCAATCGGGTCAGCACCTCCGCGGCCCGCTCGCGCACGGCGGGCAGATCGTTCAGTCGTTCCGAGGCGCGCACCTGTCGGGCGACGCGGGCGTTCCGCAGGAACCTGTCGTGGTGGCGGTCCAGGAAGTCCCAGTAGAGCGTGGTGAACGGGCAGGCGTCGTCGCCGGTGCGGCGGCGCCGGTCGTAGCGGCAGCCCGAGCAGTAGTCGCTCATCCTGTCGATGTAGGCACCACCCGACGCGTACGGTTTGGTGGCCATGCGGCCCCCGTCAGCGTGCAGTGCCATGCCGATCACGTTCGGCAGCATCACCCACTCGGCGCCGTCGACGAACGAGGCCCACATCCACTCGGTCATCGCCGACGGGTCGACCCCCGCGGTCAGCCCGAGGTTGCCCAGCACCATGAGCCGCTGGATGTGGTGCGCCCAGCCGTGCTCGTGCACCGAGGTCATCACCTGGCGCACGCAGTTCATGTGGGTCGGCGCGCCGGTGAAGACGGGTGGCAGTGGCCGGGTGGCGGCCAGCTCGTTGGCGTCGCGGTACTCGGGCATCCACTGCCAGTACCTCCCCCAGACGTACTCCCGCCAGCCGATGATCTGTCGGATGAATCCCTCGGCCGAGGCGATCGGGATCTTCCCTCGGCGGTGGGCCGCCTCGACCTCATCGCAGACCTCGCCGGGGAGGAGCAGGCCCAGGTTCAGGTACGGGCTCAGCAGGGTGTGGGCCATCTGCCAGCTGGTGGACAGCATCGCGTCCTCGTACGGACCGAAGTGGGGAAGCACCTCGTTCACCGCATGGTGCATCCGTCGCAGCGCGCCCTGTCGCGACGTTGCCCATGTGCCGTCGGGGTTCTCTCCCCAGCACGTGTCCGGCAGCTCGGCCAGGACCTGGCGGTCCAGGTCGTCGAGCTCGTCGCGCAGGACCCGGGGCCAGGCGCGACCGTCACGGGGAGGGGGCTCGCGGTTGTCGTGGTCGAAGTTCCAACGGCCCCCGGCTGGCTCGTCGCCGTCCATCAGGTATCCCAGCCGTCGGCGCTGCCACCGGTAGAAGTCCTCCATCTTCACGTGGCGGTCGCCGGCCCGGCCGACGAACTCGTCGCGGTGGCACAGGAACTGGTTCGAGCGGACCGTCGTCACCCCCAGCTCGCCCAGCAGCTTCGACGCCGCCCAGGAGTTGGGCTCGGTCGCCAACACGCGCTCCGGACGAAAAGCCGCCTGGTGCGCCTCGAGCCCAGAGCGGAAGGTCGGTGCGACGCGATGGTCCACCTCGAACCCCTGGTCGCGCAGCTCCTCGACGAAGCGGCGCAGCGCCGTCACGACCAGGTGGGCCCGCTGGCGGTGCCAGCGTCGCGAGCGCAGCTTCGCAATGCTCTCCAGCACCAACACCCGCTCGCCGCCCGGCCGCGCGGTGCCCAGCGCGCCGATGCCGCGATGGAGCTGATCGCCCAGCACCCACACGGTGGTCGTCACCGCTCGACCCACGTTGGTGGCATGGCCCCATCATGCTGCGGCAGTGGGCACTGCTGCGCCAGGCGCCCCGCGATCGGACAATCCGAGCTGGCTCGGCACCGGCGTCGCAGTCGGTGCAGGTCGACACGGTCCGAAGCGACGGACACCACTGGGCGGTGAGCTGGCCTCCGACGCAACGGGGCCGCAGGGCTGATCGAGGCGGACGTCGTGTTCTTGACCCCAGCGGTCCCGCAAGCCGTAGCCTTGGTTTCCTCCGAGATAGAGGTGCATCGACCGCCCATGCCGTCGTGAACGGGAACCTCTGATGACCGAGTCCACGAACAGCGTCGCGCTCTCGTGCGCGCTGGTCGTCTTGGGGGCCACGGGTGATCTGGCCAAGCGCAAGCTGTACCCGGCGCTCAGTGAACTCGCGGCCCGGGGACAACTCCCACGGCGCCTCGTCGTCGTTGGTGTGGCGCGCACGCCGATGAGTGATGACGAGTTCGCGGCGCTCATGCCCGGGCTCGCCGAGCGAGGCGTCGCCTTTCGGTACCTGGCCGGATCATTCGATGACCCCGGCACGTTCGCTGCGCTCGCGGTGATGCTCGAGTCGTGTGATTCGGGGCTCGACACGGGCGGAAACCGGCTCTACTACCTCTCGACGGTCCCCGCGCTGTTCGGGACCGTCGCTGCAGGTCTCGGAGTCGCGGGCCTCGCCGAGGAGCCGAGAGGCACGTTCCGGCGCATCGTCATCGAGAAGCCCTTCGGACACGACCTTCCGAGCGCGCAGGCACTGGACGCCTCGCTCCACGCGGTCTTCCGCGAGCACCAAGTCTTCCGGATCGACCACTATCTCGCCAAGGAGACCGTGCAGAACATCCTCGCGATGCGATTCGCGAACGCGATCTTCGAACCCCTGTGGAACCGTCGCTATGTCGATCACGTGGAGATCACGGTTGCCGAGTCCCTGGGTGTCGGGCATCGTGGCGCGTTCTTCGAGCAAGCCGGCGCGCTTCGCGACATCGTGCAGAATCACCTGTTGCAGGTGTTGGCCCTGACCGCGATGGAGGCACCGGTCAACTTCGAGGCCGACGCGATTCGCGACGAGAAGGTCAAGTTGCTCCGATCGGTCCGTCCGCTCGGCGCCGACGGATCGGTCGTCAGGGCGCAATATGTCGCCGGAGACGTCGAGGGCCACGCCGTGTGCTCGTATCGCGACGAGGCGGGTGTCGCGCCCGACAGCATGACGGAGACGTTCGTTGCCCTGCAGCTCGAGATCGACAACTGGCGCTGGGAGGGCGTGCCGTTCTACATCCGCACCGGGAAGCGGCTGGAGCGTCGCGTGACCGAGGTCGCGATTCGATACAAGCAGGTGCCGTTCTTGCCCCTTCCGCCGAGTGCCGTCGGATCGATCGAACCGAATGCCACCGTGCTGAGGATCCAGCCCGATGAGGGCATCGAGGTCGCGTTCGGCGCCAAGGTGCCCGGCTCACCGTTTCGGGTGAGGACCGTGAAGCTCGACTTCTCCTACCTCGACTCGTTCGCCGAGCAATCACCGGAGCCGTACGAGCGGGTGCTCCTCGACGCGCTCCTCGGCGATTCCACGCTCTTCATCCGATCGGACGAGGTCGAGCACTCCTGGAGGATCGTGACGCCGCTGCTCGAAGCATTCGCCGACAACGCACTCCCACTCGCGACCTATCCCGCAGGCACCTGGGGCCCTGCCGAAGCCGATGCGCTGATGCACGGCGAGCATGGTTGGCGGGTTCCCTGATGTCCCGGTACGGCCTGAATCTCACGGTTCCGAACGGCTCGGCACGACGCCCGTCGTTCGTCGCCTCGGAGGTCCGGCTCTGAGAAGATGAGCGCATGGGGCAATCAAGCGCGGCCGTGGAGATTCGCTCGGGGCCCTGGGACCTTCCTGACATCCAGGGATTCCTTCGTTCGACCGTCATCCCCATGCGGCTCGCAACCCAGGGGTCGGCGTGGCCGCTGGTGCAGTCCGTCTGGTTCCTCTTCGACGACTCGGCCCTGTGGTGCTGCACCCAACAGGATTCGGTCGTAGCGACGCGTCTGCGGAACGACCCCCGCTGTGCCTTCGAGATCGCCGGCGACGATCCCCCGTACCGAGGAGTGCGGGGGAGGGGCGTCGCGTTGCTCGATCCCGGACCCGCCCCCGATCTGCTCGAGCGTCTCATCAACCGCTATCTCGCCACTGGCGACTCGCCGCTGGCATCCTGGCTGCGGTCGCGTGTGACGGATGAGGTCGCCATCCGCATCGGTTCGCTCGTCGTGTCGTCGTGGGACTACTCGTCACGCATGGAAAGCCCCGAGTAACCAGCGATCACCACGTCTCGGCGCTGCTCGCCGGCGATCTCGACGGAGATCATGGCGGACTACGCCGAGAACGCGGTGTTCATCTCGAACCTCGGCGGCGTGCTCGAGGGGGTCGACGCGATCCGGGCAGTGTTCGCGGCCGCGGGAGACTTCCCTGGCATCGAGAAGACGGCCGAGCACGTCGAGGGCGGCGTGGCCTACGTGACGTGGGAGGCGGCGGGCATCACGTTCGGGACGAACACCTTCGTGGTCCGAGACGGAAAGATCGTCGTGCAAACAGTCGCGATGCACCTGGCGTCGGCATGGAGGCGTCCGGCGACTCAGCCCGGTTGCAGCACGCTGATGTCGCCCACGGCAATGGTGACGATCAGCTCGCGTGCGCTGATCCGCCAGCCTTCGGCGGTGCGCGTCCAGCAGTCGTGATACTCGCCCAGACATTCCCACGCGAGGTTCGATCGCTCGCCACGTCCCTGGTGGTAGACGCGCGCGTAGGTGATCGACGAGGCGTTGTCACCGTCGACCTCGATCTGGTGGTTCCCGAGCAGATGCTGCGACGGGCCACAGCCGCCGAGGTGCTTGCGCAGGCTGTTGTCGATCACGGCGTCGATCCCCGTCTCGCCGTACGCCCTCGCGTCGGGCGCCAGGACCTCGCCGACTCGATCCCACGCCCGATGGTCGAGGATCGAGGCGAAGCGGTGCAGCGCCGCCACGATCTGCTGCTGGTCTTCGACGGTCGATGAGCTCACGGTTCGCCATCCTCGCGCGGTCTCGTTCGCCCCACCTGCCGTGCGTGGCCATTGGGTAGGGTGCCGCCATGGCGCAGGTGCCGGTACTGGAGGGGATCTTCACCTGGCCGGCTGACGAGCCACACCTGCTCGGCAGCCGGTGCGGGGACTGTGGCGTGCACGTCTTCCCGCCCCAGGACGGCTGCCCGGCCTGTACCTCGACCGACACGGAGACGGTGGAGCTGGAGCGCCGGGGCACGCTGTGGACCTGGACGGTCCAGGGCTTCCCGCCGAAGGCGCCGCCGTTCGCGGGCGACGTCGAGCACTTCGTCCCGTTCGGGGTGGGCTACGTCGAGCTCCCGGGCCAGGTGAAGGTCGAGGCCCGGCTGACCGAGGCCGATCCCGATCGGCTCCGGATCGGGATGGAGATGGAGCTGGCGATCGTGCCGCTGTGCGAGGACGAGGACGGGAACGAAGTCGTGACCTTCGCCTTCCGCCCGGTTGCCGACGAGGATGGGAGCGCAACGGGATGACGGACGTTGCCATCGTCGGGATCGGCATGCACGAGTTCGGACGGACCGACGGGGTCTCGGGTCTGAAGCAGGGTGTCGTCGCGGTTCGCCGAGCCCTCGCCGACGCCGGCATCGGCTGGGAGGACGTGCAGTTCGCGTTTGGCGGGAGCATGGCCGCCGGATCGGCCGACTCGATGGTGAGTCACCTCGGTCTGACCGGCGTGCAGTTCATCAACGTCATGAACGGTTGCGCGACCGGGGGCAGCGCGCTCTTCACGGCCCGCAACACGATTCAGTCCGGGGCGTTCGATCTGGGCATCGCGGTCGGGTTCGACAAGCACGAGCGGGGGGCGTTCCGCGTCCGGACCGGCAGCGCAGGGCGCGACTGGTACGGGGCTTCCGGGCTCGCGCTCACGACGCAGTTCTTCGGGATGAAGATCAACCGGTACGCGCAGGAGTTCGGGATCAGCTCGAACACGCTCGCCAAGGTGGCAGCGAAAGCCTTTCGCAACGGGGCCGAGAACCCGATGGCGTGGCGACGAAAGCCCGTGTCCGAAGAGGAGATCCTCTCGTCGCCGATGCTGTCGTACCCGCTCACCAAGTACATGTTCTGCTCCCCGGGCGAAGGGGGAGTCGCGCTCGTGCTGTGCCGCGCCGATCAGGCGCACAAGTACACCGAGCATCCCGTCTACCTCCGTTCGACCGTCGTGCGGTCGCGGCGCTTCGGCAGCTTCGAAGTCCTCAGCCCGTGGCTGGCACTCGAGCACAACGCGGGCCCGACGGCCGATGCTTCCCAGGCCGCGTTCGAGATGGCGGGGATCGGACCCGCGGATGTCGACCTCGCCCAGATCCAGGACACCGAGTCGGGCGCGGAGATCATGCACATGGCCGAGAACGGCTTCTGCGAGCACGGCGACCAGGAGCGGATGATCGCCGACGGGGAGACCGAGATCATGGGCCGTCTCCCGGTGAACACCGACGGGGGCTGCCTCGCCAACGGTGAGCCGGTCGGTGCGTCGGGCCTCCGCCAGGTCTACGAGAACGTGCTGCAGCTACGAGGCGACGCCGGCACCCGACAGGTCCCGGGCGATCCGCAGGTGGCATACACCCACGTGTACGGCGCGCCGGGGATCAGCGCGGTGACGATCCTCAGTCGCTGACGCGGTCAGCGCTTCGAAACCGCGCGCTGGGCCTGGAAGAGGAAGGGAACCGTCGCCTCGGTCGCCCCGCCGTCGACGAACAGGACCTGGCCGGTCACGTAGCGCGACTCGTCGGAGGCGAACCACGCGACAGCATCGGCGATCTCCTCGGGTCGTCCGAAGCGTCCGAGAGGCACGATCTTGCCACCCTCGCGCTGGGTCGCTTCGTCCGCCCCGTACGTGTCCAGCGTGCCCGGAGTCGGGATGAACCCCGGTCCGACGGCGTTGGCGCGGATGCCATCGTGCGCGAGCTCCAACGCGGTCTGGATCGTGAGCGCGATCACCGCAGCCTTCGAAGAGGAGTACATCCCGACCCCGGGAGTGATGGCGCGCGCGGTCAGCGAGGTGAGGTTGATGATCGACCCTCCTCCGGCGCTCGCCATGAGCGGGGCCACCGCCTGCGTGCACAGCAGGGTCCCCAGCACGTTCGTGTCCATCACGTGGCGGAAGTCGTCGGGGCTGGTCTTCAGCAGTGGCGTGAACCGCCACACGCCCGCGTTGTTCACCAGCACGTCGCAACGGTCGAGGGAATCGGCGAATGCGCGGACGGATTCCGGGTCGCTCACGTCGAGGCGCATCCCCGTTCCGCCGACCGACTCGGCGGTGGCCAGCGCGGCGGCTTCATCGATGTCGGTCGCGACGACGCGCAGGCCGTCGGCCGCGAGGCGACGTGCGACGGCCTCGCCGATCCCACGACCGGCTCCGGTCACCACTGCCGTGCGTTGCTGCTCGGACATCGCTGCGTCGCTCCTCGTTGCTCGATGGTTGGATCAGATGTCCGGACGGCCTTCAGCCCGCGGCCGACACGGCACCGACCTCGCGCAGCAACCGGCCCTCGAACAACCGGATCACTGCTTCTGCGTTGCGGGCGTGCTGCTCGGGGTTGGCGAGGTTCGCCGAGATCTCGACGAGCCCGGTGAGGACGACCGCCAGCACACCGAGGACGGCGCCGCGGCCGACGTCGTCCGGGAGCTCGCCTCGCTGCCGAGCCCCGTCGACAACCGGTCCGAGCAGGTCCTCGTGATGTGCCGTGAGCTGGCCGAGCAGTGCGGCGAGAGCGGGGTGCCGGCGCACGTCGGTCGGCACCGTCACGATGAACCGAGCCAGCGACGAGTCCTCGCGATTCAGCAGGACTGACTCCTCGAGCAAGGCGCGCAGCTGATCTGCAAACCGCGGCGGCGCAGCATCGCGCGCGGCGGAGAGCCGGGCGCTGACGAGCTCCTCCACCTCGCTGAACACGGCCTCGTACAGCTCCTGCTTCGAGCCGAAGTAGTGGTAGATCGCCCCCGTCGTGATCCCGGCTGCCTCGGCGATGGCGCGGTTCGTGGTGGCGCCGTAGCCCTGCTCGGCGAAGCACACGCGTGCGGCCGCCGCGATCCGGGCCCTTGTCTCGGCGCCGTCCGACGCCGGTGGGCGCCCGAGCCTCCGCCGCCCGCTCGCGCCGAGGTCGGAGGGCAGCGCAGGGCGTCGCTCAGCCATGGGCTTTCACCAAAGTAACCACTCGGTTAGTTTGTCAGGTCACCACGCCAGTCGGGAATCCGGAACGGCCGAAGCGCCCGGAGGAGCAACGATGACCACGACCCAGAGCCCCAAGACCGAGCGGGTGCCCTGGCACCTCTCCGGGAACAACGCGCCCGTCTTCGACGAGGTGACCATCACCGACCTCGAGGTGAAGGGTGCGATCCCGCCCGAGCTGCGTGGGCGCTACTTCCGGAACGGCGCGAACCCCCAGACCGGTCATTCGGACCACTGGTTCCTGGGCGACGGCATGCTCCACGGCATCGAGCTGGCCGACGGCGCTGCCACCTGGTACCGGAACCGCTACGTGCGCACCCCCTGCTACGCGCACCCGGAGAAGACGCGCATCGAGATGATGCTCGATCCCGAGACGTTCCAGGTCGACTGGACCGCGTCGGTGGCCAACACGCACGTGATCGGTCATGGCGGGCGCATCCTGGCGCTGGAAGAAGGCGCACTGCCGTACGAGATGACCGCCGAGCTCGACACGGTCGGCCCGTGGGACTTCGACGGCAAGCTCGGCGCCGCGATGACTGCGCACCCGAAGGTCTGCCCGGACACCGGTGAGCTGCTGTTCTTCGGCTACGCGACGATCGAACCTCCCTACCTCACCTACCACCGGGCCGACGCGAACGGCCGCCTCGTGCAGACCACCGACATCACGGTGAACGGCGCGACGATGATCCACGACTTCGCGGTCAGCCGGAATCACACCATCTTCATGGACCTTCCGGCGGTGTTCGATCTCGAGGTCGCCGCGGCCGGCGGCATGCCGATCCACTGGGACGACGACTACCCGTCGCGCTTCGGCGTGATGCCGCGCGAGGGCAACGATGCCGACGTCCAGTGGTTCGACGTCGAGCCCTGCTACGTGTTCCACACGCTGAACGCGCACGACGACGGCGACACCGTCGTGGTGCGGGGCTGTCGGCTTCCTGAGCTCTGGCGCGACTCCAGTGCGATGGAGATGTCCGATGCGCCCGACCCCGCATCCGGCCCTCGGCTGCACGAGTGGCGGTTCGATCTCACCACGGGCAAGGTCAGCGAGCGCCAGCTCGATGACCGTCCGGCCGACTTCCCGCGTCTGGCCGATCGGGATGTCGGCGTCGATGCGCGCTACGGCTACATGCTCTCGTTCGGCTTGGACAGCCCGTTCGGCGAGGTCCTCAAGTACGACCTGAGCAATGATTCGACGGCAACGCACCGGTTCCCGGAGGGTCACAGCGCGGGTGAGCCCACGTTCGTCGCGGCGGCCGACGGCACCCAGCCCGATGACGGTTGGATCATGGACTACGTCCACGATGCCGGGACCGACACGAGCTATCTGGCCATCCTCGACGCGTCGAACATCGCGGGGGAGCCGGTCGCCGAGGTGCACCTCCCGCGGCGCATCCCGACCGGCTTCCACGGGAGCTGGATCCCCGACGCGAAGTCCTGAGCTCTGAGTCCCGAGCGCGCGATGAGCGATATCGAGGACATCCGTGCCCTGGTGCACTCGTACGCCGACGCGGTCTGTCGGCGCGACACCGAGCAGTGGGGCGCGAACTGGACCGAGGACGCGACCTGGGACATCGGTGGGGGGCCGAGCGAGGGCCGAGATGCAGTGGTTCGGGACTGGGTCGCCGCCATGAACGGGATGCGGGCCGTCGTGCACACGGTGTTGAACGGCACGGCCGCGCTCGACACCGATGCCGGCTCGGGCACCGGGCGGTGGTACTTCCAGGAGCACGTCGTCCCCAGCGGGAGCACCGCGGGCGTGCTCTTGGCGTACTACGACGACGTGTACCGCCTCGAGGCTGACGGCTGGCGCTTCGCGAGCCGCCTGATGACGCTCCTCTATCTCGGGCCCACCGATCTGAGCGGTCACTTCGCCGTCCCACCCGCACGCGACGTGGCGTGACGGCGCGGCCCCTCCGCTTCGGGGTACAGGCGTTCGCACCCTCGTCACCCGACGAGTGGCGCACCTTCGCGCGCCGGGCGGAGGAGCTCGGGTACTCGGCCCTGCACCTTGCGGATCACTACATCGGACCCGGACCGGCGCTCGACCCGACCAATCATCCCGTGCAAGTGGTGGCGGCGATCCCGGCGATGACCGTGGCGGCGGAGGCCACCAGTGAGATCCGGATCGGGTGTCGCGTCCTGTGCGTCGACTACCACCAACCCGTGGTGCTCGCCAAGGAGCTGGCCACGATCGACTGGTTCTCGGGTGGCCGACTCGAGATCGGCCTCGGCGCCGGTTGGCTCGAGGCCGAGTACGACGCGATGGGCGTGCCGTTCGACCGGGCCGGCATCCGCATCGAACGCCTCGCCGAGACGGTCGACCTCGTGCGGGCCTGCTACGCCGGCGGTCCGGTCGACGTGACGGGCACGCAGGTCCACGCCCGGGGATTCACCGCCGTACCGGAGCCTCCCGGTCCCGCGAAGATCATGATCGGGGGCGGGTCGCCCCGGGTGCTGCGCCTCGCAGGGGCGCGCGCCGACATCGTCAGTCTCAACTTCGACAACTCCTCCGGCCGGATCGGGCCCGAGGGTTTCGCCTCGGGGACGGCGGCTCGGTGCGACGAGAAGATCGCATGGGTGCGCGAGGGTGCCGGTGATCGGTTCGACGACCTCGAGCTCGAGATCGCGGCGTACTTCACGATCGTCACCGACACCCGCGACGATGTGCTCACGTCGATGGCGCCCATGTTCGGGCTCGCTCCAGGCGAGCTCGCCGAGCACGGGCATGCCCTCATCGGCAGCGTCTCGGAAATCGCGGACGCCATCGTCGAGCGGCGTGATCGCACGGGCGTGAGCTACGTGACGGTCGGTGCCGATGCCCTCGAGGATTTCGCTCCGGTCGTGGAGCGTCTCAACGGTTCCTAGCGGAGTCGGTCGAGATCAGTCGCGCTCGCCGGTCAGGTGATCGCGCGGACGCACGTCCGCGCCGCCTCACCGATCGCCTCGGCCCCGCTCGGGTGCCAGTGCACGGTGCTCGCGAGGTCGTGCACGGTCAGCTCGGAGCTCATCGCCGTTGCTCCCACGGCCAGGATCTCGGCGGCATCGGGGCCGACGACGTGGACGCCGAGCACCTGGCCCAGCTCCCGCTCCGCGACGAGCTTCAGCGCGCCGGCGCGGTTGCCCAGCACGACGGCCCGGGCCGTCTGGCCGAGATCGACCAACCCGGTCACGACGTCGTAGCCCGCGTCGCGGGCGCTCGTCTCGTCGAGCCCGACCCACCCGATCGGTGGCTCGGTGTGCAAGATGTGCGGGATGCCGTCAGGCGAGAACCTGGCCCGTCCGCCGGTGGCATTGACCGCGGCGACGCGGCCCGCGTGCGTTGCGGCAGCCGAGAGCATGACCTTCCCCGTCACATCGCCGACTGCAGAGATGCCCGCGACCGACGTTGCCATGGTCGAATCCACGCGTACGCCACCGGTCGACGCGGTGAGTGCGATCCCGATCGCCTCGAGTCCGAGGCCGACGGTGTGCGGGCGCCGCGTGTCGGGCCCCGCGACGAGCTCGGCGGACCGTGCTGCTGCGAGGTCATCGGGCGAGGCGATCGTCACACCGATCGCTTCGAACCCGTCGCGGACGAGCGGGTCGAGGTCGTGGTCCAGGCCGGGCATCAGCGCCTGGTCCGACGGGACCAAGGTCACCGCGGTGCCCGCGACTGCGAGCAGATAGGCGTACTCCAGCGCGAAGGCGGTGCGGGCCGGTCCGCCCGCGAGGATTGCCGCGGTCTTCGGTGCTGCGTCGAGCGCAGCCAGTGCGTCGAGGGTCCGGACGCGTGCCTCGGGAACGCCGTCGAGACGCGCGGCCTCCCACCGAGCGCCCGTGGCAAGGATGATCGCCGTTGCGCCGAGTTCGCTCGTGGATCCGTCTGCCCCGCGTACCGCGACGCGAGCGGGTCCGACGAGCGAACCGGTGCCGTCGACCACCTCCACGCGCGCTGCGCGTAGCGAGAGGGCCGCGCCCCGTGCGAGGATTCCGACGAGGGCGTCCTTGCGGGCCGCGGCCCGGCCGATGGCCCACTGGTCACCGTGATCGACGATGCCGGCGATCGCGAGCTCCTGGCCGGTGAGGTGCGGTGCGGCCGCGGACAGCATCGCCTGGGTGGGGATGCACGAGTGATGCACGCACTGGCCGCCCAGGCCGGCCGATTCGAGGAGCATGACCCGAGCGCCCCGGGCCGCCGCTTCGAGCGCAGCGGCGTGGCCACCGGGCCCACCGCCCAGCACGACTACATCGCAGTCGGGCATCAGGCGTCGACGAGCAGCTGGTGCGGAGCCTCGAGCGATGAGCGAACGGTGGCCAGGAAGTCGGCCGCGGGTGCGCCGTCGAGGGCCCGGTGGTCGATCGTCAGCGACAGTGTCAGCGCGCGACGCCGACGCGCCTTCTTGGCGCTCTTCCACCGAACGTCGTCACGGATCCGCCCCACTCCCAGGATCGCCACGTTGGGCGGGTTGACGACGGGGGTGAATGCATCGATGCCGTGGGCGCCGAGCGAGGTCACCGAGAAGGTCCCGCCTTCGAGCTCATCGAGGCCCAGCTTCCCCGAACGTGCGGCCGCGGAGAGCCGAGTGGTCTCGGCCGCGAGCTCGACGAGCGAGCACCGATCGGCGTCGCGCACCACGGGCACCATGAGGCCGTCGTCCACGGAGACCGCGAGCCCGACATGCACGCCCGCGAGCACATGGATCGCTCCGTCGCTGATCATCGCGTTGCAGCGCGGATGGGTCCGCAGGGCGCGCGCTACCGCGAGGAGGACGAAGTCGGTGTAGCCCGGGGCGGCGTCCCCCCACTCGTCGCGCAGCGCGCGGCGCAGCTTCACCAGCCGGTCAACGGTGGCGTCGGTGGTCAGCGTGAGCTGTGCCATCTCGGTGAGCGACGCGTGCATGCGCTCGGCAATGACCGCGCGCTTCCCCGTGATGGGGACGATCTGGTCGACGCGATCGGCCGCGGCGTGGATCGGAACGCGTGCCCCGCTTCCTCCGGCCGCGATGACGTCGTCGAGCATGACTCGCCCACCAGGGCCGGAGCCCGCGATCGCCCCCGGGTCGTGGCCGAGCCGTTCCGCCAGGGCTCGGGCAACCGGTGAGACGAGCGCGTTCCTCGCTTCCGCGTCGGCGCTGCCGCCCACGGCCGCAGCCTCCTCGACGTCCTCCGAGACGATGCGTCCCCCGGGCCCGGTGCCGATGACGGTGGCGAGCGCGACCCCGAGCTCGCCCGCGCGACGGCGCGCGTTCGGTGACGCGACCACGCGCCCGTCGGGGGCGGTCGCAGGCGCGGCTTGAGGGGCTGCGCTCGGGGTGGTGGTCGCGGTCGCGGTGACGGGGGGCGCCGACGCGGAGTCGGGGGGCGACTCGTCGACCTCGCAGAGCCAGGCCACCACCTCACCACACGCGACGACCGCGCCCTCGACCACGGCGTGGTGCAGCACACCGTCGACCTCGACCTCGACCTCGGTCTCGATCTTGTCGGTCGAGATGTCCAGGACCGGGCTTCCCGCGACGACCGCGGCTCCCGATTCCACGGTCCATCGGGTGACGGTGCCCTCTTGCATGGTGAGCCCGAGCTTGGGCATGACGACGGCGACGGCCATCGTGCTCAGGTCCCGGAGATCCGGCGCGCCACCAGGTCGCGAGCAGCCGCTTCGATGCGCGCGGAATCGGGCACGTACTCCCGCTCCAGCGCGGGGCTGAACGGTACGGGGGAGAAGGGCGCGCCGACCCGAGCAACCGGCGCATCGAGGTAGTCGAACGCGTGCTCCTGGACCTGCGCGGCGATCTCGGCCCCGAAGCCGCCGAAGCGCACCGCTTCGTGTACGACCAGCGCACGGTTGGTGGTGCGCACCGACTCGACGATGGACGGTACGTCGAGCGGGCTCAGCGTCCGCGGGTCGATCACGGCGGCCTCGATGCCGTCGGCTGCGAGACGGTCGGCGGCCGTCAGGGCCTCGGTGAGCATCCGGCCGATCGCGACGATCGTGAGCGCATCGCCCTCACGTGCGGTGCGCGCCACCCCGAAGGGGACCTCGTAGGGCTCCTCCGGGACGTCGCCCGACATGCCGAGCAGCAGCTTGTTTCCCACGACGAACGTCGGATTGTCGTCGCGGATCGCCGCGATCAGGAGCCCCTTGGCGTCATAGGGCGTCGCCGGCATCGCGACCTTGAGGCCGGGCACGTGGCACAGCCAGGCCTCGAGGCTCTGGCTGTGCTGCGCGGCGGCCGAGAGGCCGGCGCCGGCCCAGGTCGTGATGGTCATCGGGAGCGTGGCCTCCCCACCGAACATGTACTTCAGCTTGGCGGCTTGGTTGGCGATCTGGTCCATCGCGACGCCGACGAAGTCCATGAACATGAGGTCGACCACGGGACGGAGCCCGCAGACCGCGGCGCCCGTCGCGAGGCCGATGATCGCCCCCTCCGAGATCGGTGTGTCGACCACCCGTCGATCACCGAACTCGTCGAGCAGCCCGCGATGCGTGCCGAACACGCCGCCGTAGCCGGCGATGTCTTCCCCCGCGACGAACACGTCCGCGTCTGCCCGCATCGACTGGGCGAGCGCCTCGTTCACGGCCAGCATGTACGGGAGCCGTCGGGTCTCCATCACGGTTGCGCTCACGACGTCGTCTCGGTGTAGACGTCGGTCAGGAGGTCCTCGGCGCTCGGCATCGGGCTCTCCTCGGCGAAGGCGATGGCCGCGTCGATCTCCTGCGCGGTCTCATCGTGCACTGCCTGGATGTCCGCCTGGCTGCAGACGTCGTCCTCGAGCAACCGTGTCTCGATCGCGACGATGGCATCGCGTGCCTTCCACTCCTCGACCTCTGCCTCGGATCGATAGGTGATCCGAAGCCCGGACACGCCCTGGTGGTCGTAGTAGCGGTAGGTCTTGGCTTCGATCAGCGAGGGCCCGTCACCGGCGCGTGCGCGAGCGATCGCCGTTCCCGCGGCCTTCCACACGGCAACCGCGTCCATCCCGTCGACGACGGTTCCGGGCATGCCGTAAGCGCCGGCACGTGCGGCGACGTCGATGATCGCCTGGTGCTTGGCCTGAGGGGTGAACTCGCCGTAGAGGTTGTTCTCGCACACGAAGACCACTGGGAGCTTCAGTGCCGAAGCCATGTTGGCTGCTTCGTGGAAGGCACCGATGTTGCTGGCGCCATCACCGAAGAACGTGACTGACACGTTTCCTTCGTCGCGGTACCAGTCGGCGAAGCCGGCTCCGACGGCGATCGGGACTCCGCCTCCGACGATGCCGTTGGCGCCGAGCATGCCGAGGCTCAGGTCGCAGACGTGCATGCTGCCGCCCTTGCCCTTGCAGTACCCCGTCGCTTTCCCGAACAGCTCGGCGAACATGCGCCCGAGGTCGCCGCCCTTGGCGACGAGGTGACCGTGGCCACGATGGGTGCTGCTGAGCTGGTCCTGCGTGCTGAGGTGGGCCACCACACCCGCGGCGACCGCCTCTTGGCCGACGTAGAGGTGCAGGAAGCCCGGGATCGAGCCTGCCTCCATGAGCCGACCCGCGGCCTCCTCGAACTGTCGGATGCGCACCATGCGGCGATGCAGGTCGCGCAGCACCGCGTTACTCGGTACCCGTTGTTCTCGGTTGGCGCGGGCGGGTGTCGTGGTGGCCATCGGATCAGAACGCGACGCGCTTGGTGAAGCCGCCGTCGATCACGACGTTCTGGCCGGTGACCCAGCTCGCGGCGGGGCTGGCCAGGAACACGGCAACGTTCGCGACCTCGTCTGCGGATCCCATGCGCCCGGACGGGATCTGGGCGAGGGTCTGGTCGTAGAAGTCACTCATGTTCTCCTTGATGAAGTCCCAGGACCCTCCGTCGATGAGGATCGGTCCGGGCGACACGCAGTTCGCCCGGACGCCCTTCCTGGCGACTTGTTGGGCGAGGCCACTGATGTAGTTGATGGCCGCGGCCTTCAGCGCGCTGTAGCCGTTCGGGCCGGGCCCGAACGCCTCGACCGCGGCAGTGGTGGAGACATCGACGACTGCACCCGCCGAGGACTTCTTGAGATGCGGCAGCGCAGCCTCGACTCCGTTGACGAGCGCCATGAGGTCGACCGCGAAGTTGTCCTCCCAGGCACCCGGACCGGGACTCGCGCAGTGGACGAACGCGTCGAGACCCCCGAGCGTCTCGGCCGAGGCGCCGATCCACCCGGCGAGCGCCTCGCCATCGGCGCAGTCGAGCGCGGTGCCGATCACGGTGCCCTGCGCACCGAGCGTGGCGGCCGCTTCGTCCACACCCTCCTTATTGCGCGCGCAGATCGCGACGGACGCGCCCTCGGCCAGGAAGCGGGCCGTGATCGCACGCCCGATGCCGCGACTGCCGCCGGTGATGGCGACCTTGCTGCCCGCGAGTCCCAGATCCACTGATTCCTCCAACCGACCAGTAATTGACCAACAAGTTAGTTACCACCTATCGTGCGCCTCCGCAACGAAGCCCGGCCGTCCCCGGCACCACGGCGCCTACCACACGGAGTGAGAGTGGTTTCTTTCGCTCGAGGTGGCGCCGAAGCGGATCCGAGCGAGGTCGCCCTCCGCGACTCGCAGGGCGCGCTCACCTGGTCAGCCGTCGAAACCACCGTCGAACAGATCGCGGCTCGGCTCCTCGCGACCGACCTGGGCGAGCACCGGCGGGTCGCGGTGTTCGCGGAGAACTCGGCGCTGTGCGTCCTGGTGCACGTCGCAGGCTTGCTGGCCTCCACGAGCATCGTGCCGGTCAACTTCCATCTCGGCCCCGCCGAGGCCGCGTACATCCTGGACGACTCGGGCGCGCAACTCGTCTTCTGCGGGACCGAGACCGCCGCGGCGGCCACGACGGCAGCCAGGGAGGCGGGGACCCCGCAGGTCGTGGGTTGGGGCACCGACGCGAACGGCGTCACGCCGCTCGACGAGTGGTGCGAATCGGGGCCGAAGGTCGGCGAGCTCACGCTCGACGCCCCACCGCGACCGAACCTCCTGTACACCTCGGGGACGACCGGTCGGCCGAAGGGCACCGAGCTCCCGCCGACCATGTTCGCGGGCGGTGCGACGGTCCGCGAGCACCTCGAGCGGCTCCGGGCGAACCCGTTCGCGCAGTTCGGGACGCACCTGGTCGTCGGGCCGCTGTACCACACCGGGCCGCTGCAGGCGGTGCGACTCCTCTCGGCCGGGGTCCCGGTCGTCGTGCTCGGACGGTTCGACGCCGAAGCGACGCTCGCCGCGATCCAGGAGCATCGCATCGAGTCCTCGGTGATGGTCCCCACGCACTTCTCGCGTCTGCTCGCGTTGCCGGCCGACGTGCGGGCGTCCTACGACGTGTCGAGCTTGCGCTTCGTCGTGCATACGGGTGCGAAGTGCCCGGTCGAGGTCAAGCGCGAGATGTTGGAGTGGTGGGGTCCGGTGCTCTACGAGGCGTACGGCGCCACTGAGGTCGGGACGACGTGCCTCATCGGACCCGAGGAATGGCTTGCGCATCCCGGGTCGGTCGGGCGGCCGAGCCCGCCGTTCGTCGCCACGGTGCTCGACGACGACGGCGTCGAGCTGCCAGTCGGTACCGAGGGGAACCTCTTCTTCCGTGACAGCACCGGTCGGGGCATCGTGTACCACAACGCTCCCGAGACACCGACGCATCCGTCGAGTGGCCCAGAAGGTGAGCCCGGCCTCTTCACGCTCGGCGAGATCGGGTACGTCGACGACGACGGCTATGTGTTCATCACCGACCGGGCGTCCGACATGGTCGTGTCGGGCGGCGTGAACATCTACCCCGCCGAGGCCGAGCACGAGCTCGTCACCCATCCCGACATCGCCGACGCGGCGGGGTTCGGGGTGCCCGACGACGAGATGGGAGAAGCGTTCGTACTGCTGGTCGTTGCGCGGGACGCGAGCGCACCCCCTGAGCCCGAGGTGTTGCGATCGTGGCTGCGCGACCGCCTGGCCCACTACAAGTGCCCGCGGCGGATCGTGATCGTGGACAGCCTCGATCGAACGACGATGGGCAAGGTGGTCAAGCGCACGCTGCGCGACCGCTTCCTCGCCGCTCAGCGCGGCTGATCGCGGAACGCCACGTCGCGATCGACGCGCGGCTCGCCCGGGAGGCCCAGGACGCGTTCGCCGATGATGTTGCGCTGCACCTCGTCGGAGCCGCCCGCGATGCGGTAGCCGGGTGCTCCGAGCACGTGCTCGGCCCATGAGTAGGTGCCCCACTCGCCGGTGTCCGCGGCGAGCCGAGGTCCGAGGAGGCGGGTCGTGATCTCGGTGAGCTCGCGCATGCCCTCGGTCCAGAACACCTTGCCGATCGAGCCCTCGGGGCCCGGCGTGCCGCTGCGCGCCATCGCCTGGGCGCGCTGCGCGTTGAGCGCCATGAGGCGGAAGTAGCAGTAGGCGCGCGCGAGGTCCTGACGCGCGAGCGGGTCGTCCGTGCGGTCGAGGTACTGCGCGAGCCCGAGGAGCTGTGTCCACGAGCCGCCGACCCGGCTCTGGGTGCCGCTCCCACTCGAGGCCGATCGCTCGAACCCCAATGTGGTGAGTGCGACCTTCCAGCCTTCGCCTTCCGCGCCGAGGCGCAACGAATCCGGCACGCGAACCTCGGTGAGGAAGACTTCGTTGAAGGACGACCCGCCGCTCATCTGACGGATCGGACGGATCTCCACTCCGTCCGCATCGAGCGGCACGAGGAACGCGGTCATCCCCTTGTGCTTCGAGACGTCGGGGTCCGTGCGCGCGATCAGCTCACCCCATGCGCAGTGCAGCGCGCCGCTGGTCCAGACCTTCTGTCCGGTGATGACCCACTCGTCGCCGTCGCGCACGGCCCGGGTCGCCAGCGAGGCCAGATCCGATCCAGCGCCGGGTTCGGAGAACAGCTGGCAGGCGAGGAAGTCCGTTCGCAGCAGGGGCCGGATGAATCGGTCCCGTTGCTCGGGCGTCCCGAAGATCCGCACCGTGGGGGCGATCAGACCGACGGTGACCCCGAAGACCTCGTGGCTCCGTGGCGTCGCGAACGCAGATTCCTCTCGTCGGAACGCCCGTTCGTGGGCCGCAGTGAGTCCCGCCCCACCCAGCTCCTCGGGCCAGGAGATCGCGCCGTAGCCGGCGTCGAACTTGCGTTGCTGCCAGGTACGCAGTTCATCGAGCAGCGCGCCCTCTTCGTCCTCGGAGAGGTTGTGGAACACCGCGGTCGTGTCGACCCCTTCTCCCCACACCTGAGCGTCGAGCGTCTGGGCGCGTGGCGCCGCGTGCTCCTCGAGCCAGCCGCGCGCCTGCGCCGCGTACGCGGCGAGCGGGTCGCTCACTCGAAGACCGGACCCGACGAAGCGATCTCGTACTTGAGGATGTCCATCCCCTTGATGGCGGGACCGGCCTCGGTCAAGAAGGCGGCGATGTGCGGGCTCGCGAGGTGCGCCGTCAGCGCCTCCTGATCTCGCCACCGCTCGACGACGTTCACGATCGCCGGATCCAGCAGGTCGACGCTGAAGGAGTAGGCGAGGCAGCCGTCCTCGACCCGCGTCGCGGCCGTCGCGGTTCGGACTGCCGCCATCAGCTCGTCGACCTGGTCCGGGTCGACCTCGACGGTTCCGGTGACGATCAGCATTGATGCTCCAGTGGTCTCGGGTCTCGGGTCTCGGTGGTCCGGGCGGCTGGGGTCTCGCGCGCCGACAGAAACTAACCAAAGGGTCAATTCTTTACAACCGCCGAAGCCGCCCGTACTGTCCGCTCGATGCGTGTCCTCGCCGCAACCGGATGTGCGCCCTGATGGCCGCGCCAGCGCGCGTCGACGGCACGCTCGTCGCCGGCGGGAAGTACCACGACTTCGACTTCGCCCGCCGTGAGCTGCTCGCGCTCCTGGGCGAGCACGAGCAGGCGCGGGTCCGAGTGGTCGCGGACTACGAGGACGCGGCGTCGATCGCCGCAGGAGCGTTCCTCGTCAGCTACACGTGTGACGTTCGCCCCTCGGAGAGCGCCCAGCGGGCGATCCGCGACTGGGTCGAGGGCGGCGGCCGCTGGCTGGCGCTCCATGGCACGAGCGCCGCGCTCGACCTCCCCCGGCCGGCGGGCGTCGAGGCGCCGCGGGTGTTCCCACTGTGGGCCGAGACGCTCGGCAGCCAGTTCGTCGCGCACCCGCCGATCCATCCCTACCCGGTGGAGATCGCCGACCCCGAACATTGGCTCGTGACCGGCATCGACGGCTTCGAGACCGACGACGAGCTCTACCTGTGCGAGTACCACGGCAGGGCCGCGCTGCAGGTGCTGGCGCACACGCGTTGGCAAGGAGAGGCGGTCGGCTTCGCCGAGTCCGACTGGTCGAGCGCCGATCCGGAGCACCTCATCATCTATCTCCGGGCTCTCGGCCGCGGTGCCGTCCTCTACAACACGCTCGGCCATTGCCGGGGGCACTACGACATGGTGCCGTTGGTCGAGTACTACCCGGTCGTCGAGCGATGCTCGTGGGAGAAGCCCGAGTACCTCGAGATGCTCCGCCGCAGCATCCGCTGGGTGCTCGGTCACGACGCCTGAGGGCGATGCGCAGAAACTCACCAGTCGATTAGTTTTCCCATCGTGCACCAGGATGCGTTCGTCGAGCTGACCAGGCGGCTGCTCGTCCACGCCGAGGCCGGCACGACCGACCAGGCGGACTCGACCTACCGGGTGCCGGTGTCGAACTACTCCGATCCTGGGCGTTGGCAGGCCGAGATGGACGGCATCTTCCGGCGGGTCCCGCTCATGCTCTCGCTCACGAGCGAGATCCCCGACCCCGGCTCGTACAAGGTCGAGAGCGTGCTCGACGTCCCCGTGCTCATGACCCGGGGCAAGGACGGCACGGTGCGGGCATTCCTCGACGTGTGCCGACACCGCGGCGCGATCGTCACGCCCGAGGGCTGCGGGACCGCTCGACGCCACACGTGCCCGTACCACGGCTGGACGTACGACAACGACGGCGCGTTGGTCGGCGTGCCCGGCGAAGCCACCTTCGGTGCCCTCGACACGACGACGATGGGGCTCACGCCGCTCGCGTGCGCGGAGCGCGTCGGCATGGTGTTCGTGTGCATCACGCCCGGCGTCGAGATCGACCTCGATGACTGGCTGGCCGGCTACGAAGAGGTGCTCGGTCCGTTCGGGATGGGGGAGTGGCCCCTCGCGTCGCGGCGCGAGATCGAGGGCGCGAACTGGAAGCTCGTCTACGACGGGTACCTCGAGGGCTATCACTTCGGATCGCTGCACCGCGACACGCTCTTCAAGCAGTTCATGAGCAACGTGATGACCTGCGACGCGTGGGGGCCGCACCAGCGGGTCGGGTTCGCCTGCCATGGCATCGAGCGGTTGCGGACCAAGCCGGAAGAGGAGTGGGGCGACTACGAGGGCCTCGGCCTCGTGTGCACGCTGTTCCCGAACGTGTCGCTCGCCTTCCTCGAGCACGGCGTCCTGATGTCACAGCTGTTCCCCGGCCCTACGCATGACCGCTCTCGTACCGTGCAGTCGATCTTCTGGGACCACGAGCCCAGGGACGAGGAGCTGGCGGGCATCGAGGCGATCGCCGAGATGCTCTTCGGGGTCGTGCGCGACGAGGACTACGTGACCGGAGCCGGGATCGAACGGGGTCTCACCTCGGGCGCCAACTCCGAGTTCGTGTTCGGCCGGAACGAGCTCGGCCTGCATCGCTTCCACGACACCGTCACCGAGCTCCTCGCCGCCGACCGCTCCTCGCCGCGCCCTCAGGCTCGTTCGAGGTAGTCGCCCAGGGTCTGGTGGAAGTGGCGGATCCGACTCTCCTGGTATTCCCCCAAGTTCACCTTGCCGTACCCCGAGGTCTTCAGGCCCCGCTGCACGCGTGGGAGATTCGATGCGTCCTGTTCGAGGATGCCGACCAGGCCACCGAGCTCGGGCGCCAGGTCGAAGCCTTCGTCGACGCCGAGCTCGTGTACGGCTACCGACGCGGGTCGCGGGTCATCGCTGCTGATCGGGCGCAGCAACATGATGTCCATCTGGCAACGGTCGGGGTTGTCGCCGTCGGGTCGGAACCGGTAGGTGATGCCCTGCAGCACTCCCGCCCACGGAGCGAAGTTCGGGAACAGGTAGTACTCGATCGCGTCGAGCATCTCACTGTCGCTGCGATCCGAGAGGTCCACGCCGAATGACTTCCCGAGGGCAGAGCGCATGGTCTCGGCCATGAACGCACGCGCGGTGACACCCTCGGGAACCTCCACCTCGACCGGTGCACCCCGACTCCCGATTCGCAGCATCGACTCCGCAACCTCCTGTTCGGAGGTGTCCGCGGCCACGAACGGGCTCGCGACTGCGAACGGCGTGATCATCCGGTTCACGTGCCGGACGGCGTGCCACGTGTCGTACTGGGTGTTGGCGTCGCCCGTCGACCCGAGGATCTGGGGGTGCGTCGCGATCACGTGGTACGACTCGATGAAACCCTCGAGCGCCACCTTCCAGTTGCAGGCGAACGTCTTGCGAACGTGCACGGCCTTGTGGCGCTCCGCGAGCGACCAGTCGGCGAACTGGGCGGGCAGGTTCTCGAGGTAGATGTCGAACGATTCGCAGTCGGGGTCCAGGTTCACGAACACGAAGCCGCCCCAGGTGTCGACGTGCGCCTCCGGGAGGCCGAACTCCGCCGGGTCGACCTGGGGGAAGTCCCAGTCCGAGGGGATGCCGATCAAGCGTCCGTCGAGATCCCAGGTCCAGCCATGGAACGGGCATTGGAACTGCTCGGTGTTGCCGGCCTCGGCGCAGAGCGTCGTGCCCCGGTGCAGGCACGAGTTGTGGAACGCGCGGATACGGTCCGGCGCGGTGCGCACGACGATGAGCGAGTCGTCGACGATGTCGTAGACGAGGTGGTCGCCGACCTCGGGGATGTCCTCTTCGCGACATGCCATCTGCCAGACGCGTCGCCAGAGGCGTTCCACCTCGAGGCGATGCCAGTCGTACGAGGTGTAGCGATCCCGGGCGACGGGGTCGGTGCCGAGCGGGCGGTGGGAGCGGTCCCGAAGCGCAGGCGGCACCGGGCGGGTGTCGGCGTCGAGCAGCTCCTGGACCGACGGCCCGGGCTGGGCCGACGGCACGGAGGACTGGCGGTCGTCAGCGGTCTGGGCCATGAGCACCTCCGGGCCTCGGCCTCGCGGAACGGAGGCGGCGAGCATCAAACTAACCAGTCGGTTACTTTGGTGCCAGGATCGCAGAGATGGTTGAATCAGGCCGAGGTCGAGGCGTTCCTCGGCCGTACTGGGGGGAACCAGCATGGCAACTCGTCGTTGGAAGCAGCCGCTCGCGGCACTGCTCGTGGTCGCGACCTCGGTCGTCATGGCCGCCCCACTCGCCGGTGCGAGCCGCACCACGAAGCCGAGCGGTGCGCCGATCACCATCGGCGTGGTGAACAGCGAAGGCGCGCCGGGGCTCGACTTCCCCGAGTTCAGCGCGGGCTTTGCCGGTGCCGCCGCCTACGCGAACGACAAGTTGAACGGCTTCGGCGGACGGCCGGTGAAGATCGAGAAGTGCATCGTCAAGGGCACGCCGGAGTCCTCCCAGCAGTGTGCCCAGCAGCTCGTCGAGGCCAAGGTCGATCTGGTGCTCGTCGGTCTCGATGTCTTCACCGACTTCAAGACCTTCGAGGCGGCGGGCATCCCCGTCGTCGGGACCATCCCGATCCTCCCGGGCGACTACAAGCAGAAGGCGGTGTTCACCACTGGCGGGAACCTTTCGGTGATGCCGCCGATCGTCAAGGTGGCCAAAGAGACGTTGGGCGCGAAGACGGTCGGCATCGTGAGCACCGACAACGCGGCCGGCAACACCGGTCTCGCGCTCATGGAGGCCTCGCTCGACAAGGCTGGGATCAAGCACACCGTGGTGAAGGGCGGCGACAACGAGACCGACGCCGGCTACCAGGGACTCGTCCGCGAAGCAACGGCGGGCAACCCCGATGCCCTGATCTCGCTCTACTCGGAAGCCGGTTGTGTCGGCACGATCCGGGCGCGGGCCGCGCTCGGACTCAAGATTCCCGCGCTGGCCATCTCTACGTGCGCTCGCGAGGACGTGCTCAAGGCTGCTGGCGCTGACGCGGCCGGTTGGATCTTTGCGGGGGCCAGCGACCCGAACAGCCCGCAGGTCAAGACGGCCGCCAAGTACATCGGGAAGGCAACCGGCGTCTCGCCCAAGCAGGCGAACACCGGTGGCTTCGCCGTCGTCGGCTTCACCGCCTTGGCGACCTTGGCCGAGACCGCAGCCGATGTGGCGAAGAGCGGCAAGGTCACCGGCCAGTCCGTCTACGACACGTACTCGACCGCGAAGGGCAAGAAGACCTGGGGAGCCGGACAACCGTACGAGTGCGGTCAGGTGGCCGCGTACCCCGCAGTCTGTGCGTTCGCCGTCCCCTTCACCAAGGTGTTGCCCGGAGGCAAGCAGAAGCTCCTTGCCGGCGGGAAGCTGATCGACGGGATCGCGTACCTGCCCTGATCCGTTCACGCTCCTGCTGATTCTCCGGTGACCGATTACGCGTTCTATCTGCTGCTCGGCACCGGCGCCGGCGCGGTGATCGCGATCCTCGCCCTGGGGATCGTGCTCACCTATCGCGGGTCGGGCGTCGTCAACTTCGCGTACGGTGCCATGGCGACGTGGACCGCGTACTTGTTCTACGACCTCCGGGTCAACGGCGACTACGCGCTCCCGATCCCCGGCCTCCCGGCTCGGATCCACCTCGGTGGCGGGGTGGCGTTCGTCCCTGCGCTCGTCCTCGCCCTCGCGACCGCAGGGGCGCTGGGCTTCTTGACCTACGCGCTGGTGTTCCGTCCGCTGCGAACGGCCCCCGCGTTGGCCAAGGTGGTGGCGTCGGTGGGCGTCCTCATCATGATCCTCGCAATGGTGCAGCTGCGCTTCGAGGAGACGACGGTCATCCCGGCCAAGATCCTTCCCTCCGAGCCGGTGACGTTTGCCGAGAACCTGACCATCCCGCGCGACGGGCTTTGGCTGGCCGGCATCGCGATCGTGCTCGCGTTCGTGCTCTGGGTCGTGTACCGGTTCACACGCTTCGGTCTCGCGACACGAGCCGCGGCCGAGGACGAGCGGGGGGCCATCACCCTCGGCTTCTCGCCCGACGTGCTCGCCGCAGTCAACTGGACCTTCGCCGCGGTCCTGGCCGGCCTCGTCGGGATCCTCGCTTCGCCGCTCACTCAGCTCTCGCCGCTCCTCTTCACCGCGCTGTACTTCGTTCCCGCGCTCGGCGCCGCGTTGATCGGCCGGTTCACTTCGTTCGGGGTGACGTGTGCCGCCGGCCTGGCCATCGGCATGATCCAGTCCTCGTTCCTCCAGGTCCAGATCGACGTGACGTGGTGGCCCAAGATCGGCGCGCGGGAGGGGCTGCCCTTCATCGCGATCGTGATCGCCCTCATCATCCTGGGAAAGCGCCTTCCGACTCGAGGCTCACTCGAGTTCGAGGAGCTGCCGCGCGCGCCGCTGCCGCACCCAACCGTGCTGAAGCTCGTGCTGCCGTTCGCGGCCGTGGTGGCGGCGTTCTTCGTGCTGCCCGGCGGATGGCGCGTCGCGCTCCTCACCAGCCTCATCGCCGCGGTGCTCGCCTTGTCGCTCGTCGTGCTCACCGGTTTCGTGGGACAGATCTCGCTCGCGCAGATGGCCTTCGCCGGCGTCGCGGGGTTTGCTCTCGCCCGCTTCGGCGGCGAGATGAACGTCCCGTTCCCGATCGCGCCGATCCTTGCCGCGCTCGTCGCGACGGCGTTCGGAGTGGCGGTCGGGCTCCCCGCACTGCGGGTGCGGGGCATCAACCTCGCCATCGTGACCCTCGCCGGCGGTGTCGCGATCCAGGAGTTCGTGTTCAAGAACCCCGACTACACCGGTAGCATCTCCGGCGGTGGGATCCACATCCCCGATCCCGAGATCTTCGGGGTCAACCTGGGTCTGACCGCCAAGGGCGACCTCTTCCGTCCGGCGTTCGGTGTCCTCGTCGTGACGGTGCTCTTCCTCCTCGTGATGGCGGTGACGAACCTGCGACGCGGGACGTTGGGCCGACGGATGTTGGCGGTTCGGGCGAACGAGCGAGCCGCGGCCGCGGCTGGCATCGACGTCGCCAGCACGAAGCTCGTCGCGTTCGCGATCTCGGCGTTCATCGCCGGGATCGGAGGTGCGCTCATCGGTTATCGCTTCGGCACCATCTCCGACGCCAGCTACGGCCTCTTCGCATCGCTCACGGTCCTTGCGTTCGCGTACATCGGTGGGATCACCAGCGTGGGTGGCGCGCTGGTGGCGGGCCTGGTCACCGCGGGTGGTGTGTTCTTCTTCGGGCTCGAGCAGCTCACTGCCGGGAGCGGATCGTCGGCCAACATGCAGCTCTTCATCGGCGGCATCGCGCTGGTCGTGACTGCGATTCTCAACCCGCAGGGCATCGCGGGCGCGTTTCACCGCCGGGCGCGCGGCGCCCGGCCACGGCCCGGCTTGCCCGCGCCCGCCGTGCCGGTCTCCGGTTCGCCAACAGCCGGCGCCGCGATCGCCACCGAGGGCTCGCGGTGAATCCCCTGCTCGAGTGCCGCGAGATCTCGGTCTCCTTCGGCGGGGTCCGCGCCGTGGACCACGCCTCACTCTCGGTCGAGCCGGGAAAGGTCGTCGGGCTCATCGGTCCGAATGGCGCGGGCAAGACCACGATGGTCGACTCGATCTCCGGGTTCGTTCCCACGAGCACCGGCAGCATCATCTTCGACGGCAACGACCTGACGCGCCAGCGGCCTCACCAGCGTGCCCGGGCCGGGTTGGTTCGGACGTTCCAGTCGCTCGATCAAATCGACGATCT
>JBBQFJ010000023.1:0-30162 GCA_038321755.1 Acidimicrobiia bacterium | reverse complement strand
GATGACCAGCTCCACGTCATCTTCGATGCACTCGACGAGGGGATCCTGCTCACCCGCGCCGATCACACGGTCATGGCCGCCAACCATGCCGCGACCGAGATCTTCCGAACGCCCCACGACGAGCTCGTCGAGCATCGGCATGAGTTCGAAACGCTCCCGATCCGCGAAGACGGAACCGAGTTCGCCCGGGACGAGCTCCCGACCCACGCGACGCTCAGCGACGGGAAGCCGCGCGTCGACGTGCTGGAGGGAATCCTCACGCCGGACGGCTATCGACGCTGGATCTCGCTGAGCACGCGCCCGCTCTTCCGGCCGGGGGATCCCCTGCCCTATGCGGTCGTCTCGTCGTTCGCCGACGTCACGGAGCGCCGGCGCCTCGAGCAGGAGATGGCACAGGCAGGAAAGATGGAAGCGCTCGGTCGTCTCGCCGGAGGCGTCGCGCACGACATCAACAACATCCTGACGGCCATCACCGGGTACACGGCGCTCCTGCTCGACGACCTGCCGGATCGGAGCCCGCTCGAGAGTGATCTCCAGGAGATCGAGCACGCGGCCGAGCGCGCCGCGCACCTCGTCGACCAGCTCCTGTCGTTCAGCCGCCGTCGAGTGCTCGGACCGTCGGTCGCCGATGTGCGGGGAACGATCGAACAGATTTCCCCGATGATCCGGCGCGTCGTGCCGGAGGACGTCGAGATCGAGACTCACTTCCGGGGAGCCACGGCGATGGTGCGCGCCGACCCGAGCCAGCTCGAGCAGGTCGTGCTCAACCTGGCGGTCAACGCCGGGGACGCGATGCCGCGCGGAGGTCGACTCGTCTTCGAGACGACCACCGTCGAGCAATACCGGGGCGAGGGGCCGTTTGTCCTGCTCTCCGTCTCGGACACCGGCATCGGGATGGACGCAGCGGTGCGTGCTCGCGCGTTCGAGCCCTTCTTCACGACCAAGGACGTGGGCAAGGGCACGGGGCTCGGTCTGTCGACGGTCTACGGGATCGTCACGCAGACCGGGGGGCACGTGACCGTGTACAGCGAACCGGGCGAGGGCAGCACCTTTCGGGTGTACCTGCCCGTCACGATCGGTACCCCCGGACCCAGCCCGTCCACTGCGCCGGCTCCCGTTCACGAGACCGGCAACGAGACTGGCGACGAGACGATCCTGATCGTGGAGGACGACCCCGCGGTGCGCTCGCTCTCGGTCGAGACCCTCCGCGGGCGGGGCTTCCACGTCATCGAGACCAGCGACGCAGCGCACGCCCGCCGCGCCGCGCTCGGGCACCGCAAACGCATCGACCTCCTCCTCACCGATGTCGTGCTCCCCGGGACACGAGGACCAGAGCTGGCGACCGAGATGCTGCAGCAGCGGCCGGGCATCCGCATCCTCTTCATGTCCGGCTACGCCGAAGGCGTGATCACCCCGGAGATGCTCGACGGCTCGGCGTTCCTCGCCAAGCCGTTCCGACCCGGCGACCTCGTGCACGCGGTGCGTGAAGTGCTCGACCGTGAGGAACCAGATGCCTGAGATGCCCCGGGTGCTCGTTGCCGACGACGATGCGTCGACTCGTCAGCTGTTCTCCCGCGTCCTGACCAAGGCGGGCTTCGTGGCGATCGAAGCCTGCGACGGGACTGCCGCGCTCGAAGCCATCGCGGCCGACCCCCCTGCAGCCGTCCTCCTCGACACGCGCATGCCGGGGCTCGACGGCCTCCAGGTGCTGCGCAGGCTCCGTGCCGACCCGGCGACCCGCACACTCCCCGTCGTCCTCGTCACCGGTCAGGCCGACGTCGATCATCGCGTCGCGGGTCTCGAAGCCGGCGCCAGCGACTACATCACCAAGCCCGTCCACCCTGATGAGCTCGTGGCGCGCCTGCGCGCGCAGATCCGCGGCCAGCATGCGTGGCGTGAGGTCGTCCAGCAGAGCTGGCGCGAACGCTCGGCGGTCATCGTGCGACTGTCGAAGGTCGCGACCGACCCCATCGTGGCCGATCCCGCTCAAGCCGTGTGCGACGCCGTCGCCGACCTCACCACGGTCAGCGGTTGCGCGGTGCTCGAGCTGCACGACGACCGAGTGACCACGCTGTCACGTGCCGGTCGCATCAGCTGGGAGCCGGGGCGTGACCTCCCGGCGGAGCTTGCGCAGGAGATCGGGCTGCGGAGCCGCGCGGGTCCGTGGAGTCGGGAGGAAGCCGGGCGGCGCAAGCGCAGGCGCATCACGACCGCGTTCACCCCGCTCGTTCGAGGCGGAGAGATCGCCGGCGTGCTCGTCCTCACCTCCGCCATGGTCGACGTCGCGGGAGAGCCGATCCCCGTCGGGCAGACGCTCGCGACCGCAATCGACCTCGCTCCGGCGGTGAGCGAGATCCTCGCCACTCGGTTGTCAGGTGGGATCGATCTCATTGCGACGCGCGCGGCCCTGCGCGACATCATCGACCACCGGTACTTCCATCCGGTGTACCAACCCGTCGTGCGCATCGCCGACGGCACGTTCGTCGGCTTCGAGGCACTCACCCGATTCACCGACGAGCGGCCGCCCGCGAGGTGGTTCGGCGACGCCGTCAGCGTCGGGGCCGGCCTCGATCTGGATCTCGAGATCGCAACCCTCGAGGCAGCGTTCTCCGGTGCGACCGAGCTCCCTGCGCATGCGTTCCTGAGCGTGAACGCATCTGCCAAGCTCGTCCTCGAGACCGAGCGCCTTCGGGAAGTGATGCGAGGAGCCCCGAACCGCACGATCGTGCTCGAGATCACCGAACGCGAGCAGGTGCACAACTACGCCGCGGTACGCGAGGCGTTGACGTCGTTCCCTGGAGTTCACATCGCCGTGGACGACGCGGGCGCGGGGTACTCGAGCCTGCGGCACATCCTCGCCCTCGAGCCCCTCTTCATCAAGCTCGATCACACGTGGGTCCGCGGACTCGAAGGTGATGCGGCCCGTCAAGCACTGGTCGCGGGCCTTGCCCACTTCGCGTCGGTCACCGGGGGCGAGATCATCGCCGAAGGAGTCGAGACCGAAGCGGAGCGCGATGCCATCGCTGCGGTCGGCGCGACCTTGGCCCAGGGCTACTTCTTCGGCAGGCCGAGTCCGGCCGAGACTTGGTCCTGACCGGCCGGGACTTGGTCGTGACGGAACGCGACGCCGCTCAGCGATCGCGCAGGAACCAGCCGCGCGGATCCCAGCTGCGCAACGCGGTGATCTCATCTCGGGTGGGTGCTTCGAGCTCTCCCACGGTCGGTGCGACTTCCAGGTTCCACCCACACCCCGCGCGCGCGGCGGCGATGCGATCCGCGAGCGACCCGTCGCCGAGGGGCACGGCCGTGAGCACGAGGTCGCCATCCACCTCGAGCTTCTCGAGGATGCCCAGATCCGTCACCAGCGCGCGGACAGCCCGGCCTGGCGACGTCACATAGCCGCACTCCTCTGGCGTGCGCTGCGGAGCGAGGAGCGCGACGACGACCGCCTCTTCGCACACGGATGCCACGTCGTTCCCACCACCAGAGCCGACGAGGAACGGGCCGTCGGGGATCAGCGTCGAGTTGATGTTCCCGCGACGGTCGACCTGCGCCCCACCCAGGCACGCAAGTGTCGTCGAGCCTGCTCCGCCGACCAGGGTGCCGAGCACCATCGCCGCGTCTCCGAGCATCGTCGAGCGCCAGAAGTTCCGATGGTTGAGGACGAAGGGATCGGCCGGCGTGGGGTCGTAGCCCCAGAGGCCGATCTCCGCGGTGAGCTCGACGTCGCTGCCCTGCGCTCGCGCGTTCGCCACCGCGAGCCACGCGGTCAGGTTCGCGACCCCGGCGCCTGCGAGCACCGCGTCGGCGTCGAGCTCGAGCACACGCTTCGTGAGGTGACGAGCGCCCCACACCGCCGCGAGCTCCCACCGGTTCGGCGGCGTCTCCAGATCGGGCGGGTGCTCGGCCTGATCGGTCAACCAGGACTCGGGAGCCGCTTTGGCCCGCAGCATCGCGATGCGCTCGGGACCGAGGCGCTCGAGGTAGGTCTCCTGGGAGTCGACCTCGAGCACCCAGTGGCGGATCCAGTCTTCGAAGCTCGGATCCGCGTCGTCGGCACGGCGTGTCGCCGCACGCGCCTCGACCCAGAAGTCGTAATCCTCGCCGTAGGCGTCGACGGGAAGATCGCCGGAGAACAGGCCGCCCGGGTGCGCGCCGAGCTCGGCGTCGCACACCGCGAGCACGTGCCGCGTCGGGATCCGCACGAGATGTGACCACGGACGCAGATCGTCGACGATGCGCTCCACCGACACGATCGCGCCGCGTCGAGCTGCCAGCGCTCCCCAGACTCCCTCGAGCAGGGGCGGATGGATCGCGACGTTGCCCTCCCGGTCGGCGACCGGGGCATGCAGCACCGCGACGTCGGGAACGAGGGGCGCGAGGAGGCCGAGCTCGCCGAAGGGAGTGTCGACCAGCGTGAAGGCATCGTTCGCCTCCATCGAAGAACCGACGATCGAACGGGTCGTCACCGCGGGGAGACCGCGAGCCGCGGCTTCGAGCCGCTGCGAGAACGCCAGGAACGACCAGTGCTCGACGTCGACGTCACCCCGTTGATAGGCGCGGGCGAAGATCGGGTTGGGCGTGAAGTTGGGGAACGTGTCGCCCGAGTACCCCGTCACGACACGCCGGACCAAGCCACCACGGAAGAACAGGGTGCCGAGGCTGGAGAGCGACAGCATGACCAGCTCGAAGCCGGGGTCGCGGCCCCACCACTGACGGACGACCTCGCGCGCCACCGCCGACCACCGGGTGTGTCCGACGACGAGGTGCAGGCTGTCGCCGGCCCGAACGTGCTCCGCCACGGCGTCTCGGAGCGACGCCCGCTTGTCGTTCACTGCTACGAACGGTGCCTAGGCAGGGTCGAGCACGAGATCCGCGAGGCGCTGGCGCTGAAAGCCCTGGTACCCCAACATCGCGTCGTTCTGCTTCGCGCGCTTGTAATAGAAGTGTGCATCGCAGTCCCAGGTGAAGCCGACGCCACCGTGGATCTGGATGTCCTCGGACGAGATGAAGACCGCGGCCTCGCCGACGAAGCCCTTCGCCATCGCCGCCGCGCGCTCGCGGGCAGGGTCGTCGATGTCGGACGTCCATGCCGCGTAGTGCGTGCCCACGCGCGAGAGCTCGAGCCGATGGAGCATGTCGACTGCCTTGTGGCGGATCGCCTGGAACGACGCGATCGGTCGATCGAACTGGACGCGAACCTTGGCGTACTCGACCGCGAGCTCGAGCGCCGCGTCGCACGCCCCCACGAGCTCGGACGTGAGCATGACCGCGGCATCGTCGACGATGCGCCGCCACGTGGCCGTCTGGTCGGCGGTGGGTCCGATGGGCTCGGCCGGCGTGTCCTCGAGCACGAGGCGCGCCGCCTTGCGCGTCGGGTCGAGCGTCGGGATCGCTTCTGCGTCGGGTGCCTGGATGAGGAATGAGCCGAGCCCTTCCTCGGTGCGAGCGACGACGATGACCCAGTCGGCAGTGTGGCCGTCGAGCACGAGCACCTTCACACCGTTGAGCACCCAGTTGGCACCCTTCCGTCGGGCGCGCGTGCGAACGCGATCGACCGGATCGCCGTGTCCCTGCTCCTCGAGTGCGACCGTCCCGCGCAACGTGCCCGACGCGAGCGGCGCGAGCAGCTCATTGGCCCCGAGGTGGCGCGCCGCCAGCGTGGCGAGCACCGCGGACGAGAAGAACGGTCCCGGGAACGAGATCCGGCCCATCTCCTCCATCACGACCGCCATGTCGACGAGGCCGAGCCCGAGCCCGCCCTGGGCTTCCGGGACGAGCAGGCCGGGCCACCCGACGTCGGCGATCTTGGTCCAGAGCTCGTCGGTGAAACCCCGGTCATCATCAGCCATGGCGCGGACGTACGCGCTGGGCGCCTCGTTGGCGAGGAAGCTCCGGACCGCGTCGCGAAGGGCGTCTTGGTCGTCCGAGAAGGTGAAATCCATCTGCGCTGCTGCTCCCGGAGGGCTCGAGAAACCTGACACGCACGTTAGTCAACGGCCGGTCTGGCTCGCTATCGTGCGGTTTCGAGATGACTGCCCGTTCTGCGAGATCGACCTCCGAGGCCCCGCGCCGCGGCCCTAACCTGGGCGCCGTGGCGGCTCCTCCGCGCTCGCGGCCTCCTGACCCTGCGCGGCGCCCGCCGCTCGGCGGACCGCCGCGCCCGATGCCCGGACCCCAGGGCCAGATGCCCGGACCCCAGGGCCAGATGCCCCGCCGTCCGATGCCGCAAGGCCAGCTGCCACGAGGCCCGATGCCGCGCCGCCAGATGCCACGAGGCCCGATGCCACGAGGCCCGATGCCGCAGCGCCAGATGCCCCGTGGCGGGCCGCGCCCACGACCTCGCTCCGGTCGCCGACCCACGTCCGGCGGTGGCCCGAGCCCGCGCGTCTTGATCGCCGTCGCCCTCGTCCTCGTCACCCTGGTCGGTGGGTACTGGTTCCTCCTGCGCCCCGGCAGCGCTCCGTCCGGAGACTTCGCGCAGGCCGAGGAGAAGATCGTGACCGCTGCTGCGCAGGTTCCCGCGGCCGGCGCGGAGGTGCATCGGTTCTTGCAGCTCGAGCCGTTCTACGTCGCGGTGCAAGCGCAGCTCGTGATCATCGACCGGGGGACGCTGAAGCTGCGCAAGGTTGCGAAGGACTCCGACGGCTCCGCCGCGATCATCGCGGGCAAGGCCGCGACCGCTTCGACACGGATCAGCTCCGCCGTCACCGCGTACCGAACGGCGATCACCAACTCGTTCAATCTCGCGGATGCCCAAACCGCACTCGTCGATCTCGAGTCATCGGTCAGCACGCTCGAGCAGCAAGCTCGGGCCTGGAAGAAGCTGTAGGAAAGAGAGCGACCGGATCCCATGGACTTTGCCCACACGCCAGAAGACGAAGCGTTCCGCGACGAGCTCCGCACCTGGCTCGACGTCAACCTCCCCAAGTTCCTCGCCGACTGGGGCGGCGAGGAAGACAAGGACGCGGGGAAGGACGCCGGCATCGCGCGCACCCAGGAGCGTCGCAAGGACTGGCAACGCCGGCTCGACGAGGGCGGCTGGGCAGCCATCAACTGGCCGAAGAGCTGGCACGGTCGCGAAGCGACGCCCGTGCAGAACGTCATCTACTCCGAGGAGATGGCCCGGGTTCGCGCGCCGGGCATCTACAACGCGAACGGTCTCTGGCAGATCGGCCCGATGATCATCGCGTGGGGTTCGGAGGAACAGCAGCAGCAGTGGCTACCCGGGATCCTCTCCGCCGAGGAGCACTGGTGCCAGGGCTTCAGTGAGCCCCAGGCCGGCTCCGACCTCGCGAACCTCCGCACCACCGCGGTGCGCGATGGCGACGAGTACGTCGTGAACGGTCAGAAGATCTGGATCTCGACCGCGCACCTCGCCAAGTGGGGACTCTTCCTCCTCCGCACCGACCCCGGTGCGATCGAGCGCGGCGCCAAGCACGAAGGCATCACGGCGTTCATCATCGACATGGAGACCCCGGGCATCGAGTGCCGTCCGATCCGCGACATCGTGGGCGACGAGATGTTCAACGAGGTCTGGTTCACCGATGCACGCATCCCGGCTGCGCACCGCCTCGGCGAAGAAGGCCAGGGCTGGCAGGTCGCGATGGGCACGCTCGGTCGCGAGCGCGTCGGCACCGCCGGCCTCGCGATCACCATGGCCGCCGACCTGCGGTCGATGATCTCGGCCGCACGCTCGGTGAACCCCGACGCGCTCGAGGACCCGGAGATCCGTGGTCGCATCGCGCGGGCGTACACCGACATCGAGTTCACCAAGCTCCTCAACTACCGGGCGCTCACCAAGATCATCAAGGGGCAGAAGAACTGGCCCGAGGTGCCGCTTGCGAAGCTCCAGTGGAGCCATCTGGCGCAGACGCTCGCCGAGCTGGCCGTCGACCTGCTCGGGCCGAACGGTCTGCTCGCCCGAGGTGGACCGGATGCGATCGACGGGGGGAACTGGACGCGGCTCTACAGCTTCCAGCGCTACACGTCGATCGGCGCCGGCGCGACCGAGGTGCAGAAGAACATCATCGCCGACCGCGCCCTGCTCCCCCGCACCTGACGCTCCCTGGATGCGACTCCCACCTTCCGCTTCGACGCTCAGCGACGCATCAGAATGAAGGTGGGGATCGTCACCCCGGTCGTGACCCGCTTGCCGCGCGCCCACGCGAAGTGGGAGCGCGACGCGGGCATCGACGAGGTGGCGCGCATCGTCGTCGAGGCCGAGCGTCTCGGCTACCACCACGTCACGTGCAGCGAGCACGTCGCGATCCCCGAGGACGTTGCGGCGACCCGCGGCGCGACCTACTGGGACCCTCTCTCGACCTTCGGCTACCTCGCGGCGCCGACGAGCATCATCCGCTTCGCGACGTTCGTGCTGGTCCTCGGGTACCACCACCCGCTGGAGATCGTGAAGCGGTACGGCACCCTCGACCAGATCTCGGGAGGACGGCTGATCCTCGGGGTCGGGGTCGGTTCGTTGGAGCCCGAGTTCGCGCTCCTCGATGCCGAGTTCGCCGGCCGCGGGGACCGCGCCGACGAGTCTCTCCGGGCGATCCGAGGATCCTGGGGGCGACCGGTCCCGGAGCACCACGGAACGCACTACGACTACGCGGGGATGGTGATCGACCCCTTCGCGGTCCGCACGACGGTCCCGATCTGGATCGGTGGCCGCACCGCCCGCTCGCTGCGGCGCGCCGTCGAGCTGGGCGACGCCTGGGCACCGTTCGGGCTCGACACGACCGAGATCGCTGCGCTCGTCGCGCAGGCACGGACGAGCGACGCGTGGGCGCAACGGTCAGCACCACTCGACATCGCCTTGCAACCCGATGTGCTGGACCCACTCGGTGACCGGGATGCCACCCGGGCCTCCGTCGACCGACTCCGCGAAGCCAGTGCGACGATCCTCAACCTGCGGTTCGTCCACCACTCCGCCGGGCACTACTGCGAACAGCTCGCGGCGATGCAGGCCGTGCTCGCTGACGCGGCGACCTAACCCCGAACGACCGCTCGGGTGTGCCGGGCGATCATCAGGTCCTCGTTCGTCTCGACCACCCTGATGGTGACGGGGCTCTCGTCGGTGCTGATGATCGGTTCGTTCGCGAGGTTGCGATCGGGGTCGATCCGGATGCCGAACCCTTTGAGCCCCGCGCACGCGCCGGCGCGCACGCCCGCCGCGCGCTCGCCGATCCCCCCGGTGAAGACGACAGTGTCGAGGCCGCCGAGCAACGCCGCGTAGGCGCCGATCTGCATCCGGACCCGGATGCTGAACACCTCGACCGCGAGCGCCGCGTCCAGGTCGTGACCGGTCGCCTGGTCGAGGAGCTCGTGCATGTCCCCGGTCGTGCCGGAGAGTCCGAGCAGACCGGACTCGTGGTCGAGCAGCCGCTCGAGCGCGTCCGCATCGAGACCCTGCGCGCGCATGAGATGGATGATGACCCCCGGGTCCAGATCTCCGCTCCGCGTCCCCATCGGAATCCCTCCCGTGGGCGTGAACCCCATGGTGGTGTCGATCGAACGGCCGAGTCGGGTGGCCGCCAGGCTAGCACCGTTCCCGAGATGCGCCAACACCGCTTGGCCGAGCTCCCGCCGGCCGATCGCCGACACCACGTACTCGTACGAGAGCCCGTGGAACCCATACCTGCGGATCCCCGTGTCGACGAGCGCGCGTGGGAGCGGCAGTCGCCACGCGACCTCGGGCATCGTGCGGTGGAACGCGGTATCGAAGCACGCGACTTGGGGCAGGTTGGGTTTCGCTGCGGTCACCGCGTCGACCGCCGCGAGCGCCGCCGGGAGGTGCAACGGCGCGAACGGCACCGCGGCATGAAGGTCGGCGAGCACCGAAGCATCGAGCACTACGGGGTCGAACCGCAGTGGTCCGCCGTGCACGAACCGGTGCCCGACCGCGTCCATCGTGCCGGCGTCGGCGACGAGGCGGTCGAGGACACGGTGGACCCCGGTGGCGATCGCGTCGGTGCCATCGAGGCCTTCGGCCTTCGCCTCGGCCAGGCGCGCTTCCGTTCCGTCCGCGCCGATGCGGTACACCGCGCCCTTGATCGAGGACGACCCGCAGTTGAGGCAGCCGACGACGAACCCGTCAACGGCCCCGTCGCTCACGAACCCGACCAGCGCCAGTCCCGGACCTCGGGCATGTCTTCGAAGTGCTCGACGACGTAGCCCTTGTGGCGCTTGAGCATCGCGTTGCAGTGGGTGACGAGCGTCTCGGCGCTCGACGGCGCGTTCCGGGCGCGCCGGAGTGCCTCCAGCACGAGGTGGTACCGGCTCATCTCGTTGAGCACGACCATGTCGAAGGGCGTCGTCGTGGTGCCCTCCTCTTCGAACCCGCGCACGTGGAACCGGCCCGGATGCGGCCGTCCGTGGATCGCGTGGTGCACCGCGCTCGGGTACCCGTGGAACGCGAAGACGACGTCGCGCTCGGCCGTGAAGAGGTCGAGGAACCGCCCCTCGTCCATGCCGTGCGGGTGGTTCTCCGGCGTGAAGAGCGACATCAGGTCGACGACGTTCACGACCCGGAAGGCCAGCTCCGGCACGTGCTCCCGCAGCATCTCCGCCGCCGCCATCGTCTCCAGCGTCGGGATGTCTCCCGCCGACGCGAGCACGACGTCGGGGTCGGCCTGATCGCCGCGTTGCGACCCGGCCCAGTGCCAGATCCCAGCGCCCGCTGCGCAGTGTGCACGCGCCGCGGCCATATCGAGCCACTGCGGCTGCGGCTGCTTGTCGATCACGATCAGGTTGACGTTGTCGCGACTACGCAGGCAGTGGTCCGCGACCGACAACAGACAGTTGGCGTCCGGCGGGAGGTACACCCGCACCACGTTCCCGCGCTTGGTGAGCACGGTGTCGATCAGCCCAGGACCCTGGTGGCTGAACCCGTTGTGGTCGTTGCGCCAGCACGTCGACGTGAGCAGCACGTTCATCGACGCGATCGGCTCGCGCCAGGAGAGGTCGGTCGATGCCTCGAGCCACTTCGTGTGCTGCACGAGCATCGACGCCGAGACCATCGCAAACGCCTCGTACGTCGCGAACAGACCGTGCCGCCCGGTGAGGAGGTACCCCTCGAGCCAGCCTTCGCAGTTGTGCTCGGAGAGGATCTCCATGACGCGCCCATCGGGTGCGACATGATCGTCCGTCGGGAGCAGAGGTTCGACGAGACAGCGGTCCTCGACCTCGAACACCGGCGTGAGCCGGTTCGACATGGTCTCGTCCGGGCAGAAGAGACGGAAGTTCGCGGCATCGGCGTTGCGAACGAAGATGTCACGCAGCACCTCCCCGAGATAGCCCGTCGACTCGAGCTGCTGCTCCCCCGGGCTGCGCACGTCGACCGCGTACTCGGTGAAGTCGGGCAGATCGAGATCCACCAACACCCGCCCGCCGTTCGCGTGCGGGTTGGCACCCATGCGCCGATCTCCCAACGGTGCGAGCTCGGTGAGCGCTGCGACCGGGGAGCCCTCCGCGTCGAACAGCTCCTCCGGTCGGTACGACCGCATCCACTCCTCGAGCATCTGGAGCTGCGCCGCGTTGTCGCGCGGATGTGGCAGTGGTACTTGGTGTGCACGCCAGGTGCCTTCGACCGGCAGCCCGTCGAGCACCTTCGGACCGGTCCATCCCTTCGGTGTGCGCATGACGATCGCTGGCCAACGCGGCCGCTCACCGAAGCCGCGGGCGCGGGCGCCGTCCTGGATCGTGCGGATGTCGTCGAAGCACCGATCGAGGGTGTCCGCCATCTCACGGTGCACGGCATGCGGGTCATCGCCTTCGACGACGTGCACGTCGTACCCGTATCCGCCGATGATCGCTCGGATCGCGTCGTCACTCGCCCGACCGAGCACCGTCGGTCCGGAGATCTTGTACCCGTTCAGGTGCAGGATCGGGAGCACGGCACCGTCGCGCACCGGGTTGAGAAAGCTGATGCCCTGCCACGAACCCGAGAGTGGGCCGGTCTCGGCCTCACCATCGCCGATCACGCACGCGACGACGAGATCAGGGTTGTCGAACGCAGCACCGAACGCGTGCACGAGCGCGTACCCCAGCTCGCCACCCTCGTGGATCGATCCCGGCGTCGGGACGCTCACGTGGCTCGGCACACCGCCGGGCGTCGAGAACTGACGGAAGAGGTTCCGCATCCCGGCCGCGTCGCGTGAGATCGCCGGGTACACCTCGGAGTACGTGCCCTCGAGCCAGCCGTTGGCGAGGATCGCCGGTCCACCGTGCCCGGGGCCCGCGACGTAGATGATGTTCGTGTCCCGCTCCCGGATCACGCGGTTCAGATGCGCGTACAGCAGGCTCAGACCGGGTGAGGTCCCCCAATGGCCGAGCAGGCGGGGCTTGATGTGCTCGGCCCGGAGTGGCTCCCGGAGCAGCGCGTTCTCGAGCAGATAGATCTGACCGACGGTGAGGTAGTTCGCCGCCCGCCAGTAGGCGTCGATCGCGTCGATCGCTGCGTCTGTGATCGGACCGTTGCTCACCAGTACGTCAGGGTAGGTCAGTAGTCGAACGCCCAGTGGAACATCGCATGAACGACGAGCGGCGATCCCGGGCGCACGATCCGGGGCGCGAGGTTGAACTCGTCGGGCGGCCCCGATTGCGGTTCGACGCAGACGGCGTGCTCAGGGTCGGTGTACACCACGATGCAGGGGCAATCGGTCGTGATCGTGACCGTCCCGGCTCCGGGCCAACGCAGGATCGCGGCGGGCTCGCCGAGGTCGGTGAAGCAGTCGTCCCATGGGGGCGGCACCACGGGCACCACCTCGCCACTCGGGATGCCCTCACCGTCGAGGCGGTACATGCGGTCCGCGTGGAGCTCGACCTCGAGCGGCTCTCCCCGATCGAGGGAGCGGCTCCACCACGGGTGCCAGCCGCACGAAGCGGGCATCGCCTGCTCCGTCGCGTGCACCTCCATGGTCAAGGAGAGCGCGTCGGGCTCGAGCGCGAAGCGCTGCACGACTCGACCGGGGAACGGCCACGGAACCTGCAACGGAGCCGAGATGACCGCGGCGGACGAGCCCTCGTCCTCGACGTCCCATGCGAGGTCGCGCACGGTGCCGTGGATCGCGTGGGGAGGCTTGTTCAGTGGGAGGTGGTGGCGCTCGTCCTCGAAGGTGAACTCGCCGTGACGCACGCGACCCGCCCACGGCGCCATCGGGAAGATGCCGTGATTGTGATCGTCGATCTCCGGTGGCACGACGAGCCCGAGATCGCCGACGTCGAGGTGGACGACTCGCCCACCTCCTTCTGGGTCGACGACGAGGCGCGCGTCGCCTGCCGTGAGACTGATCACGTCATGCCCGGTGCATCAGGCGAGGCGCTCGATAACGGTGGCGTTGGCCTGCCCGCCGCCCTCACACATGGTCTGGAAGCCGTACCGGCCGCCCGTCGCTTCGAGGTGGTTGAGCATCGTCGTCATGATGCGCACGCCGCTCGCGCCCAGCGGGTGCCCGATCGCGATCGCACCACCGCGTGCGTTGTACTTCTCGGGATCCGGCTTGAACTCCTTCGCCCACATGAGCGCGATCGCCGCGAACGCCTCGTTGCACTCCATCGCGTCGAAATCGTCGATCTTCATGCCGGTCTTGTCGAGCAGCTTGCGCGTGACCGGGTTGGGCGCAGAGAGCACGAGCACCGGATCGTCGGCCAGCACGGCGAAGTGCACGAACCGGGCTCGGATCGGCAGTCCGAGGCGCTCGGCCGTCGCACGATCGGCGATCAGCATCGCGGAGGCACCGTCGCTCATCTGCGACGCGTTGCCGGCGGTGATGTCCGGTGCAGGCTGGTCATCGGACTCCCATGCCGGCTGCAGCGCGGCCAGCCCTTCGAGGGACGTGCTGCGCCGGATGCCCTCGTCGGCATCGAGCACCGCACCGGTCTCGCGTCCTTCCTCGTCGCGGATCGGGACCGGGAGGATCTCCTTGGCGAAGTGCCCGTTGTCGGTGTTCTCCGCTGCTCGTTGTTGGCTCTGCAGCGAGAACTCATCCATCTCTTCACGCGTGACGCCGAACTTGTCGGCAAGCACCTGCGCGACCCAGAACTGGATGCCCAGCACACCACCGCAGGCCTCGAGGAACGCCGGCGAGAAGGGCCCGATGCCGCCACGAGCGTTGCTCGACATCGGCGCTCGCGTCATCGACTCGACGCCGCACGCGATCCCGAGGTCGTACGCGCCGGCCATCACTCCCTGCGCCACGAAGTGCATCGACTGCTGGGAGGATCCGCACTGCCGATCCACGGACGTGGCGGGCACGTGGGGCGGGAGCCCCGCAGCGATCCATGCGTTTCGCGTGACGTTGCACCCCTGCTCGCCCGCCTGGCTCACACAGCCGCCGACGACGTCGTCGATCTGGCCGGGGTCGACATCGTTGCGCTCGAGCAGCTCACGCAGCGCGTGACCGAGCAGGTCGGTCGGGTGCCAGCCCGAGAGCGCGCCCTTCCGCTTGCCGATCGCGGTGCGGAGCGTGTCGACGATGACTGCTTCGCGGACCTCCATGCGTGCTGGCGTGTGTGCTGGCATGCGCGCCGTGCCTCCAAGAGTCGAGCCGGGCCGTCGAGGCGTTCTGATGTCGAACGCGGCCTCGGAAACCTGACATCGTAGTCAGGTGCGCATCGCCGCCCTCGTGAAGCAGATCCCCGCGTTCGCCGAGCTCGAGCTGGGTGACGACGGTCGACTCAAGCGCGAAGGCCTCGACCTCGAGATGAACCCGTACTGTCGGCGCGCGGTCGCGCAGGCCGTCGAGCTCGCTGCCGCGGTCGGCGACGGCACGGTCACGGTGTTCACGCTCGGACCACCCGCCGCCGAGGACGTCCTGCGCGAAGCGATCGCGTGGGGTGCGGAGAACGCCGTGTCGGTCGACGGCGTGCTCGTGACCGATCCCGTCTTCGCCGGCTCGGACACCCTCGCAACCGCACGCGCACTCGCCGCCGCCATCGAGCACGAAGGCCCATTCGATCTCGTGCTCGCGGGACGCAACTCCGTCGACGCCGACACCGGCCAGGTCGGCCCCGAGCTCGCCGAGCTGCTCGGTCTCCCGTTCGCGACCGGCGTCCGGCATCTGAGCATGAAGGGCCAGACGCTCCACCTGCGATGCGAGCACGACGACGGCTGGGCCCAGCTCGAGGTCGACCTCCCGATGGTGGCGTCCTGCGCCGAGCGGTTGATCGATCCGTGCAAGGTCCCGCCGGAAGCTCGAGCGACCGTCGATGCGTCGAGCATCCGCACGCTCACGGCTGCCGACCTGCGGGGCGGCTCGTGGGGCAACGGGCCGTGGGGTGCCGCGGGCAGCCCCACCCGCGTCGGTGCGATCCGTGTCCACGAAGTCGATCGGGCACGCACGATGCTCACGGGATCCCTCCACGAGCAGGTTCGCCAGGCGGTCGAGGAGCTCGTGCGGCGCGGCGCGCTCACGGAGCCGACCGAGGCCGCGACGACGAACGACCGAGTCCCCGACGCGGGGCCGGGCGACGGACCGACCATCGGCGTCGTGCTCGAACCGGCTCGGCCCCACCTCGGGTGCGAGCTCCTCGGGGCGGCGGCAGGCCTCGCCCACCAGGTCGGCGGCTCGGTGACCGCGGTCAGCCTCGAACCCGCAGAACCCGAGCGCTGGGGATCGTGGGGCGCTGACGACATCGTCGTGCTCGACGCCCATGACGGCACCGGGGCCCTCGACGCCGCCCTCCTCGTGGAAGAGGACGTCGCGCGGGTCCTCGGCGACTGGGCCCGAGCAGGCGACGTCTGGGCCCTCCTGGTCTCGAGCACCGCATGGGGACGCGAGGTGGCGGCCCGGGCGGCGGTGCGACTCGATGCCGGGCTCACCGGCGACGCCGTCGACGTGGATGTCGCGGACGGCCGGCTGGTCGGGTGGAAGCCGGCGTTCGGCGGACAGCTCGTCGCCGCGATCACCGCGACCTCTACGGTCCAGCTGGCGACCGTGCGCGCCGGCATGCTCGCGACGCTCACACCCCGCGTCGCCACGGCATCGGTCAGCACGATCATGGCCGAGCGCCGCTCGCGCGTGCGGGTGCTCGCGCGAACCCGCGACGACGATCTCGACGCGCTCGCCGAGGCGCGCTCGGTCATCGGGGTCGGTCAGGGGATCCAACCCGACGACTATGCGCTGCTCGACCCGCTCCTCACCGCCCTCCACGCGGAGCTCGCGGCAACCCGCAAGGTGACGGACCGCGGCTGGCTGCCCCGATCCCGACAGGTGGGCATCACCGGGCGGACGATCGCCCCGCGCCTCTACGTCGCGATCGGGACCAGCGGGAAGTTCAACCACATGGTCGGCGTCCGGGCTGCCGGCACGGTGCTCGCCGTGAACTCCGATCCCGACGCACTGGTCTTCGACGGGGCCGACCTGGGCATCGTGGGCGACTGGCACGAGGTGGTACCGCTCCTCGTGGCCGAGCTCACGCGAACCACTACCGCCGCCTGAGCCTGCCGCTGGCCTGGGAAGGGCTCGCCACCAAGAAGTACGGTGTGCGCACGACGTTCACAGGGAAGGGAAACGACAACGATGAATGTGTTCCTCGCCGACGGTGAGTTCGGCTCCGGGCAGTTCCTGCTCGGGATGCTCTACATCTTCTTCTTCGTCATCTGGTTCTGGCTGCTGATCAGCATCTTCAGCGACCTGTTCCGCCGCCACGACATCTCCGGAGGCGTCAAGGCGCTCTGGATCATCGGCGTGATCGTGTTCTCCTACCTCGGAATCCTGGTGTACTTCATCACCCAGGGTCACGGGATGGCGAAGCGCAGCCAGGAGCAGGCGAAGGAGATCCAGGACCAGATCCGCCAGCAGGCGGGCTTCAGCTCGGCCGACGAGCTCGAGAAGCTCAAGAAGCTCCACGAGGCCGGCACGCTGAACGACGACGAGTACGCGGCCCAGAAGGCCAAGGTTCTCAGTTAGCAGGTCCTGAGCTAGTAGGTCCTGAGCTAGAACGACGAGGAGGGGCGGGCCATCGGCCCGCCCCTCCTTGTGCGTTCGAGCGCTCGTGCCTACTTCGCGGTGTCCTGCTTCTTCGGCGGACGCCAGAACGTGGCCAGAAACGCGACCGTGCCACCGATCCCGACGATCGCGGTGATGGCCAGCGCCGTCGCTGGTTCGAAGGGGAACGAGAGGTCGAGCGCGTGGTCGAGCGACCACTCACCCGGGCCGAGCGCGCCCAGCGCGATCGAGAGCACCGCGACAGTCGCGACGTACTCGTAGCCCTCGCCCGGATTGTTGATGAAGAACCCGTTCTTCCAGTGGTTCGTCGCGAGCGCGACCAGCACGATCGACGCGGCGCCCGCGTACGCGAGCGGCGTGAGGAAGCCGAGGATCAGCATCGCCCCGACCACGAGCTCGCTGACCGTCACGTTCCAGGCGTGGAGCTTGCCGGGCTTGAGCCCGAGGCTCTCGAACCAGTTCGCGATCCCCGGGCCGGTTCGCACCGACTGCAGGTGCCGCCACCCGTGGGCGAACATCATCCCGCCCATCCAGATCCGCGCGAGCAACAGCGCCAGGTTCACCGCATCGAGATCGTTCACATCGCCTCCACGTGCATCGCCGCCCATCCAGGAGCAGGTCCGAGCACCCTAGCGACCCCCGGAAGGCAGGACGTAGGCTGACGCCGACGTCAGCAATCGCCCAGATCTCCGTGCAGTCGTGAGGGGGAGCTCCATGCCCAACGCCGAGGACCTCATCCTGGTGAGCGTCGACGACCACGTCGTCGAACCCCCGAACCTCTTCGACAACCACCTTCCCGAGAAGTGGAAGGAGTTCGCCCCGAAGAGCGTCCACAAGAACGGCATCGACGTGTGGACGTACGAGGGGGTCGAGATCCCGAACATCGGCCTCAACGCGGTCGCCGGTCGCCCGCCCGAGGAGTACGACATCGAGCCGACGTCGTACGACATGATGCGCTCCGGCTGCTACGACATCCACGAGCGCGTCAAGGACATGAACCGCAACGGCGTGCTCACGTCGATGTGCTTCCCCAGCTTCGTGCAGTTCTGTGGGCAGCTCTTCTCGCGCTCGAAGGACCTCGGCATGGGGCTGAACCTCCTGCGCGCCTACAACGACTGGCACATCGACGAATGGTGCGGCACGTACCCGGGCCGATTCATGCCCCTCTCGATCCCGCCGATCTGGGATCCCCAGCTCATGGCCGACGAGGTGCGTCGTGTCGCGAAGAAGGGCTGCCACGCGGTCACCTTCTCGGAGAACCCCGCCAAGCTGGGGTGGCCGCACATCTTCGGCGACCACTGGGACCCGTTCTTCCAGGCGTGCGAGGACGAGGGCACCGTGATCTGCTTGCACATCGGGTCGTCGTCGACGGTGCTCGAGCTCGCACCCGGCGCGCCGATCGACATCATGATCACGCTCACACCGTTGAACACGATGAACGCGGCCACCGACCTGATCTGGTCGCAGGTCCTCCGCAAGTTCCCCAAGCTGCAGTTCGCGCTCTCCGAGGGCGGCACCGGCTGGATCCCCTACTGGCTCGAGCGCATCGACTACGTGTACCAGCAGCACCACTTCTGGACGAGCCAGGACTTCGGAGACCGACTGCCGAGCGAGGTCGCCCGCGAGCACTTCAGCTACTGCTTCATCAGCGACCGCGTCGGGGTCGACGAGCGCGACAAGATCGGCGTCGACTCGATGACGTGGGAGTGCGACTACCCCCACTCGGACTCGTCGTGGCCCAACTCGCCCGAAGCGGTCGCCAAGCAGCTCGACGGCGTGTCGGACGCCGAGGTCGCCAAGATGACGCACGAGAACGCCATGCGCATCTACCAGTTCGACCCGTTCCAGCACCGCTCGAAGGAACAGTCGACCGTGGGTGCGCTCCGCGCCGAGACGCCCGACTGAGGACCTCGGTTGCAGGACGTCTGGTTCTTCAGGACGTCTGGGCGCGGCGATGCCGCAGGTCGGGCAGCAGTCCGACGTGGGTGAAGCGTCGGATCACCCGCTCCTCCTCGACGTCGATGATCACGGCATCACCCGGCTCACGGCCGTGGATGAACGTGACGACGCAGTCGTCGCAGGCATCGGTCGCTTGCATCACGCAGGTGTCGCAGTCGATGAGCATGCGTGCACGCTCGCACGGGGGTGTGACAGCTACCGACCGCGGTATTGACCCCTACCGACGGAGCACCTGGAGGAGCACTCCGGAGGAGACGACCTGGGCGCCCGCTTCGGCGGCGTGGTCCCGGACCCACTGGTCCGACGAGACGACGATCGCCGAGGTGGTGGCCGGGAGCCTCGCGACCTCCCGCACCACGACCGGATCGGCCTTCTCGCCGTCGGACGAGAACAGCACCTTGACCCCGGGTCGGCGGATCGGTCGGGCCACCGTGACGTCGGCGCCGTCGAACACCACGACCACGTCACACCGCAACCGGAGGTGGAGGCGGGCGAGTGCGGCGACGAGACGTTCCCGTTGATCAGCGACCGGGGCGTCGGGCCAACCCTCCATCGACACGTTGTAGCCGTCGATGATGAGCTGCACTCCCCGGGTGCGCAGCATCGCGTCGAGCCCGTCGGCTGAATCGGCCTGGAGGCCCGGCGGGCACGGCACCCGCAGGCGCGGACTCACCGAACCCTCGTCGCGCGTCGCGCCCGACGTTGCCGACGCAGTCAGCTTCGTGAGCCCGACGAGTCGCGCGGCCAAGCGCTGCGCGTCGCGAGCGGCATCCGAGAGGGCTCGCACCTCCTCCGGGGCGAGACCGCCGGCATGGGCGCGCGCCCGTTCCCGATCCGCGTGCTCCCGCCGGAGATCACGGAGACGCGACTCGGCTTCACGGGCACGCGCCGACTCCCGTGCGACCCGACCCTCCGCGTCGGCCGCCGCGGCCTGGGCCTGGGCGATCGATGCCTCGCTCTCTTCGCGTCGTCGGGCCGCGTCGTCGATCGCGCGGTCGGCGCGGATCTCGCGGTCGCGCCGACCCCGTCGCTCGTCGCGGAGCTGTGTCTCGAGCCGCTCGACGGTCGCCCGCGCGTCGTCGCGCGCCTCTTCGGCTCGTCGTCGAGCCTCGTCGAGCGAGGTGAGCTGCATCTCGCGCGCCTTCGCGTCGTCGTCGCGCTCCTTCTCGGAGCGCTGACGGTCGAACGCGACACACAGAGCGCCCAGGGCGAACTCCCATCCGACGGGCCGAGCCGCGAAGAGGACCGATGCCAGGAGGGGGAGATCGGATCGAGCGGCAGCATCGTTGATGCGCCGCAGCGCGAGCGGCGTGCTCCACAGCTCGAGCGCCGCGGCCGCTTCATCCAGCGCGAGGAACCGCTCCGCAACGCGCTCGAAGAACACGGAGTCGACCTCGAGCGCCCGATGGAGCTGCTGACGCGCCGGGCCGCTTCCGAGGCGGCGAGGATCGAAGCCGGCCAAGGGGCGCAGCACCGCCGGGAGATCGCCGTCGTAGCTGCTGATGGTGTTCGCCGCGACGTCCAGCAGCGGCACGAGCAGCGACTCGGGGACCGGGAGCGACTCCGCGGTCATCGCCGGCGCGTCGCCCTGGGTGCTCATGGCTCGCCGACCCGCTCCTCGACGGACCCCTCGGAGAGCGAGACATCCTCGGAGAGCGAGACGTCCTCGATGGCGTCACCCGAGGCGCCGCACCAGCGGCACGCGACCTCTTCGATGTGCTCCACCAACAGCTCGCGGTCTTCCACCTCGAGGTCACCACCCACACTGAAGTGGTGGTACTCGCGTGTCCGACGCGTCACCGTGACATCGAAGCGCGTGAGGTTGCCGCAAGCTTGGCAGCGGTACCGGGCGCCCATGCAGGCGAGTGTATCCCCGCGCCCGCGGATCCCGAACGGACGTTCGGACCTACGCGCGTCCCGCGCGCGCGGGCACGGCGGCACCCGGAGCCGCGCGGTCCGACGCAGCCGCGTTCCGACTTCGACGCAACATCAGCCGGCGTCCGCCCTCGACGAACAGCGTCACGAGCAGTGCCGAGACCAGCGCCCAGAGCAGGATGATGACGACGATCGGGAGGAATCGGCTCAGGTCGCTCTTCACGATGACATCGAGGAGCTTCTGGCTGCTGAGGTACCCGGCCTTGCGCGCCGGCAACCCGACGATCGCGAGCCCGAGTGGGAGGGCAACCAGCCACGCGAGCACCCGCAGCGCGAGTGGCAGGGAGTCGCGTCGGGACCGACTGCCGGCGTCGACGCCACGACCGGATCCACCATCGGCGTTCGTGCCCCGGCGGGGAGTGACGATGGGGGGCGGTGACGACCCGGCGGGAGCAACGGTTGGCGGCGCGGACGAGAGCACGGCCGTGCCGCCCGCTCCGGCCGCAACACCTCCGGCGGTCATCGTGGGCCGAGAGCGACGCCTCGGCGCGGGCGGCTGCGCGCCACCCGAGGAGGCCGGTGCTCGCGTCGGCGCGGGCGCCGACGCCGCTGGGGGGCGTGGGCTCGGGCGGTCGTGCACGCTGGGCGGCACCTTGAGCACCTGACCGCAGTTCTCGCACTGGAACGACGCACCATCCGCGAGCGAATCGAGGCGCTTCTTCGTTCCGCACGCCGGGCACTGCAACGCCTTCGCCATCACGCCCCTTCCTCACGTGCGGCAACGCTCGTCCGCACGAACCCCTCGAGCACAGCCGCGGCACGACCGTCGTCGATCGATGCCTTCGCCTGCTCGATCCCGTCGCCGATCTCGTCGGCGAGCCCGGCCACGACGAGGGCTGCCGCGGCATTCAGCACCGCGATGTCACGGATGGGCCCGCCCTGGCCCGAGAGTACGTGGTGGACGACCGCCGCGTTGCCCGCCGCGTCGCCACCGGCGAGTGCGCCGGGCGTCGCGGCCGGGATCCCGAACGAGGTCGGATCGATCTCGAAGGTGCGCACGGCGCCGTCGCGCAGCTCGTGGACCGTCGACGTCGTGGTGGTCGTCAGCTCGTCGAGGCCGTCGTGGCCGAAGAAGACCAGCGCCCGTTCGGTCCCGAGCTCGGCGAGGGTCTGGACCATGCGCTCTGCCATCGCGGGGTCGGAGACCCCGACCGCCTGGCGACGCACGCCGGCCGGGTTCGCGAGGGGGCCGAGGAAGTTGAAGGTGGTGGCGACGCCGAGCTCCCGTCGTGGCGGTCCGGTGAAGCGCATGCCCGGATGGAAGCGCGGCGCGAAGCAGAAGCCGATCCCGGCTTCGTCGATGCAGCGCGCCACACCGTCGGGCCCGAGATCGATCACGATGCCAAGGGCTTCGAGCACGTCGGCGGATCCGCACTGGGACGACGCGGCGCGGTTCCCGTGCTTTGCGACCCGCACACCCGCCCCGGCGGCGATGAGCGCGGCCATCGTCGAGACGTTCACCGAACCGGATCGGTCGCCGCCGGTGCCGCAGGTGTCGACCACTGCGCCAGGGTCGTCGACCTTGACCCGCTCGGCGAAGCGCAGCATCGTCCGCACGAGGGCCGCGAGCTCGCTCGGCGACTCCCCTTTCGCGCGCAAGCCGAATCCGAAAGCCGCGACCTGTGCATCGGTCGCGTCGCCCTCGAGGATCGCGGACAGCGCCCGGTCGGCAAGGTCGGGGGGCAGGTCCTCTCGACGGAGCAGCCGCCCGAGCGCGTCGGGCCAGAGCGCCGTCTGGGTCGCTCGATCAGTCGCCGGTTCGGTCACGGGGATCAGTCCCACCACAGGTCGTGATCGATGACGCCGCGACCGATCAGTCCGAGCTGCACCTGGCTCGTGCCTTCGACGATCGTCAGCTGCTTCGCGTCGCGGTAGAAGAGCTCGAGCGGGTGGTCCTGCATGTAGCCGGCCGCACCGAGCATCTGCAGGGCCTCACCCGACGTCTTGACCGCGACCTCGGTCGCGTAGTACTTCGCCATGGAGAGGTAGGGCACGAACTCTTTGGTGTACTGCGCGCGGTCGGCCATGCAGGCGGCCCGATAGGTGAGCAGGCGTGCGGCTTCGATCTCAGTGGCGAGCTCGGCGATCTTCCACTGGATGCCCTGGAAGTCGGAGATGCGCTGTTGGAACGCCTCGCGCTGCTTGACGTACTCGACTGCGTACATCAGCGCGCCTTCGGCGAGGCCGATGCCGCGCGCGGCGACGATCGGTCGCATCGAGTTGAGCCCGAGCATCGCGAGTCGGAAGCCACCGACCTCACCGATGACGTTCGCGCTCGGCACACGCACGTCGTCGAGCAGGAGCTCACCGGTGTGCACGCCGCGCACGCCCATCTTCTTGTCGACCCGGCCCGGCTCGACGCCGTCCCACGCGCGCTCGACGATGAACGCGGTGACGCTGTCGTGCGCACGGGAGTCGACGGGACCGGTCTTCGCGAAGACGCAGTACCAGTCGGCCTGCTGCACCCCGGACATCCAGCACTTCGTACCGCTCAGGATCCAGTCGTCGCCGTCGCGCGTCGCGCGGGTGCGCATGCCCATGACGTCGCTGCCGGCCTGGGGCTCCGAGAGACCGAAGCCCGCACGCGCTTCGCCCGTGGCGATCGGCGTGACGTAGCGGCGCTGCTGTTCGTCGCTCCCGGCGATCATCACCGGCCCGGTCGGCAAGCGCGTCAGGAGCAGCATGAGTGCGGCGGCCTGGGAGTACTTGGAGACCTCTTCGATGGCGAGGGTGAGACCGAGGATCCCGGCACCCGAACCGCCGATCTCCTCCGGGATGCAGAGCCCGGTCAGGCCCGCATCGACGAAGAGGTCGAAGAGATCCTGGGGATACTCCTCGGTGGTGTCGATCTCACGAGCACGGGGCGCCACACGCTCTTGGGCCAGCTTGCGGCACGTCGCCTGCAGCTCGGCGAGCTCGGGCGAGAGGTCGAACAGCACCAGGGAAGGCTACCGGTCGACGCATGGGCCGGACCCCTCAGGCGTCAGGTCAGGCGTCAGGCCAGGGGTCAGGTCAGGGGTCTGGTCAGGGGTCAGGCCGAGCGCCGCCGCTGGCGGATGAGCCGCCTGCGCTCGCGGGCCGTGAGCCCGCCCCAGACGCCGTCCTTCTCGCGAGCCGAGATCGCGAACTCGAGGCAGGAGTCCACGACGGGACAGCGCGCGCAGATCGCCTTGGCCGCGTCGGCCGCGACCTCGTCCTCTTCCGAGGGGTGGAAGATCTGCGGGTCGACACCCCGACATCGGGCCTGGTCTCGCCAGGTCCCCGTGCTGTTCGTGGGGGTGTTGCTCGTGGGGTTGATCGTGCTGACGCTCATGGTTCACCGTCCTCGCTCCTCCCCCGGGGGGAACAGTGGGGAGCACCGGTATAACGACACCCGAGGGGTGCGTATTCCACCTTTTTCGGCCGTGACGGAGCGCAACCTGAGCGCCCGTAGGATCGCCCACCGTGGCGATCGAGGTGGCGCACCGAACCCGCAAGGGCGTCGCCTACGGCCTCGCCGCCGCCCTCACCGTCCCCGGCGTCGTCATGCGCCTCGGCGGGGTCCATCCCCCGGAGCTGGTCGGCGCGGCGGTGTTCGGGATCGCCGTCGTCGGGGCCGCGTTCCTGCTCGCTTGGTCGGCTGAGGCCCTCGAGCTCGACGTCTCCCGCGGCCTGGCGCTCGCGGTGTTGGCCCTGATCGCCGTGCTCCCCGAGTACGCGGTCGACTTCACCTTCGCCTACAAGGCCGGGAGCAACCCCGAGAAGTACGCCCCGTTGGCGCTGGCCAACATGACCGGCGGCAACCGGCTGCTGATCGGCATCGGCTGGCCGATGGTGGTGCTCATCGCGGCCTGGCGGATGCGCTCGGCCGCCAAGGCCCGCGGCTACTCGGGGCCGATCGACACCGTGGTGCGCCTCGACCGGCCTCGTTCAGTGGAGATCGCGTTCCTCGTGATCGCGACCGCGTACTCCCTGACGCTGCCCCTCAAGCAGCACCTCACGCTCTTCGACGCGGCCGTGCTCGTGCTCCTCTTCCTCGCGTACGCGGTCCGGGTGTCGGGCGCGCCCGCAGAGGATCCCGACATCGTCGGACCGGCCGAGCTGCTGGCGGTCCTGCCCGAGGTCCGCCGACGGGTCACCGTCGGGATGCTGCTCACGTATGCCGCGATCGTGATCGTCCTGTGCGCCGAGCCGTTCGCGACGTCGCTCATCGAGACGGGTGAGCAGTTCGGCGTCAGCACCTTCCTGCTCGTCCAGTGGGTCGCCCCGATCGCCTCCGAGGCGCCGGAGCTCCTGGTCGCGGGCTTGTTCGCGTGGCGGCTCAAGACGAACTCCGGGCTGGGCACGCTCGTCTCGTCGAAGGTCAACCAGTGGACGCTGCTCGTCGGCACCCTGCCGATCGTCTTCGTCGTCGCGGGCGGTGCGCTCTCGGGCCTCCCCCTCGATCGCCTCCAGCGAGAAGAGCTGTTCCTCACCGCCGCGCAGTCGGCGTTCGCCGTCGCCGTGCTCGCGAGCCGCAGCCTCAGCGTGCGGGAGGCCTGGGCCCTGTTCGGGTTGTTCATGTCGCAGTTCGTGCTCGGGGCCGTGCTCCCGTCCGACGTCCGACACCTCGAGCGCATCATCATCGGCATCCTCTATCTGGTGCTCGCTGCGATCACCATCTGGAAGCAACGCTCGGGCGTCCGGCCCCTGCTCCGTGACGGACTCCGAACCCCCATGGACCAGATGGTCCACGACGAGGTCGAGCCCGGGGCCGACGACGGTGGCCTCAGGGCATGACTGCCGTTCGACCCGTTCCCCGCGTCAAGATGGTGCCGTGACCACCCAGGAGCTCGACGCCGGACTCGACATCGAATGGCGAGTGGTGCTGCGCGGAGCGCTCGTCGGGCTCGCGGTCATCGCTCCCGTGTCCGTGCTCGGCGCGGTGCTCGACCACGAGATGACCGACTTCGACAGCAGCGGCTGGCGCTATCCCCTCTTCGTGCTCATCCTCTTGGGTTACGGCGCGGCGGGATGGGTCGCCGGCCGAGGGAAGCCCGACTCCCCGATCACGCACGCAGCGTTGGCCGGCATCGGAGCGTTCGTGCTCTGGGTCCCGCTCCGCATCGCGATCTGGGCGGTGCGCGAAGACGGTCGCGGGCTCTTCACGGGCGACCGCGCCGCTCTGCGCCCGAGTCAGGTGTTCGGGCAGGTCGTCATCGGCGCTGCGATCGCGATGATCGGTGCGTTCCTCGCGATCCGCGTGGCGAACCGCCGCGCACCGACCGCGTAGGCGCAGCCGCTCAGCGTTGCGCCGCGGCGGCGGCCGCGAGGCGGAGCACGCCGGCGTCGGTGATCGTGTTGTTGTCCACGAAGACGTGCTGGGTCGCCGCGTGCATGTCGCGGAAGCAACGCCCGAGCACGCTGGGCTGCCGCAACGCGTTCGACCCGGCCCACGTGTAGGCGAACCGGACGGCCTCGGCGGCCACCCGAGTGGCATATGTCGTGACCTGACGGAGACGTTGGCGCTCGATCTCGCTGGGCTCCCTGCCCGAGAACAGGTCGGCCTCGACCGACGTGAACACCTCGAAGACGAGCGCGCGCGCCGCGCGCATCGCGGCGTCATGGAAGCCGAGCTCGTACTGGAACAGCTGCTGGTCGCGCACCGGCGTCGATCCGAGCCTCGCCTTGTTCGCGACGATCCGAACCACCTCGTCCATCGCTCGGAGCCCGACGCCGAGGGCGAAGCCGGCGTGGCCGGCGCTCGTGACCCCCAGCACGTCGAACCCGTAGACGGCGCCGCCACGCTGGCGCACCGCTCCGATGAGCGGGAACGTGAAGCCAGGGTCGACCACCTCGGCGTCGAGCGCGTAGTCGTAGCTGCCGGTGCCCTGGAGACCCATGACGTCCCAGTTGCCCAGGAACTCGACGTGGGCGCGCGGCACGAACACCACGCGCATCTCGGGGAGCCCGCTCGGGGTCGCGACGAACTCGCCGTCACGCACCACGAGCGTGCCGCCACTGATCCACGTGGCGTGACCGCTGCCGCTCGCGAACCCGTAGCGGCCGGTCGCGACGTACTTCCCGCCGATGAGCTCCGACGACCCGATCGGGCCGAACATCCCTGCGACGACCGGCATGCGCGGGCCGGTGCCGAAGATGGTCGAGACCGCCTCGTCTCCGGTGAACACCGCGGCGAAGGCGGCTGCGGTCGCGTTGGCCATGTACGACCAGCCCGAGGAGCCATCGGCGTACGCCAGGATCTCGAAGACCTCGAGGCAGGTCGCGATGTCGGCCTCAGAGCCACCGAGCTCACGCGGGACCATGAGCCCGAACAGCCCGGCGTCGTGGAGCGCTTCGACGACCGGCTCGGTCATCGTCCCCGCGAGCTCGGCGGCGTCGGCTTCCGCCTCGACCAGCGTCGTCAGGCCGCGGGCCGCCCCGATCGCGTCGACGTCGCTCCGCACGGGCGCCGTCATCGGATCACTGGAAGGTGAGCTTGCCGGAGTCGAGCACGACGTTCTCGCCGACGCAGGTCTGGTAGAGCGCCTCGTTGCCGTCGACCCAGATCTTCACGTCGAGGCGATCACCCGGCATCACCGGCGTCGAGAACCGGCCCGACATGCTGGTGAAGCGCGTCGGATCGCTCCCGCACACGGCGTGCAGGAGTGCACGACCCGTGAACCCGTAGGTGCAGAGCCCGTGGAGGATCGGCTTCGGGAAGCCGGCCAGCTCCGCGAACTTCGGGTCGGAGTGCAACGGGTTGCGGTCGCCGTTCAGGCGGTAGAGCAAGGCCTGGTCGGTGCGCGTCTCGTAGGAGACGACGTGGTCCGGCTCGCGCTCGGGCGCAACGTTCTGCGGACCGCTCGGGCCCCGATCGCCGCCCCAGCCCCCCTCACCGCGGATGAACGCCGACATCGTCGTGGTGAACAACGGCTTGCCGTCGGCGAGGTCGGTGGCTTCACTCTCGAGCACCACGACCGCGGCCTTGCCCTTGTCGTACATCGCGGCGACCTTGCCCTGCATCGTCGCCTTGCCGGAGACCGGCAGCGGCTTGTGGAGCGTGACCGACTGCTCGCCGTGCACGAGCATCGCCCAGTTGAAGGTGCCGATCGCCGCCATGACGTTGCCGCCACCACCCGAGGCGTTGATCACCACCGGCATCGTCGGCAGCGCCTGCTGCTCGATGTCGGTGCTGTTCTCCGTCGTGAACTCCAGCTCGAAGCCGGTGGGATCGGTCGCGCCGGCGCCGACGCCGAGCGCGTAGAGCAGGCTGTCTTTCGAGCTCCAGGTCGCCTCGGCCGGTTCCGTGACCGTACCGACGGCGTCGGGGTTCAAGGGCATCGTTGCTCCTTCTCGGTGCTTGGCTTCGTCCAGCTGGTCAGGCTGCTGGTCAGGCTGCCGGTCAGGCTGCTGGCGTTCATGGTGCCATCTCGGTGGGCGCCGCTCATGCGCCGCGCGGGATCTTGCTCCACGGCACGTCCCGGTCGGCCTTCGCCTCGGCTGGGAGCCCGAGCACCCGTTCACCGAGGATGTTGCGCATCACCTCGGTGGTGCCGCCGGCGATGGTCTCGGACTGGGACGCGAGGAAGTGGTCCACCGGGTCGTCCCGAGGAGGGGGGTCGTACCCCCCGCTCAACGTCCCGGTCGGCCCGAGGGTCGACACGGTGAACGACTGGATGCGCTGGTCGAGCAGCGCGCCACCCATCTTCAAGACGGAGCCCTCGGGGCCGGGCGTGCCGCGCTCCCGCAGCGCCGACGCGCGCAGCGCGCCGAGGCGGAGCACCTCGGCGTGGACCCAGAGCCGCATGAGCTCGTCGCGCCTCGCCAGGTTGCGATCGGGCGCCCGGTTCCAGGCATCGATCGCACCACCGATCGGGCCGCTCCCCCGCGGCGCGATCGCACCGCCGATCGAGACGCGCTCGTTCATCAACGTCGTCACAGCGACGTGCCAACCGTCACCGAGACCACCCAACCGGGACGAGTCCGGGACCTGCGCGTCGGTGAAGTACACCTCGTTGAAGTCGGCGCCACCGGTCATCTGGCGCAGCGGACGCACCTCGACACCCGGCGAGTGCATGTCGACGACGAACGCGGTCAGACCAGCGTTCTTGGGCACGTCGGGATCCGTGCGCGCGAGCAGCATCCCCCAGCGCGCCCGGTGCGCGAGTGAGGTCCAGACCTTCTGCCCGTTGACCACCCACACATCGCCGTCGCGCACGGCCCGCGTCGCGAGCGTGGCGACATCCGAGCCCGCCCCCGGCTCACTGAACATCTGGCACCAGATCTCCTCGGCCGTCCAGATCGAGCGCAGCATCGCTCGCTGCTCGTCGGTGCCGTGCGCCACGATCGTCGGACCCACCATGCCGATGCCCATGGGGTTGCGCAGCCACGAGGACGTCCGGCCGGCGGCGGCGAGCTCGGTGTCGACCACCTCCTGCAGCTTCGGAGCGAGCCCGAGGCCGCCCTGGCCGAGGGGATAGTGGACGCGCGCAAGGCCCGCATCGAACTGCGCGCCCAAGAAGGTGGTCTGGTCATCGTCCGCGTGCTCGGCCAGCAGGGTGCTCACCCGCTGGAGGAGGTCGCTCGCTTCCTCGTTCGCCATGTCTCCTGCTCGGTGCTCTGAGCTGCCAGGGTCAGGTGCCGGATTCGCAGCGGGGGCAGTCTTCCCGATCCGGGGCCGAGATCGCTATCTTCGGGAGGTGGCGTCGATCGAAGGTCCCCGAGTCTTCGGGCTCGGCGACGAGGATCGCCCTGCGCTGATGGAGCATTTCCGGTCCCACGGCTGGGTCGCGGTCGACGCGGTCCCGGCCGCCGAAGCTGCGGAGCTCGCCGCGTGGGTCGACGAGATCGCGGCGATCCCGGACGGCGATGACGGGGTCCTCCAACACTTCGAGGGCACCGAGGAGGGGCCGGCCCTCGCCCGGAGCGAGAACTTCGTCCCGATCCACCCGGGACTGCGCGCGCTGCTGTGCGGTGGTCCACTCCTCGACATGGCCGGCGCACTGCTCGGCGAACCCGCGGTGCTCTACAAGGAGAAGATCAACTACAAGCTGGCGGGCGGCGCGGGGTACTCGCCGCATCAGGACGCACCGGCGTACCCGATGATCGACGTGCACGTCTCCGCGATGGTGGCCGTCGACGACGCACACGAGACCAACGGTGGCCTCGAGGTCGTGTCGGATCGCTTCGACGTCGTGCTCCCCGTCGACGACCGTGGCTGCATCGAGCCGACGCTCGCGGCGTCGCTGCCCTGGCAGGCGGTGCCGCTCGCGGCCGGACAGACGCTCTGGTTCCATAGTCGGACCCCGCATCGCAGCAGCCCGAACACCTCCGACGGGCCGCGACGTGCGCTCTA